>JBDSIR010000087.1:0-36266 GCA_039917855.1 Gemmatimonadales bacterium | reverse complement strand
CACGGAACCAGGCCCACCCGCGCTAATGCGTCCCCTGATGCCCTGGCCGCCAGAGACGCTTTAACATTTAGACGTGTTCGATGGCTCCTTCGCCGAACCGCCAGCCATCCCCGCCCGCCGATCGACTCGAGTACGCCGAGCTCCGTGAACCTCGCGCGAAAACGCGAGAACACGAAGGTTCGCGAAAAGGGACTTTGGGGGCCCACAGTCGGGATTTCGACTACGGGCCCCCTCAAGTTGTCATTTCGCGTGACTTCGCGGCTTAGCGTTTTCGCGAGAGGTTCACGGAACCAGACCCACCCGCGCTAATGCGTCCCCTGATGCCCTGGCCGCCAGAGACGCTCGAGCATCTTGTCCAGCACCCCCTGGAACAGGAACGCATCCACCGCCTGCGCCGTCGCCGCCGCATCCATCCCCCAGAGGATCACCTGCGCGTCCTCATCTTCGAGGCGCGCCTGCACGAAGACCCGATCCTCCTGCGAAAAGACCAGCGGCACGTGAGTGCTCATTTCCTCGCTCGCCCGATTGACCCCCGGCCCGCCGATCGCGATCACCGGACTCGGCTCAAAGGCATCGTGGGCATAGTACGCGTCATCCCCCACCACCACCGCCCGGCGGAAGGTGGTCCCGTCAGTGCGGCGGTCCACCTCGCGCTTGAGCCGCCAAGCGAGTTCCCGGTCGGCCGTTGCGGCGCGGCCCTGGGAGCCGTGGACGATCACTATCGTTTGGATCGGATCGATGAGTTTCATATTTGCCGGTGCGAAGTGCGAGGTGCGAAGTGCGGGTAGCTCCGAAGCGTGCATCCCTGCACCCCGGACTTCGCACTTCGGACTTCGCACTAGTGGTCCACAGTTCCAACCAGTGTATCGGAGGGCGCCGTCCCCCGATTCTCCTCGAACCGTCGGTCCGCTTCCTTCTTGGCCCTCAGCTCCCGCACCGCGCGGCGGAAGTCGTCCAGGTTCCGCGCCCTCGCCCCCGCGACCCGCAGGTCGTACGCCATCCCCTCAAGCGCGTGGTCGATCGGCTGCTGTCTGCCCGCGCCGCCGATCGGGAGGAAGGCGAGGAGCGCCGTCGGGATCTTGAGCCCCGCGACATAGATGAACCCTGGATCGATGCCGTACTTCTTCCCGCCGACCGTGGCCACCCAGACCGGGGGCCGGAGTGGCGCCACGTCGGGATCGTGCGCGATCGAATCGAGGTAAGCCTGGACCACCGCGGTCACGAAGCTGTCGGCGAGTTCCTTCGCGCTCTTCCGTGTGAGGACTGCGGCCAGTTGCCGAGGGGGGAGCGGCAGCGGCTCGACCCAGAGCAGCCCTTCGCCCAGCCCCGGCCCGAGTCGCCCGATGCGGCCTCGCGCCGGCCTCTGGGTCGGCGAGGCAGCCCGCTCCGTGCGCTCGGCGAGTGGCCGAGGGGGCGCGGGGGGAGGGGGCGCAAAGATCGCTGTCTTCGGGGCGCGGATCCCACGGCTCTTGAGTTCCTCGGGGCCCGGTGTCGGGATCCTCACCTCACGTCCCGCCACCTCCATCGGCGCGAGGGTGATCAGCTGGTGCGGATAGCGTACCGGGTCCACCGGCCGACCTGTGATCCACCCGAACAAGAGCAGCGAATGCAGCGCCGTCGCGACCACCCACACCCTCCAGGGGCGCGGTACGGGGGACTCACTCCCCCAGCGGAACTCAGGTCGACGCACGCGCTTACGCCTTCGCGCCCTGCACGGAGGCCAGCACCTTCCCCACCCGCGCGATCCCTTCGGCCAGACGTTCCGGTCCGACCGTGAGCGCGATGCGGAAGAAGCCTTCCCCCGCCGGCCCGAACCCGCTTCCAGGCAGCAGCACCGTTCCGGTCTCCTCGAGTACGCGGCGCGTGAACGGCGCCGACGGGATCCCCTTGGGGAGCGGGACCCAGAGATACATCGCCCCCTTGGGGGTGGAGACGTCGAGACCATCGCGCCGCAACACCGCGAGCGCCGAGTCGCGCCGGCGCTGCAGCTCGGTCACGAATGGCCTCACGAATTCCTCACTCCGATCGAGGGCCACGATCCCCGCCTTCTGGATCGCGAGCCAGGGACCGGTATCGGTGTAGCTCTTCACCCGGGTCAGGATCGCGATGAGCTCCTTCCGCCCCACCGCGAAGCCGCACCGCCACCCGGTCATCGAGTAGCTCTTCGACAGCGACAGGAATTCGATCGCCACGTCCCGCGCTCCCGGCACCTCGAAGATGCTCGGCGCCACGTACCCATCGTACGTCACGTCGACATAGGGATTGTCGAAGGCGAGGAGGATATCGTACTTCTTGCAGATGGCCACCGTCTTGGCGAGGTACTCGAGCGACGCGATCGCGGCGGTCGGATTGTTGGGGTAGTTGAGGTAGGCGAGCTTGGTGCGCCGCAGGGTCGCCTCGGGGATCGACTCCCAGTCGAGCAGGAACCCCTTCTCGGCCTTGAGCGGGCAGATAAGCGGTTCCGACCCCGAGAGGATCGCGCCGCCGATGTACGCCTGGTAGCCCGGCTCGGGGACCAGCACGACGTCGCCGGGTGACGCCACTCCGAAGGCGAGGTGGGCCAACCCTTCCTTGGAGCCGACGAGCGGCAAGGTCTCGGTCATCGGGTCGAAGGTCTGCCGGAATCGTCGCTCCATGAAGCGCGTGATCGCCTGCCGGAACTCGGGGAGCCCCTGCTGGAATCCGTACTTATGGAAACGGAGCTCGTCCTGCGCGGCCACCAGCGCATCGACGATCGGCCGCGCGGGCATCAGGTCGGCGTCGCCGGCGCCCATATCGATGACGTCGACCCCCTGCTCGAGGAGTCGCCGCTTGATGGCGGGGATCTCCGCCAGCGGGTAGCCAGGGAGTGCGTCGACACGCGCGTTCGCCTTGATCATCGGGAGTCTGCCACCACTGGGTTCGAAAGGATGCCGATGCCGGGGATCTCGACCTCGACCAAGTCCCCCGGCGCGAGGGGTCCGACCCCCGCCGGGGTCCCGGTCAGGACCAGGTCGCCCGGTTCGAGGGTCATGATACCACTGATATACGCCAACAGCTGCGGGATGCTGAAGACCATCTGCGCTGCGCAGCCGCGCTGGCGCTCCTCGCCATTGACCCGGCCGATGACCTCGAGCTCCCGCCAGTCGATGCTCTCGACCAGCCGGGGTCCGACCGGGCAGAACGAGTCGAAGCCCTTGGCCCTGGCCCACTGGCCATCCGACTTCTGGAGGTCGCGGGCGGTGACGTCATTCGCACAGATGAACCCCCGGATCCCCCGCTCGGCCCCGTCGGCGTCCACATTCCGAAGCACCCGACCGACCACCACCCCGATCTCGGCCTCGTACTCCACCAGCTCTGATGCGCCCGGCAGGACGATGGGTGCACCGACGCCGACCAGCGCACTGGGCGGCTTGAAGAAGATGAGCGGCGACTTGGGGACCTCGTTGCCGAGCTCCTTGGCATGTTCCACGTAGTTCCGGCCGACGCAGACGATCTTGCTGGGCCGAGGGATGGGGAGCGCGTTCACCCCTTCAATCTAATCGCCCCCTCCTTGACGCCGATACGATCTACTCCGCCGCGGCCCCAACGCCGTGGCGCGCGAAGAAATCCTCGATCTTGGTCCGCACCTGCCGCCAACTACCCGTCACCCGGTCGGCCCGCGGGAGCCCTCCGAGGACCTGGGGGCCGTAGTTCTTCCGCAGCACTCGCGGATCCATCAACACGACCACGCCGATGTCCGACCGGCTCCGGATCAGGCGACCGAACCCCTGCTTGAGCTTGAGCGCCGCGTGCGGCAGGAGGTAGCCGAGAAAGCCGTCCTCCCCCTGCTCAGCGAGGCGCTCCAACCGTGCGGCCGTGAGCGGCTCGCTCGGCACCTTGAACGGCAGCTTCGTGAGCATCAGCGCCCGGAGCGCGCGCCCCGGCACATCGACTCCTTCCCAGAAGGTGTCGGTGCCGAGCAGGATCGCGTTCCCCGCCTCCCGGAAGCGGCGCAACAGGACGTCGCGATTCCCCTCCCCTTGTACCAGCAGGGGCCACCGATCGCCGAGCAGTTCGCGGGCGCGGGTCGCGGCGGCGCGGAGCGCCGCGTGGCTCGTGAAGAGGACGAACATCCCGCCGTCCGAGGCGTAGGCGAGGTCGCGCATCACCTCCACCACCGCCGCGGCGTGTCCGGTCGGGTCTTCGCGTGGGTCGGGGACGTCGTCGGGGATGCCGAAGATGCACTGGCTCGGAAAGTCGAATGGCGAGGGGAGGATCTCCTCCACAGTCACCTTGCTCGCCTCACCATCGAGCCCCAGCCGTCCCTTGAGGAATCCGAACTCTCCCCCCGCGGCGAGGGTGGCGCTGGTAAGCACCGCCGTCTTCACCCGGTCGAAGAGCAGCGCGCGAAGGATGGGCGCCAGGTCGAGCGGCACCGCGGCGCAGGACACGTCCTGTCCCTTCCGGCCGCTCCGTTCCGCCCACCGCACCCGGGGCGTCCCACCCGCCGCGGGTCGGAGCGCGGCGTTGAGTCCGTCGGACGCGCTCTCGAGCCGCCGCACGACCGATCGGCACTCCGCCAGCAGCTGGTCGCGGCGCTCGCTCGAGTCCCCTTCCTTCATCCGATCGGCGATGGTCGCGATATCCTCCTTGATCCGCCGAAAGCCGCCGAGCATCTGGTCGAGTTCCGCCGAGAGCCCCTCCGCCCAGACCGGGTCGGCGGCGAAGTCGTCGGTGAGGCGGAGCGGCCCCTGCTCGGTCTCCAGCCGCGAGTGGAGCCGGAGGAAGAAGAGATCGGCGGCGCGCTTGGCGTCGACCACGCCCGGCCCCAGTCGCTGGCGCAGGAGGTCGAGCGATGCGTTGCTGAGCAGATCGTTCCGGGTCGCGAGCTCGCGGCCGAGCGCCGGGACGATCCCCTTCCCGTTCCGCTCCAGGCGCGCCAGCGTCCGCCGCACCCCCCGACTCGAGACCTGGGCGCCGAGGTGGTTGGCGGCCACGTCCTCGAGATGATGCGCCTCATCGAGAACGATCCGCTGATACGGAGGCAGGACCGCCGCTTCCCGCCAATTGTCGGCCGCTTGGCGCACCGCGAGGTCGGCGGCAAGGAGATGGTGATTCACCACCACCACGTCGGCCTCCGCCGCCTTCCGTCGGGCCGCGAACAAGAAGCACTTGCTGTAGAAGCTGCACTCCAGCCGGGGGCACAGATCGGCCTCGGCGCTCACCTCATCCCACACTTCCGGGGTCGGTGGCGCGGGAAGGTCGGCGAGCGAGCCATCGCTGGTGCGCGCCGCCCACCCGGTGATGCGGATCAGCTCGTCATGCTTGTCGGGTTCGAGGAGCGACCCCTGAGACTCACCGGCCGCCTTGAGCCGGTTGAGGCAGAGGTAGTTCCGCCACCCCTTGAGGAGCGCGAAGGTCGGGACCCGATCACCGTCGCGGAGGGCGTCGGCCAGCATCGGGAGGTCCTTCGCCACCAGCTGCTCCTGCAGGGTGATGGTGGCGGTGCTGACGATGGTCCGTTCCTTGTTCTTCATCGCCCAGGCGATGGCGGGGACGAGGTAGGCGAAGCTCTTCCCGACCCCGGTGCCCGCCTCGAGCAGGAGCGTGCCGCCGTCGTTGTACCCGTCGGCGATGTAGGCCGCCATGTCGCGCTGGCTGGGGCGGTCCTCGTAGTTGCCGAGTACGCGATGGACCGGCCCGGTCTCACCCAGCAGGTCGACCACGGCGAGCGCGTCGATCGGTTCCTGCTTCCGCGCCTTGGGGATCTCGACCACGACGAAGAGGCCGGTGCCGGCGTTGTCGATGATGCCGAACCCGACCCCCAGGTCGGCGAGCGACGCCGCCACGTGCAGGTCGGCCGACGACGGCTGGAGGACGCCGTTAGGGTGGTTGTGGAGCATCATCTGCCCCGCCTCGAATGCTCCGGGCAAGGCCAGCACCCGTTCGGCGGTCCCCCGCGCGAGGACGCGGACGGCGGAGATCACCCCGTCACCGCCCACCTCGGCGGCGAAGTTGATCTCACACCCGCCGGCGGCACGGATCTCGCGGGCGAGGTGATCTGTGATGGCGGCTGGAAGACGAGGATTCACGGCGGAAATGTAGTCGAGGGTGGAGGGTGGAGGGTGCTGCATTTTCGAGTACCACGCGCGGAAGATTCGGGTGACGCCACGCGACCTTGCGTCCCCTAACTTGGAAAGCATCGGAGGTCGTCGATGGGAGACTTCAGCGGATTGGTCGTCTGGAAACTGAGCACGGACTATGTGCTGGCCATCTATCGCGCGACGGAGTCCTTTCCGTCCCGGGAGCGATACGGCCTGGCTGCGCACCTGCGCAAGTCGGCTGTGTCGGTCGCGTCCAACATCGCGGAGGGGAGCTCGAAAGGGGGCGGGGACAAGGACTTCGCGAACTTCATGCGGATCGCGCTAGGCTCCCTCGGTGAAGCTCGGACGCAGACATACCTTGCCGCGCGGATGGGCTTCATCGATCGAGTCACTGCGACAGCCATTGCGACCCGCGCCAAACAGATCCGGGCAATGGTCGAGGCGTTGCGAAAGCGGGCGGAGGGTCGTGGACAGCGCCCTCAACCCTAGACCCTCCACCCCCTCAGGTCTTCAACTCCTTCTTCTTCGCCGCCGGGAAGAGCACGTTGTTGAGGATCAGTCGATACCCCGGACTGTGCGGATGCAGCGACAAGTCCGTCGGCGCGTCGCCGATGGCATGCTGCGCGTCCTCGGGGTCGTGCCCCCCGTAAAAGGTCCACGTCCCCTGCCCCAGCTCGCCGTGGATGTACTTGGCCCACGGCGCGCCCGGCTCGTCGGCGAGGATGGTGACCCCCGGCTTGATCCGGGTCTTGAGGAAGCTGGTCGTGATACCGTAGAAATCGGGGATCACCTGGCGGTGGTCCTGGGTCAGCATCGTATTGACCGGGTCGATCTTGGCGCTGTACTCGAACAGGGTGAACGATCCCAGCGGCTGGCGGCGCCCGAGCGAGTTGACCTGGTGGCCGTCGATGTCGGAGAACTGCGGCACCGTCGGGCTGGCCTCGATCTGCCCTCCCTGGAACGCCAGCGCGCGCGACCAGTCGAGCCGGGCCGAGGCGCCGGGATCCATCGGCGTGTTGTCGGCGTAGCTGGCGGCGATATCGACGTCGTGGGCCGCCAGTGCGAGGTCGAGCGTCTCGGTGGCGGTGCACATGGCGAAGAGGAAGCCGCCCCGATCGACGAAGGTCCGGATCTTCTCCGCCACCGCCTTCTTGGCGGCGGGGACGTTGGGGAAGCCGAGGCGGCGGGCCATCTGGCCGTTGAGCTCGACCATCTCGCGGAGCCAAGGGGCGCCGGCGTAGGTCATGAAGAACTTCGAGTACTGGCCGGTGAAATCCTCGTGGTGCAGGTGCAGCCAGTCGTAGGTCGGGAGTTTGTCGGCGATGACCTCCGCGTCCCACACCTTTTCGAACTTGATGCCGGCATAGTTGAGCGCCATCGTCACCGCGTCATCCCACGGGGCGGTACCGGGCGGCACATAGACCGCTACCTTCGGCGCCTTCTCGAGCGGTACCGCATCGGCGTTGGTCTCAGCGATCTCGGCGCGGATCTGGTCGGCCTTTCCCGCGCTGATCGGCAACGTCGTCACGCCGGCGAGCGCGGCGTCACGTGAGGTCCCGGCGTCGGCCGGCAGCAGGAACGACCCGTTCCGGTAATTGAGGAGCCACTCTCCCCGTCCCCCGCGCTCCAGGAGTCGGAAAGTCACCCCATACGCCTTGAGATGCTCCGCCTGCCCGTCATCCATCGGGATCAGGATGTAGTCGCTGCGCTGGCGCGGCAGGGTGAAGGGCGGGAGCCGAGGCACAAGCCCCCCCGCCACCATCGCGCCGACGAAATCACGCCGCCTCATGTCGCCGGCACCCCGCCGCGCACTTCGTCCAGCAGGCGGCGCGCCTGGGGGACGAGGGGGCTCTCCGGATAGGTCAGGATCAGGTGCTCCAGCTGGGCGATCGCCTCGGGGTTCCGCCGGAGTGCCACCAGGAGCCGAGCCAGGTCGAGCTCGGCCGCCGGCGCGGTGGCCGGCACTCTTGTCCCCGCGACCAGTTTCAGGCGCCGCTCGGCGTCGACCACTCCGCCCCGCGCCCACTCGAGTTCGGCGGCGAGGAGGGCCAACTGGGCGCCTCCCTTCTTCGGCTCGAGTCCCTGCGCGGCCCGATCGATCCCCGCCACGGCCAGGACGGTGTCCCCTCGCTCGAGCGCGAGGAGCGCACTGCCGAGGAGGGGCATCGAATCGGCATCGATCGGCTGGATCAGCGCGAGCAGTGCCGTCCGTTCGGTCGCTTCCGCGCGGGTGCCGGCATAGGGACCCGCCTGCTGAAAGAGGAGGCGGGCCCCCTTCAGGTCCCCATGAAGGAGAGCGAGCCGCCCGGCCAGCGCCGCACCGTCGACGCTGCTGTCGGTCTCGATGAGTCGTGCGGCGCGGTCGAGGGCCCCACGATGCATCCACCCCAGCGCCAGCCGCCGACGGATGATGGCGCGGTCCTCCGCCGGGAAGAGGTCGCCACGGGCCTCGAGCGTCCTTTCCGCTTCCTCGAGCTCGCCGGCAGCGATCTGGACCTCGAGGAGGGTCCGCACCGCCTGGGTCGCGAGCTCACCACTCGCGGTCCGGTCGGCGGCGATCAATGCGAGCATCCGTCGTGCGGCGGCAGGATCACCGCCATCGGCGTAGGCGCGCGCCGCTTCGAGCCTGGTGCGTGCCCCGGGTGCCGCGCTTTGACGCCCGGCCAGCAACTCCAGCGCCTGCCCCAGGGCCCGTCGGGCATCCCGGGTGCCGAGGGCACGTAGCTGCTCGATGAAGGCCGCCATGAGGTCGACCCCCGCGCGGGCATCCGCGGACGCGACGGCGCGCCGGAGCTGATCGGCCCCCCGGAGGGGATCGCCCCACTGCGCCAGGAGGACCGCGGCGAGGAATGCCCCGTCCCCTCCCGCTTCAGGCTGGAGCGCGCGAAGGACCTCTTCGCGCTGGCGTGCGGGGGTCTGGACCAGGGCGCTCACCGCTGCCGACCGGTAGCCGGGGGAGAGCCGCTGGGCCAGCCGCCACTCGCCGGCGCTCCCAGGGAAGTCCCCTTGCAGTTGGGCCACCTGGGCGAGCTCCGCCGCCAGCGCTTCCGGCATCCCCGACGCGGTCCGACCCAGCGTATACGCGCGCCGAGCGCCGGCAAGGTCGCGCCGCTGCAACAGGAGGTCACCCCACTCGCGATACGGGATCATCTTGTCGGTCTCGCCGGCGGCCCAGCGCTCCGTCGTGATCCGCATCGAGTCGGGCTGCCCCGCCGCGGCCCACACCCGGAGTGCAAGTCCATAGAGCGCCGCCGTGGGCCGGACCGCGAGACCGGCACGGACCTCCGGGGCCATCTCGGCCACCCGCTCCATCGCCGCGAGGGTGCGCTCGAGGCCGAGCAACGCCGACGGATCGGCGGGATCGGTGCGGAGCACGGTCCGGTATGCCTCGGCGGCCCGGGGATACGATCCCCGACGCTCCAATTCGAAGGCGCGCGCGAGCGGGCTCGGTTGCTGGGCGGTCAGGCGGTCGGGCAGTCGGGCGGTCAGAATGACCGATCCAAGCACGCACCCACGCAGCACCCAGTACGCCGCACGCCGCACGCCGGTCACGGCTTCTCCGCCAAACGCCGGAAATAGTCCACCACCAGCCGCCGCTCCTCGGGCGCATAGCGCTGCAGCTCCTCCCACGACGGCATCCGGAGCCGTCCCTCCCGGTCCTCGAGCCGGGTCCGGAGCGCGGGGGGAAGCCGTGCGCTATCGCCGGTGGCGGTGGAGCTCTGGCGTTCCTTCTGCTGGTCCTCCTGCTCCCCTTGCAGGGTGCGGCCGGCGTCGAGCATCCGGCGGAACAGCCGTTCCTGACGCTCCACGGTGGCGCGATCGAGGCGCCCCGCTTCCAGCCGCCGCGCGAGGTCGCGCGCCTCGTCGGCGAACTGCCCTGCCCCCGCCGACTGTCCCCCGGCCCGCAACCGCTCCAGCTGTTCGGCGATGGCGCGCTGTTGCTGCGCCAGCGCCACCATCTGCGGGGAGCCCTGCCCCTGCCCCGGCATGGGCAGCAACGATTGCGCCCCCTGGCTCACGCCCTGCTGCTGCTGCGCGAGCTGGCTCATCCGCTCCATCGCTTCCTGCATCCCCGAGCCCGACTGCGCACTGCCGACATCCCCCCGGCTCCGCAACAGCTGTTGCGAGATCGCATTCATCGCGTCGACCGCCGCTTCGGCGCGTTCCGCCCCTTCCCGGAAATTCGGAGTCGCGGTCGTGAGCGCCTCGCGCGCGGCCCGCATCTGCTGCTGCGCCATGGCGAGGTTGAGGCCCAGCTGGGGCGAAACGAGCGCGTTCTTCCCCGAGGACTCGCGCAGCTGGTCGAGCACTCGCTGGGTCCCCTCTTCCACCGCCCCCTCACGCTGCCGCAACGTGCTCGCCGCTTCACCGCGGCGAAAGCCCTCCGCCACCTGGAGCTGCGAAGCGGTGAGGCGTGACATGTCCTGGAGGGCGGCGTCGAGCTCACCCGTCACTTCATCGCGCCACTGCTCCTGCATCTGTTGCCGCTGGTCCTGCAGATCCTGGGGGAGCTGGCCGAGCTGTTCTTCGGCTTGCTGACCGCTCTGCTGGGCCTGCGGTCGCTGCCCGGCACTGGCCTGCCGCGAGGCCTGCCGCATCTGCTGCGCCGCCTGACGCGCCCGCGCGGCCGCCTGATCCATCGCCTGCTCGCGTCCCTCCGGCTGCAGCTGATCGCCCAGATGCTCGAGCGACGCGCCGAGGGAATCGGCCCGGTCGGCCAGCTGGCTCTCCACGGCGGCGGCGCGCGCGGTGTCGGCGGCAGGGATCTGACGATCCCACTGCTGCTGCGCCTGGTGCAGATCCTGGGCTTCGGCCTGGAGGTTGGCGAGGTCCCCTTCCATCGCCGCGCGCCGGAACAGCTCCCGGCTCCGCTCCAACGCCTCCCGCAGCTGCTGCTGCTGCGCCTTCAGGTCCCGCAGGGCTTCCCGGGTCCGGTCGGCATCGAGGTCACGGAGCGCCCGCTGCAATTCATCGAGTTTCTGCCGGAGCTCCGGCGTCAGCGCACGGTCGAGCTGGCGGCGGATCTCGTCGAGCTGCCGCTGCCACTCCGGATCGGAGGTCCCCGCCGCCTGCGCGGCGCGCTGCAACTCCTCGAGCTGGCGCGCCAGCGCCGCGGCCTGCTCCACCATCGCCTGCTGATCCTGCGCCACTTGTTGGGCCCGCTGCGCCGCCTCGTAGTCGAGCGCGCGTTCCTGGTCGCCGGGGGAGGCGCCGTCGGCGCGGTCCCGCTCCCCGGCCAGATCCTCGGTGCGCCGCTCGAGGCGCCGGCTCTGGGCCGCCGCCGAGTCGAGCTGCCGGGCGATGTCTTGGCTCGCCTGCCGCGCGGCGGCGCGCGCCTCATCGGGGCGCACCACGCGAAAGACATATTCGCGCGAAGCGCCCATCTGCGCATTTGGTGCCGCATCCCACGCCCGCACCGTCACCCGCACGGTGTCGCCCGGGAGGAGCCCGCGCTCCCGCAGATCGAGCACGAACGGCACCACCGTGTGGTCGGGCGTCCCCCTCGGCAACTCCGCGGGCTCCACCCGCGCCGGATCGGAAAAACCCTGGGAAGTGATGCGCCGGCTCTCTACTGCGAGGCGCGCCAGTCCATGGTCATCGCGCGCTTCGATCACGAGGGGCACCTGGAGGTCGAGCGGGATCACGGTATCCGTGCCCGGTACCGGGACATCGACGATGGGCGCGCTGTCAGGGACCACGCGGATCGGCAGGGTCACCGGGTCGCCCGCCAGCGGCGCGCCATTCGCGGTGGTCAGCACCAGCCGCCACGCTCCCGACAGAGCGGGCACCATCGCGCCGCTGAAGCTCTTGCCATCCACCCTGAGCGCACCGATCCCACCCGGGCCGACCCAGGCGGCACTCTGGAGTTCCGCGGTGGCCTCTCCGGTCGTGGTCAGCCGGGTCCCCGCCGGAATGAGGATCGTGTCTCCGTCGAGCGGGAGCGGTTCCGCGTCGAGACCGAGATACGCCGGATAGCGCGCCTCGACCGCCACGGTCCCCAGGAACGCCGGGATCCGGACCCGGACGGCGAGCGTGTCGCTGGCGCGCCCACCCGCGGTAAGCCGGGCGAAAAGATCGGTCTCGAGCGGCAAGGTCTCGTAACTCCCGCGCCCGCTCGAGTCGAGGGTGACCGCCACGCCGCGCCACGGTTCCCCCGGCGTTCGGAGCCAGAGCAGCGCTTCTCGCCGTCCGACGGCCTGCAATTGAAGCGGCACTCGGCTGCCGCGGTCGACCAGGGAATCGGGGCCCCCCACGCGGAGCGGCGCAGTCGCCGCGAGCCACGCCCCCGAGGGGTCCCAGAGGAGCGCCGCGCGTCCCTGGGTCGGCCGCGCCGCCGCCAGTACCGTGACCCCGAGAGCGAGGAGCCCGATCGCGGCGAAGGCGCGGCGCCTCCCGCGTGCGACCATCGGAGCGAGGAGCCCTGGTCCGCGGGTCGAGACCTCGCGCGCCGACGCGGCGTCAGCCGCCGCCAGGAGATCATCGCTGGTGCCGGCGGCCGCCGCTGTGAGGAGCCCCGTGAGCGCGCCCGCACGCCACTGTCCACCCGCTTCGAGCAAGCGCGCCGCGCCCGAGATGCCACCGCGCCTGACGACCTGCAGGGCGATCCCCACCCCGGCAGCGAGCGCCGCCAACGCCGTGGCCCACGCCAGGGCCACCCAAGCTCCCCCTTCCACCCAGCCGAGGCGCGCGGCCCACGCGGCGGCACCGAGCAGGACCGCGGCCAGCGCCACGCCGAGCGCGAGCGCCCCGGCGGCTGGCCACCCACGGAGTGGCGCCGACAGCCGCTCGAGGACGCGGGCGGTCGCGTTCACCGGCCCGATCCGACGGCGTAGCTGAAGAGGTTCACCCCCATGCGGATCGCCGACTCCCGCACCTCAGGGGTGTCGTGATGCACTTCGGGGTCTTCCCACCCGTCGCCGAGGTCGGATTGATAGGAGTAATAGACGACCAGGCGACCGTCGAGGAAGATGCCGAACCCCTGGGCCGGCTTGCCATCGTGCTCGTGGATCTTGGGGATCCCGCGGGGGAAGTCGTAGACGATGTGATAGATCGGATGGTCCAGCGGCACCTCGACGAGGGGCTGATCGGGAAAGAGCCGCGCCAGCTCCCGCCGGATCGAGGTGTCCATCCCGTAGTTGTCGTCGGCGTGGAGGAAGCCCCCCCGCCGAAGCCAGGCCCGGAGGGTCTGCAGGTCCCGATCGCTGAAATGGACGTTCCCGTGCCCCGTCATATAGAGGTAGGGAAGGCTCCAGAGCCGGTCATCGGAGAGGGTCACCGATTCTTCGCGCTCGGCGGTCCGGAGCCCGGTACATTCCCGGACGGCGGTGAGCAGGTTCGGAAGGCTCGAGGGGTTGGCATACCAATCGCCGCCCCCGTCGTAATGGAGGCGGCCGATGGTGAGCGCGTCGGGAGGTGACGGGTCGAGGGTGGAGGGTGCCGAAATGCCGAGCAACGCGACCGTGGTCACGGGGAGGAGGATCGAGCGGAGATCGTTCATCAGCTGTGCACCTCCACCGGATCTCGTCTGGCGACACCCTTCACCCTCGGCCCTCAACCCCGGTCCTCCGGCAACCCGGTGACCATATCGTACACGGTGTTCCGGGGGAGTCCCGTCCGGTCGGCCACTTCACGCACGACATCGCGCTTGGACCGTCCGGCGGCGAGGAGATCGGTGGCGAGGTGGCGCGCCGCTTCAGGATCGGGGCCGGCATCCTCCGCTTCGGGCGCGGGTGCCAGGACGAGCGTCACTTCACCCCGCGGGGGATGTTCCGCGGCCCACGCCGCGAGTTCATCCAGACTCCCTACTCGGAACTCCTCGTGGAGTTTCGTGATCTCACGCCCCACGCACGCCTGGCGCGCTGCCGCACCACCGAGAGCGAGGTCGCGGAGCAGTTCCTCGACCCGGCTGGGGGCCTCGAAGCAGACCACCGTGACCCCGGGTGCCGCCGCCTGGCGGAGCCAGCGATCGCGCTCCGGTCCTTTCCGCGGCGCGAAACCGAGGAAGAGGTAGCGATCGGCCGGGAAGCCGGAGACCGAGATCGCCGCCGTGACCGCGGAGGGCCCCGGAATGGGGACGACCGTGAACCCCGCCGCACGCACCTCCTCCACCAGCGAGGGGCCCGGATCGCTGACCCCGGGGGTCCCGGCGTCAGTGACCAGCGCGACGTCCTCCCCGTTCCGGAGGAGGGCGATGAGATCGGCGGCGCGCTTGGCGTCGCTGTGCTGATGGAAGGCGATGAGGCGGGGGTGCGCGTCGAGGTGGGTCAGGAGGCCGCGGGTGACCCGGGTGTCTTCCGCCGCCACCACCGGCACCGTGCGCAGCAGCTCGGCCGCGCGTTGTGAGAGATCACCGAGATTGCCGAGCGGAGTGGCGACGACGAAGAGGGTGCCGGGGCGCCCTACCACGTCAACCGCCAGGGGAGCCGATCGAAATACCCGGCGGCCTGCAGCTGGTGGCGGTTCTCCTTGGCGGCCTCCTTGAGGACCGTCATCGCGCTTCCGGGCGAGACCAGCTCCACGTCATTCAACAGCTTCGTGGTCCACGCCGCGAAGGCGGCGGTGAGCTCCTCTCCCGTCACCACCAGGGTGGGCGGCGCTCCGTACTCGGGGAGCGAGAGCAATTCGAGGGCCGGGTGCTCCACCTTGAGCCCGGCACTCACCCGCTGGTGTTTCCGCTGCGCCTCGCCCATCAGCTCCTTGTCCGCCGCGGCGATGACCCGCCCCTGGACCTCGCGGAACAGCTTCACCGTGAGCGGCAGGGCCTGCACCGGGAGCTCGCGTACCACCGCGACCAGGTCGTGCGCCACCACGTCGTGCGGCGGCTTTCCCCCCTGGCCCAGGAGCTTCAGGAGGTACTTGTCGGCGTTGATCCCGCTCGGCTGTTCGTGGAGATGCCCGCCGGTGAAGACCCCGCCCGAGAAACGGAGGAAACTCACGCCGCCGTCGATCACCATTTCGAGGACCCCGTCGTACACCTCGGTGCGGAACACCTCGAAGAACTTCTCGGGCTGGTTCACGTCGATGAAGCGGGATTTCGGCGGGGAGGCGCAGGCCGTGTACATCCAGAGCAGCTGCTCCATCGGCGCCTGGCAGTACGACAGCTCGCTCCGTTCGGTCTCCACCTTCATCCGGCGGAGCGCCTCCGCGATCGGCAGCAGCCGGCGCCCATCGCTCCGGAGGGTCGCGGCGTTGACGATCTCCCCCTTCCGGAAGAAGAGCAGGATGAGCTCTTCCGGGAGATAGGCCGCCAGGTAGGCGTCGACCATGCCGTCGCGGTCGCGCTTGGCGTACGCCAGGACGTTTTCGAGGTGGATGAACGCCATGCGGGTGCGCGCGATCATCTTCCCCGTGGAGGGGAAGTCCAGATCGAAGAGCCGGACGTCGCTGGAGAGGAAGCGGGCGGTGCTGGCGCGCATGGTCGCGGTATCGAGGACCCCGGTGACTCACATGGGGTGCGAAGTGCGAAGTGCGAGGTGCGGGAAGATCATGGCACGCGGGATCCCCGGACTTCGCACTTCGGACTTCGCACGGACGGCCCTGCGCTCAGGCCAGGTGCTGCTGCACCTTCTGCTCGAGGACACCGGGGTTGGCGCCGACGAGGGTGTCGACGTGCTTGCCATCCTTGAAGAACATCATCGTCGGGATGGAGCGCACGTTGAAGCGCATCGCGGTCTTCTGGTTCTGGTCGACGTCCAGCTTGGCGACCTTGAGCTTGCCGGCGTGCTTCTCGGCCATCTTGTCGAGATACGGCGCGATCATGATGCAGGGTCCGCACCAGGTGGCCCAGAAATCGACGAGCACGAGCCCGGGTGCCTGATCGACCTCGGCCGCAAAGGAGTCATCGGTGACGGCAACGGTATGGCTGCTCATTGTATACTTGTATCCTGGTGTTGTTTTGTTTGATGGTCGAGGGTGAAGGGTGGAGGGTGACTCCGCTCGGATCAGACCCTCCACCCTGGACCCTAGACCCTGGAATTCTCAATGGTCCCCGCAACCCGGATCGCCCACATCGGCATCGCCGTGACCGACATCGCCGCCGCCCTGCCCTTCTATCGCGATGTCCTGGGCCTCACCCCGAAGCCCGCCGAGACCGCCGACGGAGCGACCATCGTCTCCATCCCCTTCGGGGAGAGCAACGTCGAACTGCTCCAGCCGATCTCGCCGGAGAGCCCGGTCGGGAGATTCATCCAACAGCGCGGCCCCGGGATCCACCACGTCTGCTACCGCGTGCCGGACCTCGAGGCCGCCCTCACTGCCTGCCGCGCCGCGGGCTACCGACTGGTCGACGAGTCCCCCCGCACCGGAGCGCACGGTAAGCGGATCGCATTCATGCACCCGCGGAGCACGGGCGGGGTCCTCATCGAGCTGACGGAGTAGTCTAGAGTTTAGAGTCAAGAGTTAAGAGTCTAGAGCGGGCCTGTGCGTCGTTGGGATCAACTCTAAACTCTAAACTCTAAACTCTAAACTCTTACGGATTCGCCGGTGTGTCCGACCCTGTCGCCGGACAGGGATTGAGCGGATTCCCGGCCACCGAGATGTCGACCGACTCGACCAGCCATCCACCGCGCGAGGTCTCTACCGCCACGAAGGGGACCTGCTTCACGCAGTCGCCGCGGGTGAACTCGACGGAGAGGTTCCGCCGCCTGGCGCTCGACGCATCCGGGACGTTCCCGGTGATCCGATAGTTGCCGCCGCGGAGGTAGACCTGGACCACCTTGAGGCGTTGCTCCCACTGCGCGGGGGTGTTGGTCACGGCCGCGGGCCCCGAGGAGCTGCCCCAGGCCCGTCCCATGCGCGCGATGTTGCTGTCCTGCACCGCCGCCAGGAATTCCCGTACCGCCGCTTCGGCAGAGCCGAGGGGCGCGACATCGCTGGCGCTGGTGCTGCCACCGCCACCGCAGGCGGCAAGCACGAGGGCGCCGAAGACCAGCAGAGTATTCCGCGTGGACACGTTCGTATGCTCCGGGAGGGGATCGATGGCTGAAGCTAACGGGTCTACAGGGGCGGCACAACGCTCGAGGGGGCCGCTGCGCCTGTACATCAATGTCGACCACGTGGCCACGGTCCGGGAGGCCCGGAAGGCCGACGAACCCGACCCCGCCGCTGCCGCCCGCGCCGCCGAGGCGGGGGGTGCGGACGGCATCACCTTCCACCTGCGGGAGGATCGGCGGCATATCCAGGATCGCGACGTCCCCGCTCTCGCCGCCGTGGTCACCACGGTGCTCAATTTCGAGCTCGCCACCAGCCCCGGGATCGTCGCACTCGCCTGCCGCACCCGCCCCCACCAAGCCACCCTCGTCCCCGAGCGTCGCGAAGAGGTGACCACCGAGGGGGGGCTCGTCCTCCTGCGCGACGACCGGGGGCTCACCACCGCCATCGCGCAGCTCCGCGACGCCGGCATCCGGGTCAGCCTCTTCATCGATCCCGACCGCCCCACCCTCGATCGCGCCGCCGAACTCGGCGTGCCCGCCATCGAACTCCACACCGGCCGCTACGCCCACACCTGGCGCCACGGTGCGGCCGCGCTCGACCAGCTCCGCGATACCGCCGCCTACGCCCGCACCCTCGGCCTCGCGGTCCACGCCGGCCACGGACTCACCTACCAGAATGTGGTGCCGGTGGCCCAGATCGCCGAGATCGAAGAGCTCAACATCGGGCACGCGATCGTGAGCCGGGCGCTCTCGGTCGGGATGGAGAGCGCCGTCCAGGAGATGAAACTGTTGCTGGGGTAGTGGCAGGATCGGTCACGGTGGCCGGCATCCGTGAACCTCTCGCGAAACCGCGAGAACGCGAAGGTACGCGAAATGGGACTTTGTGGTCCCACGAGAAGCTCCCCCCTGCACCCACAACAAGCGCAGTTTTTCGCGAGCCTTCGCGTCTTCGCGTTTTCGCGCGAGATTGGCGGGGCCCCGCTCCCAGGAGCGAAGCCGCCCGACAAGTCCCACCGTTGACCCATCTCCCCCTACCCCGTAACCTTGTAACTGATTCCACCCCACCCGGATACTGATGACCACCCCGCTCGGCATGCTGGACTATTTCGCCATGGAGGCGAGCGAGTATATCGAGCGCCTCCGCGGGCTGGTCGACGCTCCCGAGGCGCCGGCCGCCGGGGAGCTGGTGCGATATGCCCGGGCCCTCCGCGGAGCGGCCCTGATGGCCAACCAGCAGCCGATCGCCCGGGCCGCTAACGGGCTCGAAGGATTGGCCCGGGCGGTGCGCGACGGCCAGCGCGGGTGGGACAGCACCACCAAGGACGTCACCCAGCGCGCGGTCGAGGGGCTGGCCGGCTTCGTCAAGCGCACCACCCAGTGGACCCCCGCCGATGGTCAGGCGGCGGAACAGTTGGCCAAGGATCTCGAGGCGCTGGCCGGCATCGCGGCCTCCCCCCTCCGTACCCCCGCATCGTCGGCGGCCACCCCCACCGAGGCGGCAGCCGCGTCGGCCCTCGACGCCGGCTCGCGCGCCTTCCTCGCCCGCGAGGGCGCCCTCATCTCCGCCGCCCTCGGCCAGGCGTCGGCGACCCTGCGGACCGCCCCTCCGGCGCGCGACGCGCTGCAGGGCGTGCTCCGACGGATGCAGCCGCTCCGCGGCCTCGCCGCGCTGGGAGATCTTCCCCCGCTCCCCGACCTCCTCGAGGCGGTGGATCGCGCGGTGGCCGAGGTCGGCCGCCTCCCGTCGACCCCCCCTGGCGCCGCCGATGTGTTCGAAGCCGCGGCCAAGGCGCTCACTCGCGCGGCACAGGACGTCACCGAGCGAGGTCTGCCGCACGCCGATGCCGAGGAATCGCAGCACTTCGCCACCCTGCTCCTCCGGACCTTCTCGACGCCCAGCGGTGCGGTCTCGATCACGACGCTGCTGGAGGAAGGGGCTGCAGTCACCGCCGGAAAACCGACCGGCCCCGCCGCGGCCAACCACGTCGATCGGGTCGAGCTGGTGAGCCAAGGTGAATACCTCTCCGCCGCGGCCGACGAGCTCGATCGCGCCCGCTCCATCACCCAGCGCGATCTCCGGCTTCACGCTCTGGCCTCCTCGCTCCGCACCCTGGGTGAAGGCGCGGGGGGTCGCATCGGCGACTTCACCTCGCTCGCGCGCGACCTGATTGGACAGGGCGTCGCGGCGCGCTGCCCGCAGGACTTTGCGGCGGGCCTCCGGACAGCCGGCGCCGCGTTCCAGAAGATCCCCGACGCCGGCCCCGACCAGGCACTGGTCGAGGCACTGAACGGCGTCATCCAGCAGTTCCTCGCCCTCGCAGCCGAACAGGGCACGGCGCCGGCGGCACCGGTGGCCCCCGTGGCCGTGCCCGAGCCGGTCGCGGCCAAGTCGGCGTCGTCGTTCGATTCCTTCTTCGATGCAGAAGCGAGGAAGTCGGGCGCCCAGGAAGACCTCCTGGCGCTCGCCACGCCGGGTGGAAAGGCTACCGGCGGCATCGCGGGGGCCTTCGCCGCATACGCCACCTTGCGCCGGAGCATCACGACGCCCGCCGCTTCGGTCGACGCCTTCATCGCCGGCATCTCGACCGTCCCGAAGCCGAAAGCACCTGCCCCGATGGCGGCGCCCGCTCCGGCACCTCGTCCCGCGCCGGTGCCCGCGCCGGCCGCTGCACCGCCGGCGCCCAGGACCTCCGCTCCGATCCGGGCCCCGGCGATGGCGGCCGCTCCCCCGGTCGCCCCGCGCGCCCAGCCCGCGCCCGCCGCTCCAGCTGCGCCTGCCGTCCCCGCGGCCGACGGAGTGGTCGAGATCAAGGATCTCTGCTACGCTGGGAGTGGCGCCCTCGCCCGCGCGGTCGAGGTGCGGAGGGAATTGATGGAGGTCCTCGCCAACCCGATGCGGGCGGGGGGCCGGATGCGCCCGCTCCTCGACGAGCTGCTCGACCTCGTCGAACTCGCGAACCGGAGCTGAGAGTCTAGAGACTTGAGACTAGAGACTAGAGTCTGGATCCCCAGTCTCCTATCTCGCGACTCTCGACCCTCAACTCTAGACTCTCAACTCCAGACTCCCCTGTCCCGCCCCCTCGCCGGCCTCCTCATCGGCCTCGGCATCTCGGCGCTCGCCCTCTGGTGGGCGCTGCCCGCCGACGGACTCCATAGCCTCCCCGGCTACCTCGCCTCCGCGAGCCCCGCCACGCTCTTCCTCGCTGTCCTCGTCGCCACCCTCACCTTTCCCATCCGCGCCCTCCGCTGGCGGCTGCTCCTGCGCGCCGAGGAAGGGGTCGCACCGCCGATGGCAGCGGTCTGGCACGCGACCGCGATCGGTTTCATGGCCAACAACGTCCTCCCCTTCCGGCTGGGCGAGCTGGTGCGCGGGCTCGCGGTCTCGCGGCTCGGCGGTCCCCGGTTTCCCGCCGCCATCGCGTCGATCGCGGTGGAACGGGTATTCGATGCGCTCACTGTGGTGGGACTCTTCGCGCTCATCCTTACCGGACCCGCGATCCCCGCCGATCTCACCATCGGCGGGCGCCCCGCCGTCGATTTCGTCCGCCTCATCGGCCTGCTCGGCGTCGGCGCCCTGGTGGCGGCCGCGATCGCGGGCTTCTTCCCTGCCGCCGCCGAACGAGTCCTGCGAAAGCTGGTGCCGTGGCCCAAGCTTGCCGACAAGCTTGCGGGGCCGTTGCACTCGTTCGCGCACGGACTCAGGGTGCTGCACGACCCGAAGCGCATCGCGCTCGTGGTGCTTGGCTCGGTCGCGCTCTGGAGCGTCAATGCCTGGTCCTTCGGCCTGGCCTTTCAGGCCTTCGGCCTCCCCGGTGGGGTCGCCGCCTCGGTGATCATCCAGACCTTCGTCGTCTTCGGCGTCGCGCTCCCGGCAGCCCCGGGGTATGTGGGGGTGTTCGAGCTCGCGATCGTCGCCGCGGCCAAGCTGTTCGGCGTTCCGGACACCGCCGCCTTCGCGGCCGCGCTGACCTACCACATCCTCACTTTCATTCCGGTGACGCTCCTCGGGGCCTGGTCGCTGGCGCGGACGGGGTTGCGGTTGGGGGAGTTGAGCGCGGGTGGAGCAGGTGGTCCAGGGTCCAGGGTGGAGGGTGCCGCCCCGTAGGGATCGACCCTTGACCCTCCACCCTTCACCTCCGAGCACCCGCCCCGATGCCTACGATAGAAACGCACGCCAAGATCAACCTCTTCCTCCGGGTACTGAGCCGGGAGGAGTCGGGCTATCACGGCATCGAGACCCTCTTCTGCAGGATCTCCCTCGCCGATCGGCTGACGATCGAGGCGGTCGGGCGGTCCGACGGTCCGGCAGTCGTGCTCACCTCCGAAGGGGAAGATTGCGGACCGCCGGAAGCGAATCTGGCTGCGCGAGCAGCGCAGCTCGTCCTTGACGCGACGGGGAACCGGACCAGCATCTCGATCCATCTCGAGAAGCGGATCCCCTCGAAGTCAGGGCTCGGAGGTGGCTCGAGCGATGCCGCCGCGGCGCTCGAAGCGACCAACCAATTGCTGGGGAACCCCGTCCCCCGTCACGAGCTGCTGCAGCTCGCCTCGAAGCTCGGTGCCGACGTGCCCTTCTTCCTGTCGGGGGCATCGCTCGCACTCGGGTGGGATCGGGGCGATCGGCTCTTCCGGCTTTCGGCGTTGCCGAGCGCGCCCGGTCTCCTGTTGATCCCACCAATCGGCGTCAGCACGGCAGAGGCGTACAAATGGGTCGATGGGGCGCGATCGGAGGCGGGGCGCCGAGGAGCGTTGGCGCTCGAACTGGAAGGGGTGCAGAGCTGGGGGAGCATCGCCCGGATGGCGGGGAACGATTTCGAGAGTGCCGTCTTCGGGCGCCTGCCGGCGATCCGGGAAGCGTTCGAGAAGCTGGTGGCGACCCAGCCCCTGCTCTGCCGGATGAGCGGGTCGGGGAGCGCGCTCTTCGCTATCTATAGGAGTGCGGGAGACCGGGAGGACGCGAAGATGCGGTTGGGGAAGAAATTGGGACGGGTGATGGCATTCGAAACGGCCTAACCCCCCAACCCCCTCTCCCCCCGACCCCCTCTCCCTGTCGGGAGAGGGGGAGATCTTTTTCCCACCTCACCCCCCGGCCCCCTTTCCCCTCCTCACGCAGGTCCGCGAGAAGTTCCGCACCCTGCACTATTCCCGGTGGACCGCGGAGGCTACGGGACGGGCCGTCGGGCACGTCGGGGCCGACGGATGGTCGAAGCCGAGGCAGGTTCCCCTGCCCCGACCTTGCAGTGGCCCGGGCCGCGCGAAGCTGAGCGGGCCCATTGACGCGAAGCCGCCGAGCATCTACCATTCGCGTTCCATGTCCAACGCCCTTCGCCACCACACCCATCATGTCCATCCCCTCGCTGGGCAGGCTTGATGACGTGTAGCGGTTGACCGCAACGCAATAGACATCAACGCCGGCCCTTGTGGCCGGCGTTTTGGCGTTCTGGACCGCGCCTCCGCCTGCCACCGGGCCCCGGAGGAACCACGTGACACCGGATCTGGACGCAGACATCCTGCGCCTCGCCCTTCCCAAAGGGCGGATGCAGGACGAGGTACTGAAACTGATGGCCGACGCGGGCCTGCCCGTTCGCCTCGGCGGGCGCGAGTATCGCCCGACCGTGGCAGCGGGGCGCTTCAACGCGAAGATCCTCAAGCCGCAGAACATCATCGAGATGCTGGCGGCGGGGTCGCGCGACGTCGGCTTCGCCGGGGCGGACTGGGTCGCCGAGCTGGGGGCGAACGTCGTCGAGCTGCTCGACACGGGCTTCGATCCCGTGCGGCTCATCGCGGCGGCACCCGCGGAGCTTCTGGTGAACGGCAAGTTGCCGAAGCGGCGACTGGTCGTCGCTTCGGAATATCAGCGGATCACGGCCCGGTGGATCGCGCACGAGGCGATCGACGCAGGGTTCGTGCGATCGTACGGCGCCACGGAAGTCTTTCCGCGGGAGGACGCCGACCTGATCGTGGACAACACGGCGACCGGCGCCACGCTCGCCGCCAACGGCCTCACGATCGTGGATACGCTGATGGTGTCGTCCACGCGGCTCTACGCCAGCCCGGCGTCGCTCGATGTCCCAGCCAAGCGCGCGGCGATCGACGGCTTCGCACTCCTGCTGCGCTCGGTGCTCGACGCGCGGCTCCGCGTGATGTTCGAGGTGAATGTCGGCGCTGCAGGGCTGGAGGAGGTGTGCGCGGCGCTCCCCTGCATGCGTGAACCGACGATCTCCACGCTGCACGGCAACGCGGGCTTTGCCGTGAAGGCGGCGGTGCCGCGCTCGTCCCTGCCCACGATCATTCCTCGCATCAAGGCCCTCGGTGGCAGCGACATCGTGATCACCGCGCTCAGCCAGCTGGTGCCGTGATGCTGACCCCTTCTCCGTCCGTCAGCGGTATCCCGGCGTACGCGACAGGGCCGCACCCGGCGCCGTGCGACCTCGACTTGGCCGGCAGCGCGGCGACGGATGTCGCAGCCGTCTCGTTCGGGAACGCGCTCGCCGACGCCCAGGCGCGGTCCTCTCGGTATCCCGACGTGCGGCCGCTCACCGACCGCATCGCCGCGCGCTTCGGCGTGCCGGCTGAACGCGTCCTGGTCACGGCAGGCGCCGACGAGGCGCTGGAACGGGCCTGCCGTGCCGTCCTCTCGCGGGGCAAGAACGCGATCGTGACGGACCCGACGTTCGAGATGCTTTCTCGCTATGTGGTGCTCAGCGGCGGTGAACTGCGGCAGGTACAGTGGCCGCGCGGCGAGTTCCCCGTTGAGGCCATCGTCGCCGCGTCCGATGACCGCACGGCGCTCGTCGCCGTCGTGACTCCGAACAACCCCACCGGGGCCGTGGCGGCACTGGCCGACATTCGCCGGCTGCACGACGCGCTCCCCGCGGCTCTCCTCGTGCTCGATTGTGCGTACGTCGAGTTCGCCGACGATGATCTCACGGCCGCGGCGCTCGCACTGCCGCGCGTGCTGGTCGCGCGGACGCTGTCCAAGGCGTGGCAGCTGCCGGGCATCCGCATCGGCTACGCCCTCGGTGCGCCGGAGGTGATCAGCTGGATGCGCGTGGCGGGCGGACCGTACTCGGTCTCGTCGCCCTCGGTGGCGCTCGCCGAAGCGGCGCTGGACGGTGACGGTGCCGCGCGGGAAGCGGCGATCGCACGCATCCGGACCAACCGCTCGCGCCTCGAGGCGATCCTCCGCGAACTCGGCGAGGACGTGACGCCCAGCCAGGCGAGCTTCGTCTGCGTGGCGGGCGCACGGGCGCGCTGGCTGCGCGACGCGCTCGCCGGGTTCGGCATCGCGGCGCGCCTGCTGGGAACGCCCGAGCGCCTCCGGATCACCGTACCTGCCGACGATGTCGCGTTCAGTCGGGTCGAGCGCGCGATCCGCACGGCGCTCCGGCCCGAAGCGATCCTGTTCGACATGGACGGCGTGCTCGCCGACGTCTCGCAATCGTACCGCGAGGCCATGCGCCTGACGGCCGCCGCGTTCGGGGTCACGGTCACCGCGGACGAGATCCGGGCGCGCAAGGCAGGGGGCAACGCCAACAACGACTGGATCGTGACCACGGCAATGGTCAACGCGGCGGGCGTACCGGCGACACTTGAAAGCATCACCACGACCTTCGAACAGGTCTATCAGGGCGACGGCGGTACGCCGGGCCTGCGGGAGACCGAACGGCTGATCGTGCCCCGCGAATGGATCGCCGCGCTGGCCGCGAGGTATCCGCTGGCGATCGTCACCGGTCGCCCGCGGGCGGACGCGTACCGCTTTCTCGACCGGTTCGGGCTTCGCGAGCTCTTTCGCGCGGTGGTCACTCTCGACGATGGCCCGCTCAAGCCCGATCCCCATCCCGTGGTCGCCGCGATGCGTGCGCTGCAGGTGTCGCGCGCCTGGATGATCGGCGACACGCCCGACAACGTGGCGAGCGCGAGGGCCGCCGGCGCACTTCCGATCGGCGTGATCCCGCCCGGGGAGCCGGTGTCGGGTGCCTTCTCCTCCGCGACACCGCCGCCGGGGACCGAGGCGTTGGCGAACGATGGCTCCCTGACCGGCGCGCTGTACGGCGCGGGCGCCGCACGCGTGTTCGACACCTCGACCGGAATCTCAACATGCCTGCCATGACCCCGCGTACGGCCACCGTATCGCGCGCCACGCGCGAGACCGAGATCACCCTCGACCTGAACCTCGATGGCGCCGGGCAGGCGACGATCGCCACGGGCATCGACTTCCTCGACCACATGCTCACCGGGCTCACGCTCCACGCACGGTTCGATGTCGCGCTCTCGTGCAAGGGCGACCTGGAGGTGGACGACCATCACACCGCGGAGGACTGCGCGATCGTGCTCGGCACGGCGATCGAGCGTGCGCTCGGCGACCGGGCGGGCATTGTGCGGTTCGGATACGCGTACGCGCCGCTCGACGAGGCGCTGGCGCGCGCCGTCGTGGACTGCTCCGGTCGCCCGTTCGCACGGGCCGACCTGGGCCTCACCCGGGAGAAGCTGGGAGCGCTGTCGTGCGAGAATATTCCGCACGTATTCACGAGCCTGGCGACGGCGGCGCGCATCACGCTGCACGTGGATGTTCTGGCCGGGCACAACGACCACCACCGGGCGGAGGCGGCGTTCAAGGCCGTCGCACTCGCGCTGCGTGCGGCGGTGGCGCGTGGCGCCGAGGCGGCCATTCCGAGCACCAAGGGCGTGCTCGGATGACCGCGCCTCCGCGCGGTAACCCTCCGCCACCGCCGGCCGCATCGCTGGCTGTCATCGCCACGGGGAGCACCAATCTCGCATCGGTCCTGGCCGCGTTCCGCAGGCTGGGCGTTGTCGCCACGCCAACGCGCGATCCCGAGGTCGTCCGCACGGCGGAACGAGTTGTCCTGCCGGGCGTCGGGGCGTTCGGCGACGTCATGACGCGGCTCCGCGAACGTGGCGTGGTCGAAGCCACCAGCGAGCGCGTCGCCTCCGGCCGTCCGCTTCTTGCGATCTGCCTCGGCTTGCAGGTGCTCGCGCAGGGGAGCGAGGAGTCGCCTGACGTGCCGGGGCTCGGCGCGTTGCCGGTGACCGTGCGGCGATTTCCGGCGACTTCAAAGGTGCCGCAGCTCGGCTGGAACCAGATCGTGGCGAATGGGGGCGACGACCTCGTGCGCGACGGCTACGCGTTCTTTGCAAACTCGTTCTACCTGGCCAGCGCCTGCGATGGCTGGGCGGCGGCGTGGGCCACACACGACGTGCCGTTCGTTGCCGCGCTGCAACGCGGCCCGCAGCTGGCGTGCCAGTTCCATCCAGAGCTTTCGGGCGCCTGGGGCGCGTCGTTGCTCGAGCGGTGGTACGCCTCATGCTGACCCGGCGCGTGATCCCGTGCCTCGACACGCGCGACGGACGCGTGGTGAAGGGCGTGAAGTTCACCGGGCTGCGCGACGCCGGTCGGCCTGTCGATCTCGCGGTGCGCTATGAGGCCGAGGGCGCCGACGAGATCGTGATCCTCGACGTCTCGGCGACCACCGAAGGACGCGGTCACGCGCTCGCCACGGTGCGCGCGGTGCGCGAGGCGCTTGGCATTCCGCTCACCGTCGGTGGCGGGGTCCGCACGGTGGATGACGCGGTGGCGCTGCTCGACGCCGGTGCCGACAAGGTGGGCGTGAACACCGCGGCCTTCCGCGACCCGGTTCTGCTGACCGTGCTGGCGAACCGGTTCGGGTGTCAGTGCATCGTGCTGTCGGTCGACGCCGCGGCCCGCGGTACCAGCTGGAATGTGGTCGTGCGGGCCGGGACCGAAGGCACGTCGCGCGACGCCGTCGCGTGGGCCGCCGAAGGCGCTCGCCGGGGGGCCGGCGAGATACTGCTGACCAGCGTGGACCGCGACGGCACGCAGGCGGGCTACGACCTCCGGCTGGTCACCGCGGTGTCATCGTGCGTGCGCGTGCCCGTGGTCGCGTCAGGCGGCGCACGCTCGGGCGCGGACCTTGTGGACGCCGTGCGGGCCGGGGCGGACGCCGTACTCGCGGCATCGATCTTTCACGACGGAGTCACCACCGTGGGTGAGGTGAAGCGACAGATGGCCCAGGCGGGTCTCGAGGTGCGACCGTGATCATTCCTTCGATCGACATCATCCGTGGCCGCACCGTGCAACTGGTCGGCGGGCAGGAGCAGGTGCTCGACGCGGGCGACCCGATGCCGTGGCTGGAGAAGTTCGCGCTGGCCGGCGAGGTGGCCGTCGTGGATCTCGACGCGGCGCGTGGCGAGGGTTCCAATCGCGACGTGATCGCCCGGATGTGTGCGGCGGGCCCGTGCCGCGTTGGCGGGGGCATTCGCGACCTGGCGACCGCGCGGTTCTGGCTCGACGCCGGTGCGGTGCGCATCGTCATCGGCACGGCCGCTGACCCCGCGCTGCTGCGGCAGTTGCCGCGCGATCGCGTTGTCGTGGCCCTGGATGCGATGGAGGGAGAGGTCGTCGTGGACGCGTGGCGCACCCGCACCGACCGCTCCGTCGAGGAAAGGCTCACCGAGCTGCGTGAATACGCCGACGGCTTCCTTGTGACGTTCGTGGAACGCGACGGGCGACTCGCCGGCACCGACCTCGCTCGGGCGGCGGGGATCGCGGCTGCCGGGGGCGATGCGCGCATCACCATCGCGGGCGGCGTGACGATGATAGAGGAGATCGCCGGCCTCGACCGGATCGGTGCGGACGCGCAAGTCGGGATGGCGCTGTACACCGGCCGCCTCTCGCTCGGCGCCGCCATTGCCGCACCACTCACCAGTGATCGCGACGATGGTCTCATCGCCACGGTGGTGACCAACGAAATGGGCACCGCGCTCGGACTCGCGTGGTCGAGCGCGCAAAGCATCGCGCGTGCGGTGGACGAGCGCCGCGGGGTGTATCAGTCGCGCACGCGCGGGCTGTGGATCAAGGGCGGCACGTCGGGTGCCACGCAGCAGCTGCTCCGCGTGACCCCCGACTGCGACCGTGACGCCGTGCGCTTCACCGTGCGGCAGAAGGCCCCGGGATTCTGCCACCGGGATACCGCGACATGCTGGGGCGAGGCGCCACCGCTCGAGGCACTCGAGGCGCTCGTGCGGGCGCGCATCGCGAGCCCGAGCAGTGGAGGAGACGATGCCGCGCGCGTGAGCGGGCCCGGGAGTCCGGCCGGGGCGAGTTACACGGGTCGCCTCATCGCGGACCCGGCGCTGTTGCGGGACAAGCTCGTCGAAGAGGCAGGCGAACTCGCCGATGCGGGCACCTCCGCTGAAGTGGCGCGCGAAGCGGCGGATGTTCTCTACTTCACGATGGTGCGAATGGCGGCGGCCGGTGTCACGCTGGCCGACGTGTCCCGCGAGCTCGCACAACGCGCCCGTCGCATCACGCGGCGCCCTGGTGACCGAAAGCCGCAGGGACACACAGGATGAGCAGCCCACTTGTGAAGCGGATCGCGCCTGATCCGTTGTCCGCACGGACCGCCGCCGGCGTTGACTTTGATACCCAAGCCGCTGCGGCCGCGATCGTGGCAGGTGTGCGGACTGGTGGTGTGCCGGCGCTGCTCGCGTACGCCGAATGTTTCGATTCGCTCCCTCCCGATCCGCCATGGGTGTTCGGGCGACGCGATCTCTCGCTCGTCCTCGACTCCCTCGATGCGGCTACTTGCAGCGTGCTCGAGCGCACCGCGAGTCGTATCCGGGCGTTCGCGGGGGCCCAGCGCGCGGCGGGGGCGTTGGTTGAGTGCGCGCGCGATGGCGGTGCAGGAGGTACTGGCGGACGAGGTCGTTGGTGTTCTCGTTGGTGCCGCGCTCCCAGGCGTAGTGCGGGGTGGCAAAGTAGAAGCGGGTGCCGAGGGCCGCCTCGAGGGCAGCGTAGCCGTGGGACTCGGTGCCGTTGTCGACGGTGATCGTGCGGACCGGGTGGGGCTGGGGCTCGAGGAGCGCGATGACCCGGTGGTGGACGGCGGCGGCCGTGCGGTGCGGGAGCCGACCGAGGAGGCACTAGCCGGTCTTCCGCTCGATGAGACTGAGGGCGCAGGGGCGGGCGCGGGCGTCGACGCAGGCCGGGCGGGCGGTGATGGGGCGCTTGCCCGCGGGCCGGCCGCGACTATCCCGGAGACCGTGGCGCTTCCGATAGCGCTTCGGGGCGCATCTCACAGAGGCGGCTCCTGTCCTGACCCTGACCCTGACCCTGACCCTGAGTGAAGCGAAGGGGAAGAGGAAGGATCAGCCGCCGGCAGACGAGCACCGAAGAATCCTTGACAATGCCCCCGCAGTGCGGGGGCGTCTCTGCGTTACCTAGTACCGTCCGGCGCGATTTGGATGACGGTCGGACCGCGCGTTCATCCTATCGTGCCGCATGCCTCCCTCCCCGCTCCTCACGCTCGTCCGCGAAAAACTGCGCACCCTGCACTACTCCCGCCGGACCGAGGGGGCGTATCTCTCGTGGATCCGGCGCTACATCAAACACTTTCGGCTGGTGCATCCGATGTCGCTGGGCGCGCCGGACGTGGTGGCGTTCCTGACCTGGCTGGCGATCGAGCGGCGGGTGGCGGCGAGCACCCAGAACCAGGCGTGTGCGGCCTTGATCTTCCTTTATCGGGAGGTGCTGGGCCGACCGCTTGAGCCGTTGGGAGTGATCCCGCGGGCGCGGGAAGGGCACCGGATCCCGGTGGTAATGACAGTGGAGGAGGTCGCCAAGGTGCTGGCGGCGTTGTCTGGGGAGGCCCGGGTGGTGTCGCTGCTGTTGTACGGATCGGGGTTGAGGTTGAGCGAGGCGCTGGAGCTCAGGGTGAAGGACCTCGACTTCGCGATGGGGGAGATCACCGTCAGGAGTGGGAAGGGGAAGAAGGATCGGAAGACCGTGTTGCCGCGCGCTGCCGTGCCGGAGATCCGGAAGCAGCTGGCGAATGTCCAGGTTGAGTGGAAGAAGGATGTGGTGGCGGGGATCGGGGTGGGATTGCCGGATGCGTACGCGGTGAAGGCTCCGAAGGCGGCGACAGAATGGGCATGGCGGTGGGTCTTCCCGGCGGGGAGGACAACCAAGGAGAAAGGGACCGGCGCCCTGCTCCGCTGGCATCTCCACCCCAGCGTGGTCCAGCGTGCCGTCGCGGAGGGGGTGCGGCGGTCGGGGATCGGGAAGAAGGCAAGCTGTCACACGTTTCGGCACAGCTTCGCGACGCATCTGCTGGCGAGCGGGGCCGACATCCGGACGGTGCAGGAGTTGTTGGGGCATACGGATGTGAGCACGACAATGATCTATACCCACGTATTGAATCGGGGTGCGGGAGGGGTGCGGAGTCCGTTGGATCGGTTGTAGCGGGCTGGGAGTTGGGGGCTAGGGGTTGGGGGTTGGGGGTTGGGGGCTGGGGGTCGGGGGCTGGGGGCTGAGGGCTGGGGGCTGGGTGGCGGTGGGCAGGTGGAGAATCCCGGCGGAGGCCACCGGGATCGGCTTTGATGTCGTCATCTTTGACACTAGGGACGCTTTTGCTCGAAAGCGCATAAGAATGAGACAGTGCGGGTGGGCAGTTCCTCCTTCTTCTGTCGGATCTCGTGTGGAGTAGCTAGTACCGCAATGGGGGTGCATACGGTAGCCTTCGTCAGCATCTCCTCTTCGGCTGGCAGGGTTCGCAGTTCCCTTCCCGAATCCGCAGCCGATCGAATCAGTTAAAGACACGTTAGGTCGCTGCCGAGTAGCACGGTGCCGGTTAGTGTCTAGGATGTTTGTGGTGGGCTCCGTGAGCTGGGGAGTTCCCAGCTAGCGCCCCCGGCGGCAATCGGCCCGCTCGCAGTTGAATCCCTGGTGGCCGCGGGGCGCGGACGGTCTCGGGCAGGTGGTGGTGAGTTCGATCGGCTCTGCGGTGATCCGGGTACGTGCGTGGCGAGCTTGCGGCTCAGGCGAAAGTTCAGGCTCACAGGGCAGCGACCTAACATGCGCTTGTAGCAGACGGCGCTCCGCGGCCAGGGCTCCTAGTTCGGTCGGCCTCCTCGCGGCCAAGCTGTGGAACCATTTAGGATTGATCTGCAGCGGGATCCGCTCGCCGCAGCTAAAGCGCCAGACGTTAGGCGTCAGGGCTCGGGGATCTCAAGGTCTCGGCAGATCTTACGGGCGAGAAAGTCGTTGATGTCGCGGTGGCGAGGTACGGCTGTGGCCTTGCGGGTCTTGCGATTGACATAGACAGAATGGCTGCCACCCTCCCGCAGGAGTTGGCAGCCATGAACTTCGAGGTGCTGGACCAGGTCGCGTCGCTTCACGCGCCGAGGATCATGCGCTCACGAATGACTTTGACACCAACCAAGCTCTCTTCGGCGAGCACGCGGTTGGCTTCGAGCACCAACTCGATCGCCTCGCGCAAGTTGGCGCGCGCCTCATCAAGCGTCGCTCCCTGCGTGTTGGCGCCGGGCAACTCTTCGACGAAGCCGATATAGCCTTCGGGTACCTGCTGGAACACCGCGGTCAGGTCGGGCATCATAGATTCCTCCTGGAGGGAATATACCGCCCATCCTGACGCCTAACCAGCGCTTGTAGCTGGCGGCGCTCCGAGGCCGACGCTCCTCGCTGAACCGGCCTCCCCGCGGCCAAGCTGTGGAACCATTTAGGATTGATCTGCAGCGGGATCCGCTCGCCGCAGCTAAACCGCCAGACGTTAGGTGGCACTTGTTCCGACTAGCACTCGTCGCATCTCTAGGTCTGCTCGCCTCCTGCAGCCGGGCCTCGTCCCCCTCAGAAGGGGATATTGCCGCCGCATTCATTGGGGCGGCTCGCGGCGACTACTCTTGCAGCCAAGGCTCCTCGTACGACACGGTCCGTTCGACGTTTTTTCCCCAGACCACATTCATTCGACAGACGTGCACAACGGAGCACGGGCGTGGGCGGCAAGCGTACGTGGCCCAAGACGGTGCGCAGGCCATTCCTCTCAGCAATGACATTGGGTTTGCAACCCTCTTAGCACGTCATGCTCCCTTGCCCATCCAGCGGGCTGATGCAGCCGAGTACGCATTGCTCGTAGCGCAGCTCACCGGACTAGTCGATCAACCGTTCAAGCGCCTTTCGGGCCCTGGACAATTGCCCGACAGTCTACAGCAGTACTTCAGACTCTCGTCTACGCCCGTGGTTCTCAACATGTCAGAACGCCTTGAGCACTTTTGGATCCCGATCTATCATGCACCAACGGAGTACAATCCTGGCTATCTCTGGCGGATTGATGGATCGGTGTCGCTTCCGACTGGCAATGTCTATTTCAGCAAGGTCCAGCTCTGGCAGCAGCCAACACCCATCCATTAGTGCCACCTAACCAGCGCTTGTAGCTGTCAGCGCTCGGGAAGCCGCAGTTCCCCGCTCCGGACGCTTGGTACACGCTAGCTGCGGAATCATTTCGTTGACTCTGCGTCGGGACTCGCCCGCTGCAGCTAAAGCGCCAGACGTTAGGTCGCTGCCCAGTAGCACCGTGCTGGTCGTGGTCTAGGATGTTTGTGGTGGGCTCCGTGAGCTGATGAGCTCCCAGCTAGCGCCCCCGGCGGCAAACGGCCCGCTCGCAGTTGAAGTCCTGGTGGCCGCGGGGCGCTGACGGTCCTGGGCAGGCGGTGGCGGGTTCGATCGGGGTGGCGGTGATCCGGGTACGTGGGTGGCGGGCTCGCGGCTCAGGTGAGGGCTCAGGCTCGCAGGGCAGCGACCTAACAAGCGGTTGTAGCTGGCAGCGCTCGGGAAGCCGGAGTTCCCCGCTCGGCACCCCACGTACACGCTGGCTGTGGAATCCTTTCGTTCACTCTGTGGCGGGTCGTCCGCTGCAGCTAAACCGCAAGACGTTAGGCAACAATGCGACTTCGCGCCGGCATCGTCCAATTGTTGTGGCTCCTTCTCGCTCCTGGCGGTGCGCACGCACAGGCACCGCGCGTGCACCAGCCAAAGAAGCTCGCTGATTACCCAGTTGCGGACCTTCTCTCGATCGGCACCTTTCGGAGTCTTGACAGGTTCCCTGGGGCACCTGCCACCCAGTTTTATATCCGGCTCTGGACCATACTGCGGGAAGGGGGCTGTGTGGATGGCACGCATGTCATCTGCAACGGTGAATACTATCTCGCGTTCAGAAGAGACGGCGAAGACTTCGAGAGTTTCGCATATGATCTTGGTTCATACGGCGAACTGACGATTCTTCGATTCGTTTCACGCGGTGCGGATACTGTCGCCATCGAGGCACAAGTGGCCTCGTATCCCCGCGATGCCACCCCCCTCGCCCCCGGCCTTGTCCGCCGCACCCGAAAGATCGTGTACGTAATTGCGAGAACCTCCCTGAGCGAGGACTCCCTTAGCGTGACAATTCCCCGCTAGAATTGTTGCCTAACCTGCGGTTGTAGCTGGCAGCGCTCGGGAAGCCAGGGTTCCCCGCTCGGGACCCTTCGTACACGCTAGCTGCGGAATCATTTTGTTGACTCTGTGGTAGGACTTCCCCGCTGCAGCTAAACCGCAAGACGTTAGGCTGCACCCGTGAACCATCGCGCAGTGCACACCATGCTAAACGAGATCGTCCCAGTCCCGGTCGACCCCTCGTCCGTCAAAGCCTATGCGCGCGAGCAGCAGCACCTTGTCCTAGCGACAGACCTCTTCCGTGAATCGGCGCAGTGGGTGGTTCTCCTAGGCTCAGCACTGCACGGCACATCTACCACTTGGAATCGCGAACAAGCAATTCTTGGCGGCCACTTGGTCAGACTAGCCAAGCTAATGAAGGCCGCCATTGTGTCCGCGAGAGACGACACTGGCGACATGTTATGGGTTCAGATCCGCCTCATCGCAGAGACGCTCGTCAACTTTCGCTTTCTCCTGGCCAACCGTGCAGCAGATATATTCACCTCCTACGTCCATCACTCGTTGCAGCATGAACGCACACTACTAGACAAGATTTCTCACAACGTCGCCGCCCGTGGTGGTGGTGTTCTGCCAATCGAGCGGCGCATGCGCTCGTCCGTAGAACGCACATTCAGCAACTCTCAAGTCGAGCTGTCGTCGCTGCCTACCAAGCGGATCAGGGATTGGGGTGGCGGCAATGTGTTTGAGAGAGCGCGTGCGCTTGGCTTGGAGGAGGCGTACGTTGGGATCTTTGGTGGTCCTTCTCGGAATGTCCATGGCAATTGGCAGGACCTGCTTCAACACCATTTGGTCGTTGTTGAACCAGGGCAGTTCACGCCACGCTTCGAGGATGCACGAGTTAGACCTCATCCGTACTTCGGGCTAGGCAAACTGACTGTCGAGGGCCTCTTGGACTATGTCACATATTTGGGAGTACGTGAAGCGCCGGAGTTACATCACCGTCTTAAAGACCTGCTTGGACGTCTAATCGCCGCCGACGAGCTTCATGAGGAATACCTCCAGGCCCGCTCGGGTACAGCCTAACCTGCGCTTGTAGCTGGCGGCGCTCCGTGGCCAGGGCTCCCCGCCAAACGAGCCTCCCCGCGGCCAAGCTGTGGAACCATTTAGGATTGATCTGTGGCGGGATCCGCTCGCCGCAGCTAAAGCGCCAGACGTTAGGTCGCTGCCGAGTGGCACCGTGCTGGTCTTGCTCTAGGATGTTTGTGGTGGGCTCCGTGAGCTGGGGAGTTCCCAGCTAGCGCCCCCGGCGGCAATCGGCCCGCTCGCAGTTGAATCCCTGGTGGCCGCGGGGCGCGGACGGTTCCGGGTAGGTGGTGGCGGGTTCGATTGGGGTGGCGCTGATCCGGGTACGTAGGTGGCGGGCTTGCGGCTCAGGTGCATGCTCAGGTTTGCAAGGCAGCGACCTAACATGCGCTTGTAGCTGTCGGCGCTCCGCGGCCAAGGCTCCTCACTTCACGAGCCTCCCCGCGGCCAAGCTGCGGAACCATTTAGGATTGCTCTGTGGCGGGATCCGCCCGCCGCAGCTAAAGCGCCAGACGTTAGGTCGCTGCTGAGTAGCACCGTGCCGGTCTTGCTCTTGATCGATGGTGGGGCTCCGTGAGCTGGTGAGCTCCGTGCGGGCGCCCCCGGCGGCAATCGCGCCGAGCGTAGTTGAGTCCCTGGTGGCCGCGGGGCGCGGACGGTTCCGGGCAGGCGGTGGCGAGTTCGATCGGCGCGGCGGAGATTCGGGTACGTGGGTGGCGGGCTTGCGGCGCAGGTGCAGGCTCAGGTTTGCAAGGCAGCGATGTGATATCAACCTTGAAGTGCAACGCTCCCCGCGATAGCGGGTCTTGCGACGGGGCGGGTCAGCGGACATAGCATTCCTCCGGGGTGCGGTAGCCGAGACGACGGCGGGGGCGCTGGTTGAGGGTACGAGCGATCGTGGTGCAGTCGGTCTGCCGCAGGTGCGCGAGGCTGGTGCGCTTGGGGAGGTACTGGCGGACGAGGCCGTTGGTGTTCTCGTTGGTGCCCCGTTCCCAGGCGTGGTGCGGGGTGGCGAAGTAGAAACGGGTGCCGAGGGCCGCCTCGAGGGTGGCATAGCCGTGGAACTCGGTGCCGTTATCGACGGTGATCGTGCGGACCGGATGGGGCTGGGTCTGGAGGAGCGTGACGGCCCGCTGGTGGACGGCGGCGGCGGTGCGGTGCGGGAGCTGGCCGAGGAGGCAATAGCCGGTCTTCCGCTCGACGAGACTGAGGACACAGGGGCGGGTGCCGTCGGCACCGAGAATGGTGTCCGCCTCCCAATCGCCGATGCGGGTGCGGGCCGCGACGCAGGCCGGTCGGGCGGTGATGGGGCGCTTGCCGGGGAGCCGCCCGCGGCTGTCGCGCAGGCCGTAGCGCTTGCGATAGCGCTTCTGGGCCCCGCGCAGGTGAAGATAGAGGAAGCCGCCGGCGCGCTTGTCGGCCCAGATGTGCCGGTAGATGGTCTCGTGACTGATCCGGAGCGTGCCGCGACGGCGGAGCCGGCCCGCGATCTGGTCGGGGCTCCACTGGCGGGCAAGCAGGCGGCGGACGCGGGCCCACTCGTGGGGAGTGAAGTGGCCGTGCCGGCGGGTCCGGGAGCGGCGCCCGCGGGCATACCAATCAGCGAGTTGGGGGCGGTAGGACCCGTCGCTCCGGGTGCGGTTGCGGCGGCACTCGCGCCAGATGGTGCTCCGGTGGCGACCGAGGGCCTGGGCGATCGCGGCCCCGGACTGTCCCGTCTTGCGGAGGGCACCGAGCGTGTACCTTTCGTCCACGGTGATCTGTCGATACATGGGAGCCTTGATTCTCTTGGAGGAGAATGGAAGGGTACCGGGTCGGCAGGTCATCGTGTGTTCGGCCACCGGTGTTGCACTTAGTTTATGAATCCGCGCGACCTAACAAGCGCTTGTAGCTGTCGGCGCGCCGCGGTCAGGGCTCCTC
>JBDSIR010000086.1:0-24320 GCA_039917855.1 Gemmatimonadales bacterium | reverse complement strand
ACCTCCGACCTCACGCTTATCAGGCGTGCGCTCTAACCACCTGAGCTACAGGCCCCAACGACCCGGGAACGGGCCCCGGGGCGGAGGCCAACAATAAGGGCCTGAAGCCCCTTTTTCAACCGGCGGGCCGACGACGACCCGCCCTATATCTCATTCCTCGTCGTCGCCGAAGGCGGCGTCGTCGCCGTCGACGTCGTCGTCGAGGTCGTCCTCGTCGTCGTCGTCATCCTCGTCATCGTCGTCGTCGAAGAGATCGTCCTCGTCCTCATCTTCGTCGAAATCATAGTCGCCATCCTCGAACTCGTTCCCATCGTCGTCCAGCGGACGGCGGCGCAGTTCGATCGTGTCCAGCGACTCCTCCCAGGCCAGCATTGTACCCTCCATGAGGTCAGGCGCTCTCCGCGCGGGCGGCGGCCCGGGCGGCCTTCTTACGATCCGTCGCGGCCAGCATCCGCTTCCGCAGACGGATGACCGCCGGGGTGATCTCGATCAACTCGTCCTCCTCGATGTACTCGAGGGCGTATTCCAGCGTGATCTGCCGCGGCGGCTCCAGGATCACGTTGTCGTCCGATGCGGTGGTCCGCATGTTGGTGAGCTTCTTCTCCTTCGTGACGTTCACATCCATGTCGCCCGGTCGCGAGTTCTCCCCGGCCACCAGCCCCTCGTACACCTCATCGCCCGGCTTCACGAACATCTGGGCCCGCTCCTGCAGCCCCCCCAGCGCGAACGCGACGACCAGCCCTTCCCGGTCGGCCACCAGCACACCGCGCTTCCGGCCCGCCAGCGGCCCCGCCCACTGGCCGTACTCCAAGAACCGGTGATGCATCACCCCGGTGCCGCGGGTGTCGGTCAGAAACTCCGACCGGTATCCGAACAGCCCGCGCGCCGGGATCCGGAACGCCAGCCGCACGGTGCCGTGCCCCGCGTTCCTCATCTCCATCATCTCGGCCCGGCGCGGCCCCATCTTCTCCATCACGACGCCCATGAAATCCTCGGGGACGTCGATCATCAGCTCCTCATAGGGCTCCAGCCGCTCACCCTTGGGACCTTCCTTGGTGATGACCCGCGGCCGCGACACCTGGAACTCGAATCCCTCCCGCCGCATCGTCTCCATCAGGATCGACAGGTGCAGTTCGCCGCGCCCGCTGACGGTGTGGGTGTCGGGGGTGTCGGTCTCCTCCACCCGGAGCGCCACGTTCCGCTCCAGCTCCCGGAACAACCGGTCCCGGACCTGACGGCTGGTGACGAACTTCCCATCCTGACCCGCGAAGGGGGAGTTGTTCACCACGAAGTCGACCGAGATGGTCGGCTCTTCGACGGCGATGCCGGCCAGCCGCTCGGGGTAGTCCACCGACGTGAGCGTTTTCCCGATCTCGATCCCGTCGAACCCCGCCATCACCACGATATCCCCCGCGGCGGCCTCCTGCACTTCTACCTTGGTCAGACCGTCGAAGGTCATCAGCTTGGTGATGCGGCTCCGGTCGATCTCGGCCTCCGGCACCATGCCCGGCTCCCCCAGCGGCAGCAGACCGATGCTGTCCCCCACCTTGACGCGGCCCCGTTCGATCCGGCCGATCCCCATCCGTCCCACGAAATTCGAGAAGTCGAGGGTCGAGATGAGCATCTGGAACGGCCCGTCTGCATCGCTCTTCGGCGGCGGCACGTAGTCCAGGATCGACTGGAACAGCGGCGCCAGATCGGTACCGGGCTGGTCCAGCTCCATCGTGGCGGTGCCGAAGCGGCTCGAAGTGTACAGGAACGGGGCATCGAGCTGTTCCGTGGTCGCATCGAGGTCGATGAACAGCCCCAGGACCTCGTCGTGCACCCGCATCGGCTCGGAGTCGGATCGGTCGATCTTGTTGATCGCCACGATCGGCCGGAGGCCCAGGGCCAGCGCCTTCCGGGTCACGAACCGCGTCTGCGGCATCGGCCCTTCGGCAGCGTCGACCAGGATCAGGACCCCGTCCACCATCCGGAGGATCCGCTCCACCTCACCCCCGAAGTCGGCGTGCCCGGGAGTGTCGACGATGTTGATCTTGACCCCGTGCCACGTCACCGCCGTGTTCTTGGCCAGAATGGTGATGCCCCGCTCCTTTTCGAGCGGGTTCGAATCCATCACCCGCTCGTCGACCTGCTGGTTGGCCCGGAACGCCCCCGCCTGCCGGAGCATCTGGTCCACCAGCGTGGTCTTGCCGTGGTCGACGTGCGCGATGATCGCGATGTTCCTGATTTCCACCTAAACCTTGCCTTCTCAACGTCTTGCGCCATCCCGAACCGCGACGATCGCGACCCCCGGAGGGCGTGCTGGCGGCATATATAGACGCCCCCCCGCCCCACCGCAAGACAAGGGCGCACACTGGGGGCAGAACCCCCCGCCCGCCGACCGAAAAAGCGCACCACCGGGATCGGGGCTCCTACCCTGAAATCGTGCCGATAAGCATCACTCATTCACCACGGAGGTTCGGAGGCGCACGGAGCGACACGGAGCAAGTCGTTGTGGTCTCAAGGGGAGCTCCGCCCGAGCGACCACAACACAGGCGGTTCTCCGTGAGTCTCCGTGTAACTCCGGTCCTCCGTGGTGAATCGCTAGTGCGAATGGCCGTGATGGTGGCCCACGTGGGAGTCGGCCTCCCCCCGCTCCGGCTCCGGGCAGGGTCCCTCCACCTCCAGCTGGATCGTCGCATGGGCGATCCCCACCCCGCTCACCGCTCGCTGCAACTCCGCCAGGACCCGGGGATGCTCCCCCAACTCGGGGACCACCGCGTGCCCGCTCATCGCCACCATGCCGCTGGTGACGGTCCAGACGTGCAGGTCATGCACGGCAGTGACCCCCGCCACTTCCAGCATCCTCCCCTCCACCTCGCCGAGCGCCAAGTGCGATGGCGCCTGCTCCAGGAGCACCTCGGCGCTTTCCCGCACCAGCCGCCACGCCCCCACCAGGATCAGCAGCGCGAGTACGATCGAGATCAATGGGTCGGCCGGGGTCCACCCGGTGAACCAGATGACCACCCCCGCGCCGATCGCCCCGACCGAGCCGAGGACGTCGCCAAGCACATGGAGGTAGGCGCCGCGGAGATTCAGGCTTCCCTGTTTGTCCCGGTGCAGCAGCCCGAGTGCTACGAGGTTGGCGATGAGCCCCGCCACCGCCACCACCAGAAGGACGCCGCCGCGCACCGGCGTCGGTGTGCGGAATCGGGACACGGCCTCGACCACGATCCAGAGCGACAGCGCGACCAGCGCCGCACCGTTGATCAGCGCGCCAAGTACCTCCCAGCGAAGGTGGCCGTAGGTCCGCTTGTCGGTGGCAGGATGGGTGGCCAGCCAGGCGGTGAGGAGTGTCAACGCCACCGCGGCGGCATCGGTCAGCAGATGCCCCGCGTCGGCCAACAGCGCGAGTGATCCCGACACCCACGCCCCGATCACCTCCGCCACGAGCGTGACGAGGGTCAATACCAGCACCACCCAGAGCCGGGTAAGGCCGGTCCGGGTGACGCGAGTCGTGCAGGGTACAGTCATTGGAGATGGCTCAGTAGGTAAGTCGCGCGGCACTCAGTCCGCAGTCCGCGGTCCGTCCCCGCTCACCCGCCCCTCAACCGAACTCGAATGGACTCCGCGTGTCCCGGCAGTCCCTCGGCGTCGGCAAAGGCGGCGATCGCCGGGCCATCGCGCTCCAGCGCGGCACGCGAGTACCGGATCACGCTGGTCCGCTTGATGAAGTCATACACGCCGAGGGGGGAGGCGAAGCGTGCCGTCCCGGAGGTCGGGAGGACGTGGCTCGGCCCGGCGTAGTAGTCGCCCACCGGTTCCGGGGTCGAATCGCCCACGAAGATCGCGCCGGCGTGCCGGATCCGGTCCACCCACTTCTCCGCGTCGGCGACGAGAAGCTCCAGATGCTCCGGGGCCCTCAGGTCGGACACCTTGCAGGCCGTCTCGAGGTCGGGCACCACGATGAGGAGACCGTGACGCTCGAGCGCGGCGCGCACGATCGCGGCGCGCGGATTGGTCGCCAGCACCTGCTCCAGCGCGGCAGGGAGCGCGTCGGCGAGCGCCACGCTGGTCGTGACGCACCACGCTGCGGCGTCCTCGTCGTGCTCGGCCTGGGCCACAAGGTCGGCCGCCACGTGCGCGGGGCGCACGGTGTGATCGGCGATGATCAGCACCTCGGTCGGGCCCGCGATCATATCGATCCCCACCTGACCTACCAGCTGCCGCTTCGCCTCGGCCACCCACTTGTTGCCGGGGCCCACGATCTTGTCCACCCGCGGGATCGTAGCGGTGCCGAAGGCCAAGGCGGCGATGGCCTGGGCGCCCCCGATCTGGTAGAGCTTATCGACCCCGGTGAGGAGGCAGGCCGCGAGCACCGCGTCGGTCACCCCACCCGGCGGGGTCACGGCCACCACTTCGCGCACCCCCGCCACCTTGGCGGGGATGGCGTTCATGATCACGCTCGACGGATAGGCGGCCTTCCCTCCCGGCACATACAATCCCACCCGCTCGATCGGTGTGACCCGCATCCCCAGCTGGGTCCCGTCGAGCAGAGTGTACCGAAACCCTTCCTCGCGGTGGCGGTCGTGGTAGTCGCGCACCCGGCGCGTCGATTCGGCCAAGGCACCCTGGAGCAGCGGGGGGAGCCGTTCGAATGCATCGGCCCATCCCTCCCGGGGGATCTCCCATTGCGATGGGGTCAAGGTCACCCCATCGAGCCGGGCGGTCTGTTCCGCGACCGCCAGGTCCCCGCGCGCTGCCACGTCGGCCACGATCGCCTCAACGGCGCGGCGGACCTCCGTGTTCGCGACGCCCTGGGCGGGGAGGTACGGGGTCATGACGTCGAATGGTGGGGCGGAGAGCCGACGCAGCATCGTGCACTCCATTCGCGGGGCGGAAGGGTTAATTTCGGGGCCTATGGATCCCTCAAGTACGATCACCACAGGCTCGATCTGGTTCGGGCTGGCCGGGGTCGTGGTGTTGGTGCTCGCCAACGCCTTCTTCGTCGCCGCGGAGTTCGCCCTGGTCGGCGCGCGCCGGTCGCGCCTCGAGGAGCTGATCCAGCAGGGTGAGCGCAAAGCTATCCTCGCCCGCCGGGCCGTACAATCGCTCGACCGCTACATCTCCGCCACCCAGCTCGGCATCACCGTCGCCTCCCTCGGTCTGGGGTGGATCGGTAAGCCCGCGCTCGCCCACCTCATCGACCGGGCCTTCACCTGGCTCCCCGACGCGATCCAGGCGTACGCCACCCACAGCGCCGCGGTCATCGTCGCGTTCTCGATCATCACCGTGCTCCACATCATCCTCGGCGAGCTGGTGCCGAAGGCGATGGCCCTGCTCTACCCCGAGCAGGTCAGCATGTGGGTCACCGCACCGCTGATGGGCTTCACCTGGGTGATGTCCATCCCCATCTCGGCGCTCAACTGGTGCGCCAACGCCCTCCTCAATCTGCTCGGGATCAATCCGCCGGGCGAGCACGAGCGTCTCCATAGCCCCGACGAGATCCGCATCCTGGTGGAGCAGAGCCAGGAAGGCGGGTCGCTCGGCGCCCGGGACGCGAAGCTCCTCGAAGGGGTCTTCGAATTCGCCGAGAAGACCGCCCAGGATGTGATGACGCCGCGCACCCGTATGGTGGCCCTGGAGGCCGACTCGAGCGTCCAGCGCGCCGCGGCCGTCATCGCCACGGCGGGACGCTCGCGCTATCCCGTCTACGCCGAGACCCTCGATGATATCGTCGGCGTCGTCCACGCCAAGGCTATCCTCGTCGCGCTCCGCGAGGACCCCGATCGGCCGCTCAAGGACGTCGTCCGACCTCCGCTTTTCGTCCCCGGGACCCGCAAGATCGAGGATGTCCTGGCCGACATGAAGCGCCAGCGCACCCACCTCGCCGTCGTCCTCGACGAGTATGGTGGGACCGCCGGGCTGGTCACCATGGAAGACCTGCTCGAGGAGATCGTGGGCGACATCGAGGACGAATACGACCGCGCCGAGCGTCCGGGGGCCGAATCCAGCGGCGCCGCGATCCTCGACGGAGGGCTCCCGCTCACCGACCTGCCTGAAAAGGCGGGGCTGGAGATCGAGGACGGGAACTACACCACCCTCGGCGGCTACTTGTTTGGGCGGCTGGGTCGCCTCCCCAAGCCTGGCGACCAGGTAAAGGTCGCCGATCGCACCTTCGAGGTCATCGAGATGGAAGGCCGACGGGTGAAGAGCGTGCGGCTGCTGCCGCCTGCGGCCAAGGCCCCTGCGGCGAAAGAACGCGCCGAAAGCTGAACGTGGGCGCGAACGCGAGAAGGCGTGAACGGGGGACATCCCTCATTCGCGCCTTCTCGCATTCACGCCAGCATTGGACCTTCTACGCGTTCGCCGCCCTCGCCGCCAGCTCTGTCGCGAGCTGCAGCGCCCGCCGCATGCTCACCGGGCTCGCCTTCCCCGTGCCCGCGATGTCGAAGGCGGTGCCGTGGTCGGGGCTCGTGCGCGGATAGGGGAGGCCGAGGGTGACGTTCACCGCGTCGCCGAAGCTCGCCACCTTGATCGCGGTCATCCCGACATCGTGGTACGGCGCCAGCACGACGTCGAATTCGCCCCGCATCGCGCGGACGAACACCGTATCGGCCGCCAGCGGGCCCGCGGCACCCAGCTGGTCCGCCGCGGGGCGAAGCACGCGTTCCTCCTCGTCGCCGAACAGCCCCCCTTCGCCCGCGTGAGGGTTGAGCGCGCAGAGGACCAGGCGCGGCTCGGCGATCCCGAAGCCGTCGCGCAACGCCTTCAAGGTGATGCGGCCGGTCCGCACGATCCTGTCGATGGTGAGCAGGATCGGCACGTCGCGCAACGGCACGTGGGTGGTGACGAGCACCACACGCAGCCGTTCCGACGCGAGCATCATCACCGTTTCCACACCGCCCGCGAGTGCACCGAGCCACTCGGTGTGACCGGGATAGGCGAAGCCGGCGAGGTGGCAGGCGCGCTTCTCGATCGGCGCGGTCACGATGGCGTCGACCTCGCCATCGCGCGCGAGCTTGGCCGCCGCCTCGATGGCGTGGCCGGCGAGCTTCCCCGCCTTCATCGTGCGGACCCGATCCTCGGCGCGCTCGCCGACCCCGCCCTCCCAACGACCGACGCCGACCCGCCGGGACACCGGCAGATCGGCGATCAGGTCTTCCGGGCCTATCGCGGTGATCTCCGCGTCGAGCGGAGCGGCCAGCGCCGCGCGAACGATCTCAGGGCCGATGCCGCGCGGGTCGCCGAGCGTCACCGCGAGGCGCGGGGTCACGGCCGGCGGAGCTCCGCGGTCGTCCCTTCCGTGCGGATGTCGACGTAGGCGAGCCGGCGCAAATGCTCCATGTACCGCTTGAGCGCCAGGTCCTGGCCGACACGGGTGCGGAGCTGATCACGGACATCCTCGAATCGGAGCGGTCCCGCCGCGCGCTTCTCGGTCACCAGCGCGAAGAGGTACTTGCTCCGGAGCGAGTCGGCGGCATCGAGGCGGAACACCGCCGTGAGCTGACCCGAGTCGGACTGCACCACGGGTCCGTACGATGGCGGAAGCTGGTCGATCGGGAAGAGGTCGAAGTTCCGCTCCTCCTCGGGATCGGAGTACAGCCGCTGCAGCGAGTCCATCGGGGCTCCCACGGCCACCGCCGCCCGCAGTTGCTCGGCGAGCTCGCGGGCCGAGTCGGACTCCTCCCGGGTCACCGCCGGCATGATGAGGATGTGCCGGGCGTTCACCTCGGTCGGCTGCACTCGCTGGACCTGGATGATGTGATACCCGAACGGCGTCTCCACCGGATCGGAGATGGTCCCCGGCTTGAGCGCGAAGGCGACCGCGTCGAAGGCCCGCACCATCTGACCCCGGCGGAACCAGCCAAGATCCCCTCCCTGCACCGCCGAGCCGGGATCCATGGAGTAGCGCCGGGCCGCCACCGCGAAGTCCCCTCCGGCGCGGAGCGCCGTGGCGATCGAGTCGGCCAAGGCACGCGCGACCGCCTTGGCGGCGGCCGAAGGCCTCGGCGTCACGACCAGCTGACGGAACGCCACCGCGGCCGGACGCTGCCCCCGGTCAGGCGCCCGGTCGAAATAGTCCCGCAGCTCACGTTCCGTCGGGGTGACCGGCTTGAGTTGGCCACGGTCCCGGACCGTCTCGAAGTACTTGTTCTGCAGGATGCGACGCCGCTGCTGGTCGCTGAGCCAGCGCCGGTACTCTTCCGGCGTCCCGAAGCCCGCCGACTGGAGTTCCCGCCGGAAGTCGACCTCGCTGGTGAAGCTCCGACGCACTTCGCGGTACCGGTTCTCCACCGCGTCGGCCACGTCCTGGTCGGTGACCTTGATCGTGGTGTCGCGCGCGGCGACCTGCACCACGACTTCCTGGTCGATCAGATCGTTGAGCACCTGGCGCCGGAAGGCCGCCGTGTCCGTCGGCGGGGCCATGCCGCCTTGCTGCCGGCCGAAGATCTCTTCCTGCACCTGTGATTCGAGGATGGGAGCGTTGCCGACGACCGCGACGACGCGATCGACGCTCTCCCCCTGCCCCTGCGCGGCCACCGGGACCGCGCGCGCGACGAGCGTGGCCACCACGGCCGCGCCCGCCGCCACCCGACGACCGAGACGCATCAACGACCACCGCCCGGCGGAACGATCTGCGGCGTGCTCGACGGGGCACCCGGCATCACCGGACCCTGCGTCGGTGCACCGGCCTGGGCGCTGTCACGCCGGGCCAATGCCACTTCGGCCGCGCGGGCGATGCCGGCCGAATTCAGCCGATACGACATGCGGTCGCGCAGGTACGCGGTCATCGGCCCGGGAATGGCCCGGGCCGGTGCCTCGCGCCGGAGCAGTCGACCGATGTAGGCCTGGATCTGCAGCATGGTGGCCAGCTCGCGGTCGCTTTCGCTCGCCGAAGTGTCCATCACCGCATCGGTGAGGCCGAGCGTGTACCGGAGGGTGTCGAGCCCGGCGAGGTAGTTCTGGCGCAGGGCGGCGAACTCCTCCGGGGTCACCGAGATGCCGTTGGCCCTCGCGTCCGCGATCAGGAGCACATTCTGCGAAAGCGCCCGCACGAACCCGGCCATCTGCGAATCGGTCGCGCTCCGGAGCTGCCCCACCATCTGCACCGGCATCGATCCGGTCCAGCGCAAGGTCTCACGCACGGTGAGCTTGCCGCCGTCGAAGGTCGCCAGCGCCTTGCCGGACGTCCGGTTCCCTTCCGCATCTTCCAGCGCAGCACGCAGCGCGCCGGCCGCACCGGACTTCACTTCCAGGTGCTTGGCGCTGGCGAGGCTGTCCATGTACAGCGAGTCGAGACGCCGGCTCGCCGAATACTCCATGAAGTCGTGGATCTGCCCCTGCACCTCGGAGAACGCCGGCCGCCGGATGATGTGGAACCCGAATGGCGACGCCACCAGCCCCGAGATCTCCCCCGGCTTGAGGCTCCAGCCGGCGCTGTCGAAGGGCGTCACGTACGCACCGCGCGGCGCAGCATTCATCACGCCGCCGGTCGCCTGACTGGCGCGGTCGTCGGAGTACTGCCGTGCGAGTTGCGCGAAGTTCGCACCGGCGCGCGCCCGAGCCAGGATCCCCATGGCCTTTCGCTGGGCCACGGAGCGCTCCGCCGGCGTCCCGTTCGGCGCCACCCGGACCAGCACGTGCTGCATCACCCGGACCGCCGAGGCGTCGTCCGAGGCGTACACGCTGTCGAAGGCCCCGGGGCTGAACGACGTGCGGTGCGCCATGAGCGAATCGTGCCAGCGACCACCGATCGCCTCGGTGATCTCCGGCCACATCACCTCGGCCACGGCCGCGGAGTCGGTCTTGAGCACCCCGGTCACCATCGCGTTGCCGAACAGCTGGTAGTCGACCCAGAGGTTGGCGAGGAACTCCCCCGTCTCAGGTGTGAGCCGGGCCCCCTTCGCCTCGAGCATCAGACTCGCCAGCGAATCGGTGGTGAGCGTGTGCCCCGCGGCTTCCGCCGCGACGTTGGCGTGGGCGCTGAAGAGATCTTTCATGCCCGAGCATCCCGCCGCAGCGAGGACGAGCGTCAGACACAGGAGCGAGCGGCGCATCTATTCTCCAGAAGTGGTCGTGGTCGCGGCGAGGCCGCGGAGCGCCCGCACCAGCGCGGGCACCATTGGTTCTCCGCCATCGCGCGTGAGGCGCAGGGCGAGGGGTTGGGTCCGGCGGACCTCCGCCTGGAGCTGGACCTCGTCCAGCGCACGCGTAAGGCCGGTGAGCCGGGGGGCCGCCCCGACCCGGAAGGTCAGGCGGGCTTCGTCCCCCTGGACCAGGACGTGCTGCATCGCCAGCGCCGCCCCTGTCACCCGAAGACGCGCCACATCGAGCAGCGTCGCCGCCGGGGGCGGCAGCGGTCCGAATCGATCCCGAAGCTCGGCGGCCAGCGCATCAATATCATCGGATGACCCGGCCCGGGCCAGTCGGCGGTAAAGATCCAGCTTGGCGTCGTCATCCGGCACATAGCCATCCGGCAGGTGGCTCGGCGTGTCGACCACGACCTCCGGCGGCTGGGGCTGGTCCTTCCCGTTCCGGCCCTGCAGGCCCTTCACCGTCTCCTCCAGCCAGCGCAGGTACAGGTCGAAGCCGACCATGTGCGCATGCCCGGACTGCTCGGCGCCGAGCAGATTCCCCGCGCCCCGGATCTCGAGGTCCTTGAGCGCGATGCGATAGCCCGCCCCCAATTCGGTATGATGCTCGAGGACCTTCAGGCGTTCCTGCGCCGCCGGTTCGAGGTCGTCGGGGGCCAGCAGGTAGCAGTACGCCCGCCGGTGGCTCCGCCCCACCCGTCCCCGCAACTGGTAGAGCTGCGCCAGACCGAAGCGGTGCGCGTCGTGCACCACCATCGTGTTGGCGTTGGGGACGTCGAGCCCCGACTCCACGATCATCGTGGTCACCAGGATATCCAGCTCCCCGGTGACGAACCGCTCCATCACGCCTTCGAGCTCCTCCGACCCCATCTGGCCATGCGCCACCCCTACCCGCGACCGGGGAGCGAGCGACCGCACGCGGGCCGCGATGGTCTCGATGGTCTCGATCCGGTTGTGCACGAAGAAGGCCTGACCCCCGCGGTCGAGCTCCCGCGCCAGCGCCTCTTCGAGCAAGCCGTCATCCCACGGCTCGACGAAGGTCAGCACCGGCGAACGATCACGCGGCGCGGTCTCGATCAGCGACAAGTCGCGCAGTCCCGCCATCGACATGTGCAGCGTGCGGGGGATCGGCGTCGCGGTCATCGTGAGCACGTCCACGGCCAGCTTGAGCGCCTTGATCCGTTCCTTGTGCTTCACCCCGAAGCGGTGCTCCTCGTCCACCACCAGGAGGCCGATGTCCTTGAACATCACGTCGGGCGAGAGCAGCCGGTGCGTGGCGATGACCACATCGGTCTCGCCATCGGCCAACTTGGCGAGCGCCGCCTTTTGTTCCTTCGCGGTGCGGAATCGTGACAGGACCTCCACCTTGACCGGAAAGTCGGCCAGCCGCTCCTGGAAGGTGCGGCCGTGCTGTTCCGCCAGGATCGTCGTCGGCACCAGCACCGCCACCTGCTTCCCTCCCTGCACCGCCTTGAACGCGGCCCGCACCGCCACTTCGGTCTTGCCATAGCCCACGTCGCCCACCAGCAGCCGATCCATCGGCCGCGACAGCTCCATGTCCCGCTTCACGTCATCGGTGGCCTTCCGCTGATCGGGCGTATCCTCATAGAGGAAGCTCGACTCGAGCTCGCGCTGCCAGCGTCCGTCCGGTGGGAATGCGAATCCGGTGGCCACCTTCCGGCGGGCGTACAGGTCGACCAGCTCGGCCGCCATTTTCTTGATCGCGGTGCGGGTCGCGTCGCGCTGCTTCTTCCAGACGGTGCCGCCGATGGTGTGGAGCTTCGGCGGCGGTCGGTCACCGTCGTCGCCTGACGCGCGGTAGAGCTCCAGCAGGTCCAGGCGATAGAGCGGCACCTGGACCTTGGTGCCCCCGGCGTACTCCACCATCGCCACCTCGAGCGTCCCCTGCCCGATGGTGATGGTCTCGATCCCCCGGTAGATGCCGATCCCGTGATCGAGGTGCACGACGTAGTCGCCGGAGACGAGGGCCCCCGTGGCGGCGGTCGGCGCGGCGGTGCGATAACGACGGGGACGGCGCAGCCGGCGGGCGCGGCGGAAGATCTCGTGATCGGTGAGGACCCGCAGCGAGGCCATCACGAAGCCGCCGTCGAGCGCTCCGACCTTGAGTGCGGCCCCCACGGGTCGCGACCCCTCGCTCAGCAGATCGTCGAGCCGCTCGCGCTGGCCTTCGTTGTCGCACAGGATCACCGTCGCTTGGTCACCCGAGAGCACCGCGCGCAGTTTCCCGAGGTCGCGGTCGATCCGTTCCGGCGGCAGGAAGCCGAGCATCAGCTCGGACGGATCGTCGCGCAGGGTGAGCCGCCCGAAGCGCGCCAGCAGGGTGCGCCACGACTCCGGCGACTCGAGGATCGCATCCCGGCCCGGCACCCCTTCACCCATCCGACGCGCGACTTCGAGATGATGCTCCGCCTCATGCCAGGCGCGGGTCACTTCCTCCGCGTCGGAGGGCTCCTTTTCCTGCAGGATCAGGGTGTCGGGGGGCAGGAGATCAAGGAGGGACTGACGGGCCGCAGGCGTCGGGCCGCGGGTGTCGGAAGACCGGTTCCTTCCACCGAGGCTTGAGGCCTGGAGCCTGGGGCCTCGCACCGGGAGCACCACGACGTCGGGCAGCGCGGCCCCCGATCGCTGGGTAGTGAGATCGAACACCCGGAGGCCGATCAGGTCGTCCCCCCACCACTCCGCGCGCGCGGGCTGCGACATCCCGAAGCCGTAGATATCGACGATCCCGCCGCGGACCGAGAACTCCGCCACCTGCGTCACCTGCGACACCCGCGTGTATCCCATCGTCTCCAGCCCGTCCGTCACCTCGCGCAACGACGGCCCGGCCGCCAATGCCTTCCCGTCCTCAGGCGCGCGGAGCACCAACCGGGCGTCACCGAGCGCCTGGGGGACCGCGGTCCGCTCGGCGGTGGCCCGGGCGGTGGTGACGAGCAGACGGAGCCGGCCGCTCAGCAGGTCGTCCAGCGTCTCGACCCGCTCGCCGGCGATCTCGAGATGCGGTTCCTCCTCGCCCAGCGACTCGCGCTGCGGATAGTACGCCAGCGGCAGATCGGTGAGGTGCCGCAGGTCGGCAAGCCACCGTTCCGCTTCGGAGGGTCCCGGAGCTACGATCACCACCACCCGCTCGGGCGACGAACGCGCAAGGGCTGCTGCCACCACAGCCGCACTCGATCCCGGCAAACCGCCCAGACGCAACCGCTCTCCCCGCCCGGGAAGTTTGGCCCGGAGCTGGCGAGAAGCTGCTGTCTTGTCGAATGCGTCGAGGATCAGGTCAAGCGGCAAATTCGGCGACGGCGTGGTGCGAGTTGGAGGTGATAATGAGTTCCTGGTGACAGGTGCCGAGTCCGGAGTACTCGGAGACAAGCAACGGAGACGGCGGCTGTGGACCACCGGCCGCCTGCCCGCAACATCCGCACGCGACGAGCCGGAGGACGGCCCATCGCGCGGTACGACGCGTGAAAGAAAGACACCGGGCCCAGAATAGCAAGCTCGACCCGCCTCGGGCCTGGGATCCCGAACCAGGCCCGCCTTACCGCTTCGCCCTCCCGCCCCAGCTCGCCAGGACCAGCTCGCCCAACCCGCAGAGGAGCGCCAGCCAGAGCAGCGCGTCCCGCAGGTCCGCCCGCGCCGTGAGGGTGAACGCCACCGCTCCCGCTCCCGGCGCTTCCACCACCCGCGCTCCCCAGAGGCGCTCCACCGATCCGCGGGCCGCCGGAGCAAGGAGCGATTCCCGTGGATCGGCCCCGGCACCGAGCACCCCTACCGTGTCGTTCCCGACCATCATCCAATACACCCCCGGTGCGGGGGCACGGAACGCTGCCCCTCCTTCGACCACCCAGCGCTCCCCGGCACGGCGAATTTCGGTCACCGCGTCCGGCAGCAGGATCGGCGCACCGACCGATGCGTCCGCCACCGCGACCTCCCCCCGCGCCACCCGATTCACCAGCGCGTCCACGAACGGCAAGAAGGCCGCGCTGTAGGGCAGGTCGGTCCATTCGGGCTCCAACCGGCTGCCGAGCAGGACCACGCTCCCCGACCTCACCAGCCACGGCTCGCCGCCCACGGTGGCCAGCACGCCGACCTGACCGCTCCCGCTCGGGACCAGCCGGTACCGCCGCGCCACGGCGTGGCGCCCGACCCAGGCGCCGCTGTCCGTGGTGGCCGCCTCCTTCATGATCGCTCCGTAGCGCCACGACACACCCCGCTGCTGGAGCGCACGGTTGACGGCCCCCGATCGCGCCGGCTCGGCGGGAGGGAGCACGATCGACGCGCCGGGCGCCAACCCGCCGATGGAGACCTCACTCCCCTCGCGCACCCGAGCATTGTCGCGAAGCGTCTCCAGCGCGGCGGCCACGAATCGACCGGCGTCGCCCCAGCGCGCGGCCGCCACCGCCGCAACCCGGACCCCGCCCGCCCGCACGTCATCGGCCCGCAGTTCGTCCGCGTCGAGCTCGGCCCGCACTTCGTACCAGCCCGGTCGGGTTCCCGGCAGCGCCACCGTCGCCGGTGCCCCCGCCGCCACCAGCGCCTGGCGTGCCGGTCGATCGCCCAGCTGCACCCGCACCGGTACTCGCAGGTTTGGATCGCCGCTCACGCCGACCGTGACCCGTGCCCCATCGAGCCCCCAGGGCTGCGGTCCGACTCCGAGCGATGCCACACCCACATTCGCGACCGTCGGCTCGGTCACCGCCACCACCACGACGGGGACGTCCACGTCCGCGGGTGTCACGGCGGTCGCCTGGAGGTCGGTCACCACGACGACGCCGCCCGGCCGGGTGTTCCCCCGCACGACCTCCGCGGCCACCCCGAGCGCTTCGCCGAGGTCGAGCCGGCGGGCTGCGGGTGTCAGGGTGTCGACCAGCGCGCGCAGCTGCTCAGGCGACCCGTGCCGGGGGATCCCATCCGCCGTGAGCAACCACAGGGCGTCGGCGGGCGTGGCACGCTCGAGGATGTCGCGCCCCGCGCGCTTGAGCGCCTCGAGGCGCGACGTCCCATCCGACACGGCCCCGCTGGAGAGCGAGTTATCGAGCACCATCGCCAGCGCGGTCGGCGGATGGGTCGCGATCCCTCCCACCGGGGCCGAAGGCCCGGCGGCCGCGAGCACCAGCGCGACAACGATCAGCGTACGCAGCACCAGGAGGAGCCAGTGGCGGAGGCGGAGACGCTTTTCGTGTTGCCGGGTGGCGTCGAGGAGGTAGCGCACCGCAGGGAATGCCACGGTCGGCGGTTCGCGATGCTGCCGGAGATGGAGCAGGATGGGAATGGCCGCGGCAGTGAGGCCGAGGAGCAACCAGGGATGGAGGAACGCGATCACGCGAGTCGGGCGCCTTGCACCAGGGCACCCCGTAGCGCGACACCGAAGGGAGTGTCGGTCGTGATCCGCGCGTAGCCGATCCCGCGACGCCGGCATTCCCGTCGCCATGCACTGACCACTCCGGTCACGGTCGCCCGGTAGGCGTCGGCCCAGTCGCGCGGACGGAGCACCACCGCCGCCCCGGTCTCCGGGTCCTCGAACCGGGCCTCGGCCGGACCCGCCAGTTCCACTTCGGCGGGATCCATCAGGTGCAGCACGAGCACCTGGTGTCCACGATGGCGGAGGAATCGGAGCGCCTTGAGGGCCAGGTCGCGGTCGAGCAGCAGGTCGGAGACGAAGACCACGAGACCGCGGCGGCGCAGCAAGCCCAGCACCCGGCGCAGGGCCGGCTCGGCGGCGGTGCCCCGCCCCGGCGCCAGGTCGTGGAGAGCCAGTGCGAGCTGGCGCCATTGGGAGGTACGCGCCCGCGCCGGGATGCTGGCGCGGACCTCGTCATCGAACGCGACGAGCCCCGTAGCATCGCGCTGCCGCAGGAGGACCATCGCGAGCGCCGCGACGAGCCGCTGGGCGTATTCGAGCTTGGAAAGCACCGCAGGGTCGCCGCTCCATGCCATCGATGCACTCACGTCGCAGACCAGCATCGCGCGGAGGTTGGTCTCCTCCTCATATTGCTTGACGTAGAGTCGATCGTTCCGGCCGAGGAGCTTCCAGTCGATGTAGCGAAGCTCGTCACCCGGCTGGTACATCCGGTGCTCGGCGAACTCGACCGAGAAGCCACGTCGGGGCGAACGGTGAAGTCCGGCCAGAAACCCCTCGACCACCCCCTCGGTGACCACCTCGAGCCCACCCAGTCGGGCGACCTCAGCGGGGTCGAGCAGGTCGAGACGGTCGGGTCGGAGCATCGGGGTAAAGTAGGGGGGGCAAGAGTCGAGAGTCGAGAGTTGAGAGTTGAGAGTCGAGAGTTGAAGGTCCGGAGCAGCGGACCGAGGGTCAGGGGGATGTTCTCGGGTTGGACACCGACGGCTACCACTCGTTGGAATCGAAAGCTAAGTCATTGTCCTCTAAACTCTTAACTCTTTACTCTCAACTGGCACGGGGACTGCACTGCACCGAGGGGTCCCTGTACGCCGTCACTTCGGAGGACACCATGCTCGCCACCCTCGGCCTCATCGCCAGCCTCGGTCTTGGGGCCCGGCCCCAACCGATGAACCGCATCCAGCTCTATCGCGACCTCCGCGGCACCACCGCGGCACGGGTCTCGGTCTGGCTCGATCGGACCGCCCCCTACGACCGCGGCGCCCGCGCCCGGGTCTACGTGTCCGCCGACCGTGACGCGTACCTCACGGTGCTCCGGATCGACACCGACGGACGGGTGCGGGTGCTCTTTCCGCAGGATCCCTGGGACGACAACTATGTGACGGGCGGCCGCACCTTCGAAGTCGAGGATCGCGACGGGGGTCACGCCTTCCGGGTGGATGATGCCCCCGGTGAAGGCTACATCTTCGCGATCGCTGCCGACCAGCGCTTCGACTATGCCTCGATCCTGACCCAGCGCGACCATTGGGACTACCGCGCCATCGCCAACGGACAGGTACGTGGCGACCCCTACGTCGCGGTGACCGACCTGGCGGAGCGGATCGTGCCGGATGGCGAGTACGACTACGACCTGGCGCAGTACGACGTGGAGCGTCACTACGACTATCCGCGGTTCGTCTGCTATGATTGCCACGCCTACGCACCGTACTATTCGTGGAACCCCTACGCACAACGGTGCGTTAGGTTCCGGGTCGTGATCTACGACGATCCCTACTATTACCCGTACCGCTACTACGGTGGCCGCAGGGTGGTGGTGGTGCGACCCCGCCGGCCGCAGCCGCGATACGTCTTCGTCGACAACAATGGTGGGCGCGACTACGTGACCCGGATCCCGACCCGGCCGCGGCGTGATGAATCCGGCGGGACCACCGGTGGTGGAGACCAGATGCGTCCCCGGCGCAGCGAAGATGTCGGCGGGGTGGGCAGTATCGCGACCCCGGGGACGGAAGGGCGCCGCCGCATGGTGCGGGCTCCGGAACCGCAGCCGAGCCAACCCGGGCAGGCCCAGCCGGAGCGCCGCTCGATCGAACGCCGGGGTGACCAGCCGGCCACACGCCAGCCAGAACGGCGAGAGCGCCCCCGCACCGAGCCGAATCCTCCCGGGCTCGAGCCCCAGCCGCGCGCCCAGCCAGGCCAAGGCAGCCCGCAGCCGGAGCGGCGTGCCGAACCCCGGCGCGAGCCCGAGCGTCGCGCGGAACCTCAGCGGGCCCCGGAGCGCCGAGCGGAACCCCAGCCGGAGCCGGAGCGTCGGGCCGAACCCCGGCGGGAGCCGGAGCGCCGGGCGGAACCCCGGCGGGAGCCGAGTCGAAGTGGTGGAGGCGGGGGACGCTCTCCGAGTCCCGAGCTCCGCCGGCGTCGGGGATGAGCAGGTAGGAAGGTAGGACTGGCCGCCAGCCCCTGAAACCACGACCCGCACCCCCCCGTACCGTTCACCGGTCGGGGGGTGTTTACTTGCATCCCCTCGTGTTCGTCCACCTAGCCGGGAGTTTCCGCGTGAAGAAGTCGCTCGCCATACTGTTCCTCCTTGCCGCGCCGCTCGCGGCCCAGCAGGAGCCCAGGCCCGTCCGCGATGCCGCCGCGACCATCACCGCCGCCGACGTCGAACGCCGCCTCCGGATCATCGCCGACGACTCGATGGGTGGACGCGATACCCCGAGCCGCGGCCTCGATCTCACCGCGCAGTATGTGGCCGATGAGTTCCGTCGATTCGGGCTCAAGCCGGGGGGCGAGAACGGCACCTACTTCCAGCGCTACAGCATCGAACGCCGCAAGTTCGATGCGGTGACGAGTCAGCTGATGTTCCATGGCACCACCTCGCACGCGATGGCAAGTTTTCAGCGCGACGCGATCTTCACCAGTGGCACTGCTCCGGCCGGCACGGTCGAGGCGGACCTAGTCGCACTTGGCACCCTGGCCGTTCCGGACCAGCTCGACAAGGCCGCGGTCCAGGGGAAGATCGTCCTCCTGGTGTACGACTACACCAAGTCCGCACCGGCCAGCGCGCAGGTGCTCGTGCGGGCCCTCCGCGACGCGGGCGCCGTGGCGATCATCCGGGTCTCCAATCGCGACTCCACCCAGTTCACCACGATGATGAACCGGGCCGCGACCATCGAGAGGAGCATCGTCGGAGGGCAGCCCGCCTCCCCGGCCAACATCGAAGTCCGTGACGCGCTTGTCGGCGGGCTGGGCCTCGACCTCGCCGCGATCCGCGGTGGGGCGGCACAGCTTCGCCCCGTGCTGGGTGCCCACGCGATGCTCGCGCTGAAGGAGACGGTGCTCGAGTCGAATACCGCGCCGAATACCATCGGCGTCCTCGAGGGGAGCGATCCGATGCTCAAGGCCGAGTATCTGGTCTTCTCGGCCCATATGGACCACATCGGCACCACAGGGGTGAACAACAGCAGCTGCCGGGCGATGGGGGCCGATTCCATCTGTAACGGCGCCGACGATGACGGCTCGGGCACCACCGGCGTGCTCGAAGTGGCCGAGGCGTTCACCCGGCGCGGTGTCCGGCCCAAGCGGTCGATCATCTTCATGACCGTGAGTGGCGAGGAGCATGGCCTCTGGGGGAGCGCCTACTGGGCCACGCACCCGACCGTCCCGATCCAGAGCGTCGTGGCCAACTTCAACGTCGACATGATCGGGCGGAACTGGGAGGACACGGTCGTCGCCATCGGGCGGCAACACTCCAACCTGGGGCAGGTCCTCGACGCCACCGCGTCGCGGCACCCCGAGCTTCGTATGGTGCCGGTCGATGACCGGTGGCCGCAGGAGAATTTCTACGGCCGCTCCGACCACTACAATTTCGCCCGCCAAGGCATACCGGTCCTCTTCTTCTTCACGGGGACACACGACCAGTACCACAAGGCCGACGACACCGTCGACCGGATCGGCTTCGGCAAGGCGGCGCGCATCCTCCAACTGCTCTTCTACACTTCGTACGCCGTGGCGCAGGACCCCGCCCGGCCCCAATGGACGCCGGAGAGCTGGGACCAGATCGTGCTGCCGAGCGCCAAGGCGGCGCGCGCGGGGACGACGAGTCGGTAACAGCGGAGGGGTGTGAAGTGCGAAGTGCGGAGTCCGGGGTTATGGTAGAACGATCTTCTCCATGCCTCGGACTTCGCACTTTGTAACTGGCCCTCGACGACCCGCACCTCGCACTTCGCACCTCGCACTTCGGACCCCAAATGACCCTCCCCATCCCCGCCTGGAATGACTTCCGCTCCAAGATGAACGACCGCATCTTCGCGGCCGGGAACCTGCCCATCAACCGTTTCTTCCGGCTCGACGGGCAGGCGTACGAGGCGGGCGCCCTGGGCGAGAAGACCAAGGAATTAATGGGGTTGGTCGCCTCGCTGGTGCTCCGGTGCGATGACTGCGTGACCTACCATATCCTCGAGGCCATCAAGAAGGACGCCACCGACGAGGAACTGCTGGAGACCTTCGCCATCGGGTTGATCGTGGGAGGGAGCATCGTGATCCCGCACCTCCGGCGGGCGATGGAGCGGGTGGATGAGGCGCGAGGGCGCCCCCTCCCCTGACCCCCTTCCTCGCGGCCGACTCGCGCTTCGCGCTCGTGTAGGCCGCTTCGGTCGCCTATCTGGGGAAGGGAACATACGATAGGGCTCCCCCTCTCCCGACAGGGAGAGGGGGCCGGGGGGAGAGGGGGCTATATTTGCGCCCATGCGTCAGTCCCGTATCCGTAATTTCTGCATCGTTGCGCACATCGACCACGGCAAGTCCACACTGGCCGACCGTCTCATCGAGGTCACCGGCACGGTCGAGAAGCGGATCATGCGCGAGCAGATGCTCGACACGATGGACCTCGAGCGCGAGCGCGGGATCACCATCAAGCTCAACGCCGTCCGAATGCTCTATCACGCCCGGGACGGGCATGACTACGAGTTGAATCTGATCGACACCCCCGGCCACGTCGACTTCACCTATGAAGTGAGCCGTTCGCTCGCGGCCTGCGAAGGGGCGATCCTGGTGGTCGACGCATCGCAGGGGATCCAGGCCCAGACGCTCTCGAACCTCTTCCTCGCGATGAACGCGGGGCTCGAGATCATCCCGGTGCTCAACAAGATCGACCTCCCGGGGGCCGAGCCCGAAAAGCGGGCCCAGGAGATCATGGACCTGATCGGCGCCAAGCGCGATGAGATCCTCTCGGTGAGCGCCAAGGAGGGCACGGGTGTCCCCGCGTTGCTCGAAGCGGTCGTGCACCGCTTCCCCAAGCCGCGCGGCGACCACGACGCCCCCCTCCGCGCGCTCATTTTCGACTCGTATTTCGACCGCTACCGCGGGGCGATCCCCAGCATCCGGGTCGTCGACGGGGTCATCAAACCGAAGATGAAGATCGCCTTCGGCGCGCACCCCGAGGACGTCTACACGGTCGACGAGGTGGGCTACCTCTCGATGGGGCAGAAGCCCGCCACCAAGCTCGAAGCGGGCGAGGTGGGCTACGTGGTGGCCAACCTCCGCGGCGTTGGGGACACCCGCGCCGGCGACACGATCTTCGACGCCGATCGTCGGGCCGCCGAGCTTCTTCCGGGGTATCGCAACGTGATGCCGATGGTGTTCGCCGGGCTCTACCCGACCGATGCCGCGCAATACGAGCAGCTCCGCGATGCGCTCGAGAAGCTCAAGCTCAACGACGCCTCGCTCCAATACGAGCCCGAGACCTCGACCGCCCTCGGCTTCGGCTACCGCGCCGGGTTCCTCGGCCTCCTGCACATGGAGATCATCGTCGAGCGGCTCGAGCGCGAGTTCGACCTCGACTTGATCGCCACGGTCCCCACGGTAGAGTACCACGTCTTCACCACCGATGGCGGGATGACCAAGGTCGAGAACCCGAGCCACCTTCCCGATCCCGGCCACATCTCCCGGATCGAGGAGCCATACGTACGCTCGCGCATCATGGCGCCGGTCGACTACATCGGGCCGATCATGAAGCTCGGCGGCGACCGGCGCGGCATCTACCACGGGATGAAATATCTCGACACCGTGCGGGTGGAGTTCGACTGGGAGTTCCCGCTGGGCGAGATCGTGCTCGACTTCTACGACAAGCTCAAGTCGGCCACGCGGGGCTACGCCTCCTTCGACTACGAACACGCCGACTACCGGCCGAGCGACCTGGTGAAGCTGGACATGCTGATCAACGGCGACGCCCTCGACGCGTTCAGCGTGATCATCCACAAGGACAAGGCGTACGAGTACGGCCGGAAGGTGGCCGAGAAGCTGAAGGAGCTGATCCCGCGGCAGTTGTTCGTGGTGGCGATCCAGGCTGCTATCGGCCAGAAGGTCATCGCGCGCGAGACCATCAGCGCGCTCCGGAAGGACGTGCTCGCCAAGTGCTACGGCGGCGACGTGAGCCGGAAGCGGAAGCTCCTCGAGAAGCAGAAGGAAGGCAAGAAGCGGATGAAGCAGATCGGGAACGTGGAGATCCCGCAGGAAGCGTTCCTGGCGGTGCTGCAGGTGGATGACTGAGTCCAGAGGCGCATGAGGCGCGTGAGGCGCGTGAGGCGCGTGAGGCGCGTGAGGCGCGGACGAAAGCTCGGCACTGAGAAGCTGTCATCCCGAGCAGAGCGAGGGATCTTCTCCACTCTCGATCGAAGGCTGCACACTGCAGAACAAGTCAGGTAGATCCCTCGCTCCGCTCGGGATGACACCTTTGGCCGCTTCGGCTTCCACTCCGACCTTGGTGATCCAAACGGCGTTCCTCGGGGACGCCGTGCTTACCATCCCGCTGCTCCAGGCGCTCGCGGAACGGCACGGACCGGTCGACGTGGTGACGACGCCGGGGGCGGCGGGCCTGATCGAGACGCATCCGAGCGTCCGGCGGGTGGTGCGGTGGGATAAGCACAGGAAGGGCGACAACGCGCCTGGCGCCTGGAGCCTGGGGAGGCAACTCCGGGCCGAAGGCTATGCGCGGGTGTATCTGCCGCATCGGTCCTTCCGCTCGGCGGTCATCGCCAAACTCACCGGCGCGCCGGAGCGGATCGGGTTCGCCGACGCGCCGTTCGTCTCCCGGCTCCTCTATACCCAGTCCGTTCCCCGCGACACCAGCAAGCATGAGTCGGTCCGCTTCCTCGCGCTCCTCGGAGACGCGGTGGCGGGAGGCGACTGGCGGATGGCCCTGACCGCCGCGGATGAGGCGAAGGCCGCGGAGTGGCTCGGCGCCAACGGGGTGAGCGGACGCTTCGTCGTGATGGCCCCGGGTTCGATCTGGGGGACGAAGCGGTGGCCGTACTATCCGGAGCTCACGACCTCGCTCGACCGCCAGGTGGTGGTGATCGGCGGCAAGGAAGATGCCGCACTGGGTGAGGCGATCGTCGCGGCGGCACCCGGGCGGGCGCGGAGCGCGGTGGGACAGCTCTCCCTCCGGGAGAGCGCGGCCATCATCAAGCGCGCGGCGGCGCTGATCACCAATGATTCGGCCCCGCTGCACCTGGCCACGGCAGTCGGGACACCCATCCTCGCGATCTTCGGGCCGACCGTGCCGGCATTCGGCTATGGCCCGATCCGCCCCGGCGACCGGGTGGCTGAGATCACCACGCTCGACTGCCGTCCCTGCTCCTCCCACGGCCCGCAGGTCTGTCCGCTAGGGCATCATCGCTGCATGAAGGATCAGTCGGCCGAGTCGATCCTCGCTCAGGTGCGGGCGCTCCTCCCGACACCCACCAGATGACCCAGCTCCTCTCCGATCGCCGGACGAAGCTGCTCAAGATCGGCCCCTTCCTCGGCGCCACCGCGATCCTCGTCTTCGTCGTCGTCGGCCATGCCATTCTCCCGCCACCGACGCAGGCCCCGCCCGTTCAGCTCCCCCTGCCGGCGTGGTTCGGCATCCTGTTCAACCTCGCCGCGCTCTCGATCTGGGGCACCGCGCTTTACGCAGGATGGAAGCTCAAGACGATCCAAGTCGACGGGGACGTCCTCACGATCGGCGGACTCCGCCGGGAGATCACGGTCCCGCTCCACCAAGTGGCTGAGGTCGGCTCGGTGGCGTTCGGCAGATTCGCCCGGATCGAGCTGCACGGCGAGACCGAGTTCGGGAGCTCGATCTGGTTCGTTCCTACCAGGGGGGACGAGGGATTCCTTCGGCCGGCACGGGCGGTCCTCGAGCTCCGCACGCTGGTGGGACATCGGATGGGAGACCGCTCGGCGACGCCCCCCGCGCCGACCGACTTCGTGGCGTCATGGTCGCGGCTGCGACGCTGGCGCATTGCACGGGCGGCGTCCTTCATCCTTCCCTTCGCGGCACTGCCTTTCCTCTCCACGCTCTTCCCCTCCGGGCCATCGGTCGGGGTGCCGCCGGCACTCCTCCTCTTCCTTCCGGTGGGCCTCACCTGGATCATCAGCGGGAATGTGATCCAGCGCTGGTCCTGTCCGCAGTGCGGGCAGCGATTCTTCGCCACTCGGTGGGGTTTCCCACTCCCGGCATTCCTGACCCGGGCGTGCCGTCACTGCGGCCTCCCCAAGGGCCAGGCGCATCCTTCCGGCCGCAGAGCGGACCACCGACCATTCGGAGGTTCGGAAGGACCTAACGTTCTGTAGTATCTTTCGGGTGTTTCGAGCGTCCCGATCTTCGGGGTCAGCTCTTCCCAACGCCCCGCCCACTCGCGACGGAGATTCGTTGAACTATATCGTCGGCATCGACCTGGGTGGCACCAACATCGTCGTGGGATGCGTCTCGGAGGACGGGACCAAGGTCCGCGGCCTCGTGAGCGAGCCCACCCGCGCCGACCTCGGCCCCGACAGCGTGGTCCAGCGGATGGTCGAGACAGCCAAGCGATCCATGGGGCGGCTCGCGG
>JBDSIR010000085.1:0-6613 GCA_039917855.1 Gemmatimonadales bacterium | reverse complement strand
ACCGCGGCGAGGATCATCAGCACCCCCTCGACGCTGCTCCTTCCTTCGTCCAGTGCCGGCACCGCGATGAGCACGGCGCCCGCCATTCCCACCGCGAGCCCGATCAGTATCCCGCGAGAGGGAAATCGCCGGGCAAGCAGCGAGGCCACAATGGCAGTCGAGAGCGGCACCCCGCCATTCAACATTCCCGTCAGCGCCGACGACACCCGCTGCTCGGCGAATGGGAACATCGAGAGCGGGAAGGCCATCCAGAGCACCGCCACCAGGGCGATGCCTCTCCAGTCGCGACGCTCGATCGGCTTCCAGGCCGCCGGGAAACAGGCGAGGGTCAGGAAGCCGACCACGAGACGGATGGCAGTCACCCCGGTCGGGCCCACCGCATCAAGCCCCTGGGCGATGAAGAGGAAGGAGGCGCCCCAGATCAGACCGGGGATCGCGATCAGGAGCCAGTCGCTGGCACGCGGTTGGGTGGTCACGTGGACTCGGAAGGGGGTCGTGGGTCGTGGGTCGTCAGTCACCAAGAAAAGGATCGCCGTCGATCTCGCCCACCCGGTTCTTGCGACCGGTTCCCCGTCATCTCGACGATCAGGCCCACCAGTACTCGATCTCGAACCCCGCCAGCTTGTCCTCGTGGCCGGCACCGAAGCTCCACCCGCCCCGGAGGCCGGTGAGTTCGCCGGTGCCGGAGTCGGCGATGATCGTCGCCTTCTCCTTGGCGGTTCCGTCGTACACCCCGCTGATCGTCAGCGCGAAGGAGCCGCGCTTCCCGCGGAAGGTCCCGACGAAGCGCTCTACGCCCACATACGGGACCGGGGGGGCCGGAGGATAGACCATCAGGTATTCGAGGACGCTCTCACCTTCGAGATCGCCGGTGAATTTCTTGGTCACCTTGGCGTGGGTGAGTTTGCGCCCGTCGTCGTATTCGACGATGGGCTGTTCATCCCACGTGGGCATCTCGAATTTCGCTTTGGCGGTCATCGGGGTACTCGGCATCCATCATTCCTATGGGGGGTGAAGGAATCGTAATACCGAATAAAAACCGAATCAAGCTCTGGTGGCCGGGCACCTTGCCTCCGACATCTAGAACTCAAACCGGAAGCCGAAGCTCGGGATCACCGGGACATCGAAGAGCCGCTCATATCGCAACGGCCGGGAGCCATTCCCAAGCAGATCGGCAGGATCCTCGGGACGGATCGGGGTCACGGGGCCGAAGGTGAGGTTGGTGAGGGAAAGGTTCACGGTGCCAGCCGATCCCCACGGCCCGTGGAATTCCTTCTCAAGACCAAGATCGACCCGGAAAGTCGCCTTCCCCCGCGCCGAATTCTCGATGCCATATACGTAGACCGGGAGCTCGAAACCCGTGGAGCCATCCCCGGTCGGCGTCCCCGGTCTGACAATGTGGTCGACGGGGGTGAGGGGCGCGGCCGACAATCCTTCCACCAGGATCGATGCGCGCCAAGACCGACCGAGCCTCTCCTGCTCCATCAGGCGGACGAGATGGTGGCGATCCTGGGCCCAAGGGATCCAACCATCACCCCAGTCCCGCTCCGACCGACTCCACACGTAGGAGAGCGTCAGCGATCTCCTCCGGCCCTCGAACCCCGATTGGAGTTCAAGGCCGGCGGTCCGGGCATCGCCGATCCGGAAGGTGGTCCCTCCGATCGTCCGCGCCGCGGGGGGCGTCACCTCGAGCATCCCCCCACCACGCGAGGCGAAGAGGGCGCCCTGGAGCAAGAAAGCGCCCCGCCGGTATCCCATCGACAGCTGGGCGTGGTCGATGCGCGCCGGGGGGATCCCGTCGGCGCCGGCGATCTTCCAGAGGTCATAGAGGACGAGATCACCTGTGGGACGGGGATCCGCGACCTGGTGCACCAGTCGGGCGCTCCTTCCCACGGCGGCACCGAGGATCCATTTCGGGCCGAGAGGCAATTCGGCGCGAAGTCGAGGCTGCCACTCCCCGACACCTCCGGCGGCGTCGTAGCGGAGCCCGAGGTTCGTCCGCAGCTTTCCCAGCCGCGCGCCCCAGCTGCCGTAGACGCCAAGGGCGACGCGGTCGACATCCTCATCAGCGGGGGTCAGAGTCCCCGAGGTGATCGTCACCTGGTTCTTGATCCGCGACCATTCGGGATCGACGCCGAGCGAGAGCCGCTGGTCGCCGACCGCGTGGCTCCACTCGAGACCGAGTCCGGCGCGCGCGAGGTCGTTGTCGACATCGATCACCTGGCCATCGAATTCGAGGCCGTCGATCTCCTCGCCGAAATGGGTGGCGTGGGCGGTCACTTCGAGCTTGTCGTTCTCTCGCCGCCATGCGTCGAATCGCACCCCCGCCAGGAAGACGCCCCAAGCCATCGCGTCCCCGCCGTCCGCGTCCGCGATCCGATCGTGTGAAGCGAAGAGGGTCGCGCGGGCGACGGGGGTCCCTCCGTGGGTGGGGAGCGCGCTCAGGTAGAGGTCGCGGAACCCGTACGGGAACTTCTTCCCCGCCACGGCCGCCGCGCTCCCGATAGTGAGGCTCCGAGCTGCGCCGAAGAGCCGGGTGCCGCCCAGGCTCCCTCCCATCCACCCCGCGAGGCTCACAGGACTGAGATAGAGTCCGCCGGTACGGTCGGTCGCCGGGCCGGTGCGGCCGAGGATATCCACGGCGGCGCCCGAGCTTCCGCCGATCGAGGGGTCGAGCGGGGCGGTCGCGATGCTCACCTGCTCCACGGCTTCGGGGGGGAGCGAGGAGAACGTGCGCCCGAGGTGATACGGGTTCGGAAGGTCGAATCCATCAAGGAGGAGGGTCGCCTCGCCGGCGTCGTAGCCGCGGATCAACGGACGGGCGCTGAAGAGGGTCGACTGGGTGACCGCCGGCGCTGCGGAGAGTTCGCGGAGGAGATCGGGGACCCCGACCGGAGGGACCACCCCTTCGCCGACGGGGATGCTCCATCGCCCGATCCCGACGAGGCTCGGGTCCCCTTCCCCGGCAACGACGAGATCGGCCAACTGGATCGCACGGGGAACGAGAGCGATGCGAAGGATCCCTGCCGGGGGAGCGTCGATGACGACCCGTTCCGTCCGCGCCCCGATCCGCGCAACAAGGAGCTCGACCGGGAAGGAGAGATCGGTCAGGACGAAGCGGCCGAATCGGTCGCTGAGCACCGTCCGGGCACCGACCATCACGCGGGCGGCAGGGAGCGGTGCCGCGGTCGCCGAATCGACGACGATCCCTTCGACGCGCGCTTGCGCCGAGGCACGGCCGACGAGGAGAGTGGTCAGCAGGACGGCACCCGCGATCCGACTCATTGCCACCGGAGCCCCTTCCGCACCAGGAGCGCGGAGCCGAAGAGGCCGTAACCACCAGTGACGCTCGAGGCCGGCTCCTCGGTGTAGACGAACGCTGCCGCATTGGCGTCGAGAGCGTAGAAATAGAGCCGGGTGAAATTCTTGAACGGGATGAGCGTGAGGACGGTATCACCCGCCACCGGCTCGATCACCTGAAGGATCGTGTTGGACGAATCCCTCACCTCGATCGTGATCCGGGTCGCACCAGTCGCGCTCAAGTCGATCGGGATGTGGCAGTCAGGGAAGTCCGCGCAGTCGGTCGCCTCCGTGATAACGACCGTGTCCGCGGCGGGTTGCGCGACGATGAACGCCCCGGGGACCCGCGTCGTCGCCGAGATCGCTGCTCCCGCGATCGTCCCTGAAAGCTGATAGGTGGAATCGGGGAGGATCGGGAGGATGATCGTGAAGATCCCCGAACCGAGCGGCACGAGGGGCTGGGTGCCGCCAGGACCGGAGACGGTGAGCGCGACGTCGGTGAGGAGGATCGGATCCGGGGTCCCGGCGTAGGCCGAGTCGGGTGAATCGGCCCAGGTGAGTCGGAAGAACTGGGAGTCCTCGCCCGCGATCAGGAGTCCCTGAACGACAGGGAGTCGATCGGTGGGCGCCACCGGGCGGTCGAAACCGCAGGCGCAAAGGAAGAGCAGCGCCGCCCCGACAAGGATGAATCGGCGGCCGTCAAGTCGGCTGGACCATCCCTGCCGAGGCGGTGAAGTGCTCAGAAGTTCCACCAGTAGGTCACAGACACCTTGATCGGGTCATTCTGCCCCATGCTCGCAGACTTTTTGAGCGGATAGGTCCACGCATTGGTGTTGACCGGCGTGATCTGGAGCCGGGGATCACACACGCAACCCTGCGCGTTGACGTACATGAAGTGGTCGTCCGGATTCGGCCAGCCATCGGTCTCGTACAGACCCATGCTGATGGCGACCGCCGCCGAAGGCGAATATGGGGCGATCAGCTTCTGGATATTGGAGTACGTGGACGAGCTCCCGACCCCTTCCCACCGAAGCACGTTGTACCCATAGGAGGAACTGGCGCGGAACTCAAACTCGTTCCCCTCCCAACAAATGCCATTGTCACACTCACCGAAGGTCTGCAGGCTGGTCAGGTAAGTGTAACCGGCTCCCGGCTGCGGCGGAGAGGGATCGCCGCCTGAGCCCCCGCCGCCCTCATCCGCCGGGGGACACCCCGGGATGTCGGGCGGGCAGTACTGGGCCAGCTGGATCCCGGAGGGAAGATCACGCAACTGGATCACGGTCTCCTGACCTTCGAGCGAGCGGTGTACGAAGGCCATCGCGAGTTCGCCGTCCTCCGGGTCCTGAATGTGCGCCCCGGCCACGGTCGGCTGCGGCTCGAGACGGTAAGCCTTGTGCTCGGCGAACTGGAGGTAGAAGAGTGGCTTCGCGGGCCGGGCGTGGGCAAGGTCGAGGGGGACCTGTGCGCCGTCCGGGGTGTATCCGACCCGCGGCAGCGTCGCCGTCGGCATCGCCGCGACGATCAGCGAGGGCCCTTCGGTCCAGGACAGACGGTCAGCCTGCGCCGGAACGTAGAAGTCGAGCGGGGGCAAGGAGGCGATTAGAGCCGTGACAGCGCCGTCAGTGGCCCCGCTCGCCCGCGCCAACCCGCTCACGAATCCAGCGCCATTCGGGGTCGCGAGCAGATCGCGGAGGGGAAGGGCGTGTTCGGAGAAGGGGGACGCGCGCATCGCCTGCAGGATCATGGCACGAAACTCCGGCTCCGCCATTGCGCCCGCTACCATCTCCGCCAGACGGTCACCGTCGGATCGGACCCCGAGAGTCCGCACCACACCCAAGCTCGGATCGGTGGGATTCTCACTGCATCCCGCGCCGATGACACAGAGACCCATCAACAACAGACCGTTGCGCATACTCGCTCCGGGGAATCGACCCTGGCTGGGACGTCGGGTCCTATTGACACTCCCGCGACCGGGGAGGCCCTTTCAGGATCGGGTGATTGGAGGGACGATTTAGACATTGGCGAGCGACCCGAGTCGCCCAATGGCACACGATCATGGCAAGCAACCATCAACAGAGCATCAAACCCTCAATTGATGGGGTTAACTCTGCATAGATTTGACAACAGCACGACCGTTCGTTTTATTAGCCTCATGACTAAAGGCGTAGCCACCCGCGACCGGATCGTCGACCAGGCGCTCAAGGATGCCTCTCTCCTGGGGCTGGAAGGCCTCTCCCTTGGTCAACTGGCTGAGGAAGTGGGAATGTCCAAGAGCGGTCTCTTTGCCCATTTCGGGTCGAAGGAGGAGCTCCAGAAGCAGGTGCTGGGGGCCGCCGCCGACAAGTTCGGCGAGATCGTGGTCAAGCCGGCGCTCCAGGCCCCCCGAGGACTCCCGCGCGTGCGGATGATGTTCGAAGGGTGGCTCAAGTGGGAGCGGGACCTGAGCGTCCCGGGAGGGTGTGTGTTCACCCACGCCGCCGTGGAGCTCGACGACAAGCCGGGCCCCGTCCGCGATGCGCTCGCCACCTGGCAGCGCGCTTGGCGCGACACGCTCGCCAAGGGGGCGTCGATCGCGGTGCAGGAAGGGCACTTCAGGAACGATCTCGACACTCAGCAGTTCGCATTCCGCATGTTCGGCATCATCTTCGCCTACTACCACACCAAGCGGCTCCTCGAGGATCCCCACGCGGAGTCGCAGGCGCGCTCGGCGTTCGACTCGCTGGTCGAGTGGGCTTCACCCTGAACTCAGGTCCGTTTCCGATGAGCTTCAACAGCACGAACGGGCATTCCGTCCGCAAGGCACCGCTCTTTCTCCGTACCTGGTTCGGCGCGCTGTCGGCTCTCGCGCCGACGACCGCCGAGAAGCAGGCGGCGAAGATGTTCATCACCCCGCGGCTCCGCCGTACCCCGACACCGACGGCACTCCACGCCAAGCTCCTCCCCGAGCGCGCGATGGAGCGCCGAGCGGGTGGGGCGGAGCCCGCGTACCCGGTGGTCTCGACCGGGCGGATCGCGCTCTGGTCGTGGGGACGGGGACCGACCGTCCTTCTGGTGCATGGCTGGTCGGGAGGCGCGGGCGACATGGCGCCGATCGCAGCGGAGCTGGTGCGGGCAGGGTACCGCGCCGTGATGTTCGACATGCCGGGTCACGGCGACTCCGAGCATCGCGACACGAATCTCTACGTCTATCTCGAGACCATCGCCGCCGTCGGCGCCCTGGTCGGTCCGATCGAAGCGATCGTGGGCCACTCTCTCGGTGGCACCGCCATCGCGGTGGCGCTCGGCAACAGGCTGATCACGGCGAAGCGGGCCG
>JBDSIR010000084.1:0-21401 GCA_039917855.1 Gemmatimonadales bacterium | reverse complement strand
CGGCGCTCGCTCAGGCACATGCCGGGCGTCATCGCATCGCGCGTGCAGCGTGCGATGAAGAGGGGCTTGTCGGCCATGAACAGGTCCTCGCCGCGATAAGGCGATGAGTCGCGGAATGCGCGGCCGGTGAGGCCGTCCTGCGCATCGGCCTGCGCCTCGACGTAGCGCGGATAGATCGTGCGCGCCCGCTCCTGCGGCGTGATCACGCCGCCCTCGGCGGCGATCGACAGGAAAATGCGGTTGGTCGCAACCGGTTTGCCCTCGACGCTGCCGGCCGTGACATGCGCCTGCGGATCGGGCGGCAGCAGCGAGGGGTACTCGAACGCCAGATCGATCCGCTCCTGCGGCCCTGCGCGGCGCTGCATGCGCATGCGGATTGCCTTGGCCGGCACATTGAACAGGGCGCTGCCGATCGTGATCGGCAGGCGCGACGGATCATCCGGCGATGTCGCGCGCCATGTCGGCCACAACAGGTAGGCGATCACAGCGATCGCGCCTGCGCCGACGACGCAGGAGGCAACGATCAAAGCGATGGTTGGCCAGCGCGAACGGAGAAGTTGCGCAGGCGGGAGCGATGCTGAAAGCGAGTTCATGGGCAACAGGGGCAGTCCTGACGAATCACCGGCAAATATGCCATGCGGGATTCGGCGGCTTCAGCAAAAACGAGTGTCTTCGGCGGAGAAAATTCCTCGCCGCGCGGTCGACTGCGCGTCGCATGTTAACCTTTCTTTAAGGATATGCTGGCGCGCGTGGGCGGGTTCTGCGAAGCGTGCGGGGTCGTTGTTGCGTACCGTGTGAGACCTATGTCGCCTGAAGCGTTGCAGTCCTTCCTTGCTGTCGGTATCGGCTTTGCCCTCGCAGGCGCGTTGGTCAGCGCCTATCAGGCGTTCGCCGCGCGCCCGGCAGGTTTTGGACTTCTGGCGCAAGGGGCGAGCCCGCAGGCTTTCGCCGCCGTGCCGTTCCTGGTGTTCGCAGCCCCTTTCATCATCATGCGCAACACGCTGCGCGGCCGCAGGATCGAGAAGCGCCGTTTCGAATTCGTGGTGCTGGCGACGCTGCTGGCCGGCTTCTGGAGCATGATGTCCGGCACCTTCTTCGTCATGCTGCTGCAGTCAGCGGGCCTGCTGTTCGGCTGAGGCCATCGCCCGGCTTGATCTGGGCACGGATTGACCGGCTAATAGCGCCCAGCTCATCGGTGCTGGACGCAACATGACAATCAAAAGCGCTGCGCACGATCCCGACACGCTTGCGTTCTATGATCGCGAGGCGAAGAACTATTCGGCGCGCGCCAGGCCCGAACGCAACCGCCGGCTTGAGGAATTTCTAGGCAACCTCGCGCAGGGTTCGAAGATTCTCGAACTTGGCTGCGGCGACGGAAGAGACTCCGAGGCGATGATCCGCGCAGGCTTCGACGTAACGCCGACGGATGGCTCGCCGGGTCTTGCGCGCGAAGCGGAGAAGCGGCTCGGCCGTCCAGTGAAGCTTCTCTACTTCGAGAATCTCGATGAACGGGCCGCCAGCTGGAGCAGGCGGCCGCGCGGTGTCAAAACGTGGCGTGGTCGGTCCGACGTGTGGCGTGGTCGTCCCGACCGCGAATTACCTCAGACCGCCTTCTTGACCTTGTTGCTGCGGATGCAGGACGTACACACCCGGGTACGACGAACCCCTTCGGTGGTAGCCACCCGCACGGTCTGCAGGTTAGGGTACCAGCGTCGCTTGGTCTTGTTGTTGGCGTGGCTCACATTATTGCCCGTCACCGGGCCCTTGCCACACACTGTGCAGACGCGCGCCATCGGTCGATCCCCTGGTCGGACGTGATGAACTTCCGGTCACTCAAAGCCTTGCAAAATAACCGTTTGGGCGGTCGGAAGCAACCGTCCCGGAACCCCCAGCCCTGAATCCCATGCCCAAGGCGCTCATCACCGGTATCACCGGTCAGGACGGCTCCTATCTTGCCGAATTCCTCCTCGCGAAGGGGTACGAGGTGGTCGGCGTCGTCCGCCGCACCAGCCACGATTCCTACGAGCGGATCGGCCACTTCCTCGACCAGGTCACCATCGTCGCGGCCGACCTCCTCGACCAGCACTCGCTGACCCAGGTCATCCAGGCCCACCGACCCGACGAGGTCTACAACCTCGCAGCCCAGTCATTCGTGCCGGCCTCCTGGAGCCAGCCGGTCCTCACCGGGGAGTTCACCGCCCTCGGCGTGACCCGCATCCTCGAGGCGATCCGCCTGGCCCACCCGACCGCCCGGTTCTACCAGGCGAGTTCTTCGGAACAGTTCGGCAAGGTCCAGGAGCATCCCCAGCGCGAGAGCACGCCGTTCTACCCGCGCTCGCCGTACGGCGTGGCCAAGGTGTACGGCCACTGGATCACCGTGAACTACCGGGAGAGCTACGACCTCTTCGCGGTGAGCGGGATCCTGTTCAACCACGAGTCGCCCCGGCGCGGCATCGAGTTCGTCTCCCGCAAGGTCACCGACGGCGTCGCCCGCATCAAGCTCGGCCTGGCCCAGGAGCTCCGGCTGGGCAACCTCGACGCCAAGCGGGACTGGGGCTTCGCCGGCGACTACGTCGATGCGATGTGGCGGATGCTCCAGCAGAAGGCGCCGAAGGACTACGTCATCGGTACCGGCGAACAGCACACGGTCCAGGCGCTGGTCGAGATCGCCTTCCAGCACGTCGGGCTCGACTGGAAGAAGTACGTGACCCAGGACCCCCGGTTCATGCGCCCCGCGGAGGTCGAGACCCTGCTCGCCGATCCGACCCTGGCCAAACGGGAGCTCGGGTGGGCCCCGAAGGTGAGCTTCACCCAGCTGGTCCACATGATGGTCGACGCCGACGTCGCGAGGCTCCGCCCGCGGTGAAGGTCCTGGTCACCGGCGCCGACGGCTTCGTCGGGCAGTGGCTGGTCCACGCGCTGCTGCAGGGGGGCCATGCGGTGACCGGCGCGGTGCGTGACGGACGCGCGATGCCGGGACGGCTCACTCCCGTGGAACTGGCGGCGGTGAAATGGATCCCGCTCGACCTCCAGGACCACGACTCGATCGATCAGGTGGCGCGCGAACCGGTGGATGGGGTGATCCACCTCGCGGCTGTGGCGAGTTCGGTCGAGGCGGGGCGCGATGTCGCCCACGCCTGGACGGTGAACGCCGCGGGGACCGCCCGGCTGGTCGAGTCGCTGGCCGGGGGAGCGGGGTCGCGGCGGGTGGTCGTGGTCTCCACTGGCGAGGTGTACGGGGCCGGTGAGGCGCGGCCCCGCCGCGAGACCGATCCGGTGAATCCCGGGTCCCCCTATGCGGCGAGCAAGGCGGCGGCCGAGATCGCCTCGCTGGAGGCAGGGCGCCGCACCGGCCTGGCGGTGATGGTGGCGCGTCCCTTCCCGCACACCGGCCCGGGACAGACCACGACCTATGTGGCGCCGGCCTTCCTCGACCGGATCCGCACCGCCCAACGCACCGGGGCGGTGGCGGTGAAGACCGGCAATCTCGACCCGATCCGCGAATTGCTCGACGTGCGCGACGTGGTCGAGGCCTATCTTGCCCTCCTCGAACGGGGGCGCGCGGGCGAGATCTACAACGTGGCGCGGGGCGAGGGGATCGCCATCAGCGAGCTGTTCGAGCGTCTAGCCCAGGCGGCCGGTGTTCGCGTCCTCCCCGAACCCGATCCCTCGCTCCTCCGGGCCAATGACGTGCCTCATCTGGTCGGTGACCCTTCCAAGATCCTTGCCGAAACGGGGTGGCGCGCCCGCCGCCCGCTCGAACAGACCCTCCGGGACCTGGTGGATGCCCAAGCGCACTGACCTCAAGACCATCCTCATCATCGGCTCCGGCCCCATCATCATCGGGCAGGGGGCCGAGTTCGACTACTCCGGCACCCAGGCGGTCCGCGCGCTGAAGGAAGAGGGCTACCGCGTGGTGCTGGTGAATTCGAACCCGGCCACGATCATGACCGATCCCGAGCTGGCCGACCGGACCTACATCGAGCCGGTGACACCGGCCTGGGTGACCAAGGTCATCGAGCGCGAACGCCCCGACGCCCTCCTCCCCACGATGGGTGGGCAGACGGCGCTGAACGTGGCGATGGCGCTCCACGAGGATGGCACCCTGGCCAAGTACGGCGTCGAGCTGATCGGCGCCGACGCGCGGGCCATCAAGCTGGCCGAGGACCGCGACGAGTTCGGCCAGGCGATGCGACGCATCGGGCTCGCCACTCCCGAAGGGACCACGGTGCGGAGTCTCGAGGAGGCGCACACGGCGGTGCAGCGCACCGGCTACCCCGCGATCATCCGGCCCAGCTTCACCCTGGGCGGCACCGGGGGCGGCATCGCCTACAACCGCGAGGAGTTCGAGACCCTGATCCGCCGCGGGCTCGATCTCTCGCCGGTGGGCTCGGTGCTGCTGGAGCGCTCGATCATCGGATGGAAGGAGTACGAGCTCGAGGTCATGCGCGACAGCGCCGACAACGTGGTCATCGTCTGCTCCATCGAGAACGTCGACCCGATGGGGGTCCACACCGGCGACTCGATCACGGTGGCCCCGGCCATGACGCTCACCGACCGCGAGTATCAGACGATGCGCGACGGGGCGATCAAGATCATCCGCGAGATCGGCGTTGCCGCCGGCGGTTGCAATATCCAGTTCGCCGTGAATCCGCGGACGGGCGAACAGCTGGTCATCGAGATGAATCCCCGAGTCTCCCGTTCTTCGGCCCTCGCGTCGAAGGCCACGGGGTTCGCCATCGCGCGGATCGGGACCAAGCTCGCCGTGGGCTACCGGCTCGACGAACTCCCCAACGACATCACCAAGACCACCCCCGCCTCGTTCGAACCGGTGCTCGATTACGTGGTGGTGAAGATCCCCCGGTTCGCGTTCGAGAAATTCCCCGCCGCTGATCCCCGGCTCACCACCCAGATGAAGTCGGTGGGCGAAGTGATGGCGATCGGCCGCACCTTCAAGGAGGCGTTCCAGAAGGGCATCCGCGGGCTCGAGATCGACCGGCCCGGCTGGACCATCGGCGCGATACCGTCGGACGACCGACTGCAGGACGGCGAGCGCGAGACGGTGCGCGCCGCCCTCCGCACCCCGACGCCCGAGCGGGTCTTCCAGCTCAAGCGCGCGCTGCAGCACGGACTCTCGGTCGAGGATATCGCCGAGGTGAGCGGGATCGATCCCTGGTTCCTCGCGCAGATGGAGGAACTGGTCCAAGCGGAAATTGTCTGGCGGGACGCCAGACCCACGGCTGCCAAGCGCTCAGGTGACGTTGCCGATCGGGCACTCCTGCGCACCATGAAGCGGCTCGGCTTCTCCGATCGCCAGCTCGCCGACCTGCGAGGCCTCAAGGAGGAGGACATGCGCGCGGAACGCCTCCGACTCGGGCTCCGGCCGGCGTTCAAGACCGTCGATACCTGCGCCGGCGAATTCCCCTCGTCGACGCCGTATCTCTACTCCTGCTACGACGACGAGAACGAGTTCGCCCCCCCGGCGGGTGCCAAGACCGTGGTGATCCTCGGCTCCGGCCCCAACCGGATCGGGCAGGGCGTCGAGTTCGACTACTGCTGTGTCCGCGCCACGATGGGGTTCCGTCAGCTCGGCTACCGCACGGTGATGGTCAACTCGAATCCTGAGACCGTCTCCACCGACTACGACACCGCCGACTCGCTGTACTTCGAGCCGCTGACGCTCGAGGACGTGCTGGAGGTGGTGCACCGCGAGCAGCCGATCGGGGTGGTGGTCCAGCTGGGCGGACAGACGCCGCTCCGCCTGGCCCGCGGGCTCGAGGCCGCCGGCGTCCCGATCATGGGCACGTCGCCCGAATCGATCGACCTGGCAGAGGATCGCAAACGCTTCGAGGCGCTGGCCCGCGAACTCGGGGTGGCGCAGCCTCCCGCCGGCACCGCAATGACCCCGGACGAGGCGGTCGCGGTGGCCGACCGGGTCGGGTACCCCGTGCTGGTGCGACCGAGCTACGTGCTCGGGGGCCGCGGAATGGAGATCGTGTATGACGCCGACTCGCTGCGGCGCTTCTTCCTGACCGCTCAGCGGGTGGCGCCGGGGCACCCGGTGCTCATCGACCGCTTCCTCGAGGATGCCTTCGAGGCCGACGTCGACGCGATCAGCGACGGGACCCGCTGCGTCATCGGTGGGGTGATGCAGCACATCGAGGACGCCGGTGTCCACTCCGGCGACTCCGCCTGCGTGCTGCCCCCCTACCTCCTGACCGAGGAACAGGTGGCCCAGATGCGCGAATATACCCGCGCCTTTGCGATCAGGCTCGGCGTCGTGGGGCTCCTCAACGTGCAGTACGCCATCAAGGATGGCGTGGTGTACGTGCTCGAGGTGAACCCCCGCGCCAGCCGCACCGTGCCATTCGTCTCCAAGACCACCGGCATCCCCTTCGCCTCGCTGGCGGCGTCAGTGATGGCCGGCAAGACCCTCGACGAGCTCGGGCTGGTGGACGACGTGGTGCAGCCCTACGTCGCGGTGAAGGAAGCGGTCTTCCCCTTCAACAAACTGCACGGGGTGGACCTGATCCTCGGCCCCGAGATGCGCTCCACGGGTGAGGTGATGGGGATCGCCGACAGCTTCGGGATGGCGTTCGCCAAGGCGCAGGACGCCGCCGGAGGCCAGCTGCCGCTCGAAGGGGGAGTGTTCATCACCGTCAACGATCACGACAAGGCCAACGTCGTCCCCATCGCCCGCCGCTTCGTGGAACTCGGCTTCACCGTGCTCGCCACCGAAGGCACCGCGCGGTATCTCCGGGCTCGCGGGATCCCGGCGGAGAAGGTGCTCAAAGTCCACGAGGGGCGGCCCAACGCCATCGACCTGCTCCGGTCGGGGCGCATCCAGCTCCTCATCAACACGCCGCTCGGCAAGCTGACCCAGCAGGACGACTACCTGATCCGCCAGGCGGCGCTGCAGCAGCGGCTGCCGTACACCACCACGCTCTCCGCCGCATCGGCCGCGTGCGACGCGATCATCGCCCTTCGGAATCGCGCCCACACGGTGCGCTCGCTCCAGGAGTGGTACGAGATCGCCCGGCGGGTGGAGGTCTGAGCGTGCCCACCAGCCAGGCCTTCATCGACGCCCTCCGCGCCCGGGTGCGGGGAGAGGTCCGCGTGGATGAACCGCTGGTGCGCTACAGCACCTACCGCATCGGCGGTCCCGCCACGGTGGTGCTGCCGCATAACGCGGATGACGTGGGGGCCGCAATCGAATTCGCCGCGGAGCAGGGGGTCCCCTGGTTCGCGGTCGGGCTGGGATCGAATCTCCTCTTTCCGGATGAAGGGCTCAGGGCCCTGGTGGTGCGGATCGGGAAGGGCCTCGATCGACTGGAGCGGGATGGCGATCGGTGGCGCATCGGGGCCGGCCTGCCCGGGCCCACCGCCGCCCGGAAGACCGTGGCCGAAGGCCAGGCGGGACTGCACAAGTTCGTGGGCATCCCCGGTTCGGTGGGGGGTGGCGTGTACATGAACGCCGGCGCCCACGGCGGCGACTGGTCCGAGCTGGTCCGGAGCGTCACCGTCGTCGACGGCGAGGGTCGTGACCGGGTCATCGAGCGCGGAGCGATCCCGTTCGCGTACCGGTGGAGCGGGCTCGGCCGCGTGGTGGTGGTCGAGACCACGGTCGAGCTGCACGACGAGGATCCGGCCGCGCTCAAGGCGGAGATCGACCACCTGTTCCAGTGGCGGAGCGAAGGGACGCCGTTCAACCAACCCTGCTGCGGGAGCGTGTTCCAGAACCCGGGCGGGCCGAGTTGGGGGAAACGCGATGGACCCAAGACCGCCGGGCAGTTGATCGAGGCCGCGGGACTCAAGGGCCACCGGATCGGAGGGGCGCAGGTGTCGCCGATGCACGCGAACTACATCGTGAACTCCGGCGAGGCCACGGCGGCGGATGTGCGGGCGCTGATCGCCCACGTGCGCTCCGTTGTGCTCGAGCGCTTCGGCATTCTGCTGGAGACCGAGGTGAAGCTGATCGCGCCGGACGGGAGCTATCTTTCGACCTTGTCCACCCCAACCTGACTCCCCATGGCCGACTATTTCGTCCACCAATCCAGCTTCGTCGATGCGGGCGCCGTCATCGGCCGCGGCACCAAGATCTGGCACTTCAGCCACGTGATGGCTCGGGCGGTCATCGGCGAGGATTGCAACCTGGGCCAGAACGTGGTCGTGATGGGCGGCACTCGGCTGGGCAACAACGTGAAGGTCCAGAACAACGTCTCCATCTACGAAGGCGTGGTCCTCGAGGACGACGTCTTCTGCGGCCCGAGCTGCGTATTCACCAACGTGAACAACCCGCGGAGCCATATCTCCCGGAAGTCCGAGTACCAGGAGACCCGGATCAAGCGGGGGAGCTCGATCGGCGCCAACGCCACGATCATCTGCGGCGTGACCCTGGGGGAGTTCGCCTTCATCGGCGCTGGGGCCGTCGTCACCAGCGACGTCCCGGCCTACGCCCTGATGGTCGGCGTGCCGGCCCGGCGGGTGGGGTGGATGTGCCAGTGCGGGGAGCGGCTGCACCTCGACGGGGCCGAGGCCAATTGTGCCAGGTGCGGCGCCGGCTACCGCGAGACCGGGGCCGTTCTGACCTGCGTTGCGTCACCCCGCCGACAGGGGTAACTTCAAGGGCTATTTGGAGTTAGCTCACCAGATCCCAAGTGAACGAGGTCGCTCGTGAACGTCCCGTTGCTCGATCTTCAGGCCCAGCACCGCACCATCAAGGACGAGGTCCTGGCCGCCGTCCATTCCGTCATCGAACGGCAGGCCTTCATCATGGGTGCCGAGGTGGGTCAGCTGGAGCAGGCGGTGGCCGCGCTGTGTGCCACCAAGCACGGGGTGGCGTGCGCCAGCGGTACCGACGCGCTGCTGATCCCGCTCCGGGCCCTGGCGCTCAAGCCGGGTGACGAGGTCATCTCGCCGGCGTTCACCTTCTTTGCGACCGCCGGCGCCATCGCCAACGCGGGCGGCAAGCCGGTGTTCGTCGACATCGACGCGGCCACGTTCAATGTGAACCCGGCCGCCATCGAGGCGGCGATCACCCCGCGCACCAAGGCGATCGTCGTAGTGCACCTGTACGGGCAGATGGTCGAGATCGAGAGGATCGCCACCCTGGCCAAGAAGCGCGGCATCGTGCTCATCGAGGACGGCGCGCAGGCCATCGGATCGCGGCGCAAGGTGGATGGCCGGTGGCTCGCCGTGGGCGAGCTCGGCACCGTCGGCACCTTGTCCTTCTTCCCCACCAAGAACCTCGGCGGCTGGGGTGACGGTGGCATGATGGTGACCCAGGATGACGCCTACGCGGCCAAGCTCCGCTCCCAGCGCCTCCACGGCGGCGTCCGCGAGTATTACCACGACGAGGTCGGGCTCAACAGCCGGCTCGACACTCTGCAGGCCGCCGTCCTGCTGGCCAAGCTGAACCACCTGGCCGACTGGAACGTGGCACGCCGCCGGATCGCGGCCCACTACGATGCCGAGTTCAAGGGGCTCGGCGCGGTCGTCGCGCCCAGGGTGGACGAGGGCAATGAACACATCTATCACCAGTACACCATCCGCGCCGAGCGGCGCGATCAGCTGACCGAGCACCTCAAGGCCAAGGGGATCGGTCACAAGGTCTATTACCCGCTCGCGCTCCATCAACAGCCCTGCTTTGCCTCTCTCGGCTACAAGCCCGGGAGCTTGCCGGTCACCGAGAAGGCGACGGCCGAGGTCGTGTCGCTCCCGATCTATCCGGAGCTCACCGAGGCCCAGCTGGCCGCCGTGATCGCCGGCATCCGCGGGTTCTACGGCGCGTGAAGGTCGCCATCGTTGGGTCCGGCTACGTCGGACTCGTCGCGGGCGCCTGCTTCGCGGAGACGGGGAACGAAGTGACCTGCGCGGACATCAGCGAGAAGAAGATCGCGATGCTGCGCCGGAACGAGATCCCGATCTACGAACCGGGCCTCGAAGAGATGGTGCGTCGGAACCAGGATGAGGGGCGGCTGGCCTTCACCACCGATGTGGCCGGCTCCGTCTCGGCGGCCAAGGTCGTCTTCATCGCGGTCGGCACTCCCGAAGGCGAGGACGGTTCGGCCGACCTCCAGTATGTGCTGGCGGTGGCATCGACCATCGGCAAGCACATGACCGCGCCCACGATCGTCGTCACCAAGAGCACGGTACCGGTCGGCACGGCGACCAAGGTGCGCGCGGCGATCGCCCAGGAGACCAAGGTCCCGTTCGTGGTCTGCTCGAATCCCGAGTTCCTGAAGGAAGGGGCGGCGATCGACGATTTCATGAAGCCCGATCGCGTCGTGATCGGCGTCGAGGATGACGCCGCGCGCGAGATGCTGCGGGAGCTCTACTCCCCCTTCGTGCGCAGCGGCAATCCGATCCTGTTCATGGACATCGCCTCGGCCGAGGTCACCAAGTACGCGGCCAACGCGATGCTGGCGACCCGCATCTCCTTCATGAACCAGGTGGCGCAGTTCTGCGAGCTGGTGGGCGCCGACGTGGACCTGGTCCGCAAGGGGATCGGCAGCGACAAGCGCATCGGGCCGGGGTTCCTCTTCCCGGGGCCCGGGTATGGCGGCTCCTGCTTCCCGAAGGACGTGAAGGCGCTCATTCGCACCGGGCACGAGGTCGGATTGCAGTTCGACCTGCTCGAGTCGGTCGAGGCCGTCAACGAGCGGCAGAAGCGCCGGATGCTCGAGAAGCTCACTGCCGAGTTCGGCGGCGTGCTGAAGGGGAAGCGCATTGCGGTGTGGGGGCTCGCGTTCAAGGCCGAGACCGACGACATGCGCGAGAGCCCGTCGATCCCGCTGGTCGAAGGGGCCCTGGCCGCGGGCGCCACCGTCGTCGTGCACGACCCCAAGGCGCACGAGACCGCAGAACACGTCTTCGGGGGTCGGGTCACCTACGCCGCGGACCCCTGGGCCGCGGTCGAGGGCGCCGACGCGCTCTGCATCGTGACCGAGTGGCTGGTGTACCGGAATCCCGATTTCGACCGCCTCAAGCGGACGCTCAAGCGACCGCTCATCATCGACGGCCGGAACCTCTGGGACCCGGTGCGGATGACCCAGCTCGGCTTCACGTACCACGGCATCGGGCGGAGGCGGGCATGAGGGTCCTCATCACCGGGGCCGCCGGCTTCCTCGGCAGCCACCTCACCGACCGCTTCCTGGCCGACGGTCACGAGGTGGTGGGGATGGACAATTTCATCACCGGCCATCCCGACAACATCGCACACCTCGCCGGGAACCCCAGGTACCGGTTCATCCAGCACGACGTCACCAATTTCATGTACGTTGAAGGCGCGCTGGACGGCGTGCTGCACTTCGCCTCCCCCGCGAGCCCCATCGACTACCTCGAGCTCCCGATCCAGACGTTGAAGGTGGGTTCGCTCGGTACCCACAAAGCGTTGGGCCTCGCCAAGGCCAAGGGCGCACGTTTCTTCCTCGCCTCCACCAGCGAGGTCTACGGCGATCCGCAGGTCCATCCGCAGCCCGAGACCTACTGGGGACACGTGAACCCGGTGGGGCCGCGCGGCGTGTACGACGAAGCCAAGCGCTTCGCCGAGGCGATCACGATGGCCTACCATCGCTATCACCAGCTCGATACGCGGATCATCCGGATCTTCAACACCTACGGGCCGCGGATGCGCCCGGGCGACGGCCGGGTGGTCTCGAATTTCATCGTTCAGGCGCTCAAGGGCGAGCCGCTCACGGTGTACGGCGATGGTAGTCAGACCCGATCCTTCTGCTACGCGTCCGACCTCATCGAGGGCATCTACCGGCTGTTCCAGAGCGACCGCAGCGACCCGACCAACATCGGGAACCCCAATGAGTTCACGGTGCGCCAGCTCGCCGAACGGGTCATCGCCCTGACCGGTTCGAAGTCGAAGATCGTACATAAGCCGCTCCCCGAGGACGACCCCAAGGTGCGCAAGCCCGACATCACGGTGGCGCGCACCGTCCTCGGCTGGGAACCGAAGGTGCAGCTGGAAGAAGGCCTGCAGCGCACCATCGCGTACTTCCAACAACACGCCGGGAAGTAGCGCCCCATGACGCCCCATACCAATCCTGAGAACAACGTCAAGGAGGCGCGCGAGCGTTTCGCCCTCCAGGACTACTATGGCGCGGTGCACCTCCTCGAGGAGGTGCTCGCGACCGGTCGGGCGTTCGCCGACGCGCACCATCTGCTCGGACTCTGCCGCTCACTCCTGGGGCAGCAGGAGCAGGCGCTCGCGGCCTTCGACACGGCGGTGCAGCTCAATCCGCGCTACGTCGAGGCCCATATCCACCGCGGCCTGGTGCTCAACCAATTGGGGCGCACGGCCGAGGCGGAGGAGTCGTTCCGCCGCGCCTCAGCGCTCGAGGGCCCGCGTACCGGACGGTTCAGCCCGCACGTGTCCGCGCGTCTCGCCAATCAGCACGCCGCCCTGGGCGAGGCCTACGCCGAGGCCGGCGCCCTGGCCGATGCGGTGGAGCAGTACCGGAAGGCGGTGGAGCTCGGTCCGGCATTCATCGACCTGCGCTACCGGCTGGCGCGCCTGATGCTCGATGCCGGCAATCCGCTTGGCGCGCGCGAAGAACTCGATCGCGTCCTGCAGGCCCGGCCCGGCTTCGTGGAGGCTCAGGCGTCGCTCGGTCTGGCACACTACCTTGCCGGCGATGCGGCCGAGGCGCGCCGCGTGTGGCGCGAAGCGCTCGAGCGGCAGCCGGAGAACACCCGGGTCGAGGCCTACCTCGCGATGATGGATCGCGCGAAGGAATGAGCCGGCCGGTGCGCCTCGCGCTGGTGGTCCTCCTCGCCGGCTGCTTCGGCGTGGGGGCGGATCACGAGCGACTTGGAGACGAGGCGCTCGCGCGGAGCGACGCCCCGTCGGCCATTGCCGAGTATCAGGCGGCGCTGGCCACCCGCGGCAGCGCCCAGCTCTATGCCAAGCTTGGGGCCGCGGCGTTCCATTCGGGCCGGTTCCGCGAGGCCGCCCAGGCGTATCGCGACCTCGTGGCCGACGATCCCTCCCGGCTCGATGAAGCCGCGACCGGGCTCGACCTGGTGGCCGAGGCCGCCGAACGCACCAACGATGCGGCGGGTCTCGCGGCCGCCGTCTCGGTCCTGCGCGATGTGGCCCCTGACCGGCTGGTGGCGCGCCACGCGCTGACCCTCGTCCGGCTCGGCGGTCTCTCGGCGCAGGAACAGGTCACGGTGCTCCCGTTCGCACTCGCCGCCGCGCCCGATGCCGGTGTCACCGACTCGTTGCTCGTGGCCTACGGTGCCGCACTCCGGGAGACCACCGCCTGTGAAGAGGCGATGCGCCCCTTCGAAGCGGCGCGTCGCCGTACCCGCGACCGGCGGCTCGCCGATGCGGCCCGGTCAGGGCTCGCCGCCTGCGGGCTCCAGCTCGGCCAGGAAGCGCTGACCGCCAACGATCCGTATACCGGCGAACGGTGGCTCACCATTGCCGCCGGCGCCGACTCCACCGGAATGTCCGGTCGCCGGGCCCGCCTCGCCCTCGGCGACCTCCGTCGCGCCCAGGGCGACATCCTCGGTGCCGCACTGGCCTATCAGGCCGTGATCGGCATCACTCCCACCGATTCCCTTGGCCACGTGGCACGCGAACGACTTGACGTGCTCGGCGCGGCCGTTCCGGATACCGTCCGATGACCCGTCGCTCGCTCCTGCCGATCCTCCTCCTGGTGGCCGCCTGCGCCCGCCCGGTCCGTGTCCCGGTCTCCACCGTGCCCGACCCGCTCCTTCGGGTCGATGCCTCCACGGAGGAGGTCGACCGGCAGTGGGCCAGGGCCCAACGGCTCTTCCGCGCGGGGAAATGGATCGATGCGGCCACCCAACTCGAGCGGCTCAATCTCGAGTTCGCATCGGGCGACCCCCGCATCGCGCGGTCCCGGTTCTACCTTGGGGAATGCTACCTGGCGACCAAGAGCCACTTGCAGGCGGTGCGCGAGTTCCGGCGGGTGAGCGACGAACTTCCCTCCGACGCGCTCGCGCCCGAGGCCCTGCTTCGGGCCGGCGACGCCTTCGCCGACCTCTGGCGCAAGCCCGAACTCGACCCGACCTATGGCCAGACCGCGATCAGCACCTATCAGGAAGTGCTCAATCGTTACGCGGGCACCCACGCCGCGACGCTGGCGCAGATCCGGATCAACGACCTGAACGATCGGCTCGCCTACAAGCAGTACCGGACCGCGCTCTTCTACCTGCGGTACAAGGCCGACGATTCGGCGATCCTCTACCTCAAGGACCTCGCCTCGACCTATCCCCAGGCCGAGATAGTACCCCAAGCGCTGCTCACGCTGATCGGCGTCTATCGGCGGCTTGGCTACGCCGAGGACGTGCGGGAGACTTGCACCTACCTGCGCCGGTTCCATCCGCAGGGCACCGGCATCGAGGATGCGTGCCCGGCACCGCCGGCGACCCCCGCGAGCACGAGCTGAGGTGATGGTCGGCCTCCTCGGGGGCTCATTCGACCCCGTCCACCACGGTCACCTCATCGCCGCCCTGGTCGCGCGCGAGGCGCTCCAGCTCGATGAGGTGCTGTTCATCCCGGCCGGGGTCCAGCCCTTCAAGACCGGGGGCCCCGCCGCGCCGGCGGTCGACCGGGTGGCGATGTTGCGGCTCGCCTTGGCGGGCCTGACCGGCCTCGGCGTCGAGACCTGCGAAGTGGACCGGGAGGGCCCCTCCTACACGGTGGACACGCTCCGCACCCTCGAGGGGCGGGAGCCGGGGCGGTCGTTTATTCTTCTGCTCGGCGCCGACGCCGCCGCGGAGTTCCCGCGGTGGCGCGAGGCCGAAGAGATCGTCCGCCGGGCCCGCGTGGCCGTGCTGACCCGTCCGGGACACGTGGTCCCGGCCGCCGCGTGGGTGTCGGCCGTGGTGCCGATGCCCGCCCTCGAGATCTCGGCGACCGACCTGCGGCGACGCGTCGCGGCCGGCCACCCGATCCGCTATTTCGTGCCCGACGCCGTGGCCAGCTATGTGGCCCAGCACGGGCTGTACCGGAACCTGTGATGATCAAGACCCTGCTCAGCGCTGTCCTTGGCAGCCCCCACGATCGCTACGTCAAGCGCGTCAGGCCGGTGGTGGCCGAGATCCACGCCCACGAGGCGCGGCTGCAGCCCCTCCCCGACGCCGAGATCCAGGTCCAGACGGTGAAATTCCGCGCGCTCATCGATGAGCGCATCCGCGTGCAGCGCACCGAACTCGAGGCGCTCAAGGCCGAGAAGCACGCTAATCCCGATCCGGTCGAGCGCGGCAAACTGGACGACCGGATCGCCGCCCTCGAGGAAGTATGGAAGCAGGGGATCGCCGCGGTGCTGAAGGAGATCCTTCCCGAGGCGTTCGCGACAGTGCGCGAGGCGACCCGCCGGCTCAAGGGCAGCCCCGTCACCGTGATGGGGCACGAGCAGCCGTGGGACATGGTGCCGTATGACGTTCAGCTCATCGGCGGCATCGTGCTGCATCAGGGGCGCATTGCCGAGATGGCGACGGGCGAGGGCAAGACCCTCGTCGCAACGCTCCCGGTGTACCTGAACGCCCTCACGGGGCGCGGAGTGCACGTCGTCACCGTCAACAACTACCTGGCCCGGCGCGACAGCCAGTGGATGGGTCACGTCTACCGGTGGCTGGGCCTCACGGTGGCCTGCCTCGATGACACCCAGCCCTCGAGCCTCGAGCGCCGCGCCGCGTACCTGTCGGATGTCACGTACGGCACCAACAACGAGTTCGGGTTCGACTACCTGCGCGACAACATGGTATTCCAGCTGGACCAGCGGGTCCAGCGCGAGCACGTGTACGCCATCATCGACGAGGTCGACTCGATCCTCGTCGACGAGGCCCGGACTCCGCTCATCATCTCGGGGCCGGTGGGGACCGAGGAGCATGACAAGTACGATCAGTTCAACCGGCAGGTCGCGGAGCTGGCACGCAAACAGAACGCCGTGGTGAGCACCCTGGTGGGTGACGGGGAAAAGCTCCTCGCCGACCCGAAGACCGCGCGCGACGGCGCCAAAAAGCTCTACCAGGCCCAGCTCGGCGGTCCCAAGAACAAGAAGCTGCTCAAGCTGCTCAACGAGACGGGAGTCAAGCAGCAGGTCCTGCGCATCGAGCTCGACTCGCTCGCCGACCGGAAGCTCCCCGCCAAGCAGCGCCAGATGGGCGACCTGGAGGAGGCGCTCTTCTTCGTGCTCGACGAGAAGGGGCACAGCGTCCACCTGACCGATCGGGGCTCCGCGGCGTTGTCCCCCGCCGACCCGCACATGTGGGTGCTGCCCGACATCTCCGAGTCGTTCGCGGCCGTGGAGAAGGACCCGAATCTGTCGCCCCGCGAGCGGGCGGAGCAGCGCCGCGCACTCGAGGTGGAGTACGCCGCCAAGAGCGAGAAGCTCCACATCATCCACAAGCTGCTCCAGGCGCACGCGCTGTACGAGCGCGAGGTGGACTACCTGGTGCAGGAGGGTCAGGTCGTCATCGTCGATGAGTTCACCGGCCGCACGATGACCGGCCGGCGCTGGTCGGACGGGCTGCACCAGGCGGTCGAGGCCAAGGAAGGGGTCACGGTCAAGGGCGAGACCCAGACCATGGCGACCGTCACCATCCAGAACTACTTCCGGATGTACGACAAGCTCTCGGGGATGACCGGGACCGCCGAGACCGAAGAGACGGAATTCTGGCAGATCTACGGCCTCGAGGTGGTGGTGATCCCCACCAACCGGCCGGTCAGGCGGCACGACGCCCCCGACCAGATCTATCGGACCCGGCGGGAGAAGTACAACGCGGTGCTCGACGAGGTGGAGCGGCTCCACAAGGAAGGGCTGCCGGTCCTCATCGGCACGGTGAACGTCGACGTGTCGGAGACCCTGTCGCGGCAGCTCAAGCGGCGGGGGCTCCCACACGAGGTCCTCAACGCCAAATATCACCAGCGCGAGGCCGAGATCGTCGCGGGCGCGGGCCAGAACGGCGCCATCACGATCGCCACCAACATGGCCGGCCGCGGGACCGACATCAAACTCGGCGCCGATGTCCCCAAGAACGCGGAGCAGGGGCTCCAGATCGTCGGCACCGAGCGCCATGAGAGCCGGCGCATCGACCGCCAGTTGCGCGGCCGCGCCGGCCGCCAGGGCGACCCCGGCCGCTCGCTCTTCTTCCTTTCCCTCGAAGACGACCTGATGCGGCTCTTCGGGACCGACCGGATCGCCGCGTGGATGGACAAGAGCGGGTCGGAAGAGGGCGAGGTCATCACCGGCCGGCTCGTCACCACGGCGATCGGGACGGCGCAGAGGCGGGTCGAGCTGCAGAACTTCCAGGCCCGCAAGCGGCTGCTCGAATACGACGACGTGATGAACCAGCAGCGGGAAGTGGTCTACTCCCAGCGGCTCTTCGCGCTCGAGCGGGGCCAGGAGCTTCGCGGCGCGGCGCGCCGCATGGTCGGCGAGGCGGTCGACCGATTCGTGCGGAACTGGGTGGGCGTCACTCCGCCGACCGAATGGGATCGAGCCGCGCTGCAGCAGGCGCTCGCCCTGCAGTACCTCGTCACCGGCGAGGAGATCCCCGACCCGACCAGGACCGATACGCTCGAGGCGCTGGCCGCCGCGGCCGTGCGCGCCGGCGATGCGGCCTTCGACCGCAAGCTCGAGTATCTCCGCGACGCCGGCAGGCAATTCGGCGTCACCGACGCGGACGACCAGCTGCTCTCGCAGGTCATGCTCGCGACCCTGGACGAGAAGTGGAAGGACCACCTCTACGACCTGGACAACCTGCGCGCGGCGATCCATTACCGGAGCTACGGCCAGCGCGATCCCCTCGTGGAGTACAAGTCCGAGGCCTTCGAGATGTTCGAGGACCTCCTCCGCGACATCCAGGGGACCTTCACCGAGCGCTTCCTCCTCCTGCAGGTCACCGCGGCCCCGCCGCCGCCCCCCGCACGCCGGCCGGTGGGTCAGGCCACCCGCGGCCCCGCCGAGCCGACCGGCGCTCCGGACCACCCGTCGGACGACCTCTTCACCGCCCCCTCCGGCCAGGGTGCGCCCTCCTCGTCACTCAGCCGGTCCGCCGGCCTCCCGGCGCGGGGCGGGGGAGACCTCACCCCCGACGGGAAGCCGATCGGGCGGAACGACCCCTGCTGGTGCGGCAGCGGCAAGAAGTACAAGAAGTGCCACGGCGCGGGGTGATCCTCCGTGGTGAATGACCGCAGCGCGCGCGTTGGGATGCCCCGATGAGCGCGAAACCGGTGAGGGGCGGTCGCCCCGAGCCCGTTACTCTAGGGGGTGACCCTCCCCCTCCCCGCCCACCCCCAGGCCGACCGGCCCCGTGAACGCCTCTGGGCCCTCGGCCCCGGTGCGTTGACGGGAGCCGAGCTTCTCGCCATTCTGCTAGAGACGGGTGGGCCCGACGGGTCCGCCCCGGAGATCGCCACCCGCCTCCTCGGGGGGGTCGGGGGGAGTTGGCGTCGCCTGGCGGCCCGGCCGCACGCCGAGCTCCTCCGGGTGGCAGGGATCGGTCCGGCCAAGGCGGCCCGCCTGGTCGCCGCCTTCGAGATCGGGCTCCGCCTGGCGAGCGAATCCCGATCGCCCGGGACCCGGATCCGCGACCCGTCCGACGTCTTCCGGCTGCTGGGGCCCCGCCTCCGCGACCTCGACGTGGAGGAGTTCCATCTCTTGGCGCTCGACAGTCAGGCGCAGGTGCTCCGGGACGTCCTGGTGACGCGGGGACTCCTCAACTCCTCGCTGGTGCATCCGCGCGAGGTGTTCCGGGCGGCGATCGCCGAGGCGGCGGCGGGGATCATCGTGGTCCACAACCACCCCAGCGGCGACCCCACTCCGAGCACCGAGGACCGGGCCGTCACCCGGCAGCTGGTGGAGTGCGGACGATTGCTGGATGTGCCGGTGTATGATCACGTGATCGTGGCCGGAGATCGCTGGGTGAGTTTCGCGAGCGAAGGGATGCTGTGACGAGCGTAGCCCCGACCGACAGCGCGAGCGACTTCCGGGCCAACCTGGAGCGCCACGCGGACCGCTTGGACCTCGATGCCATCGATCGGGCCCTCCGCGTCAGCGCGTCCGCGCATCAAGGGCAGAAGCGCCGGTCGGGCGAGGACTTCGTCAGCCACTCGATCGCGGTGGCGCAGATCCTGGTCGATCAGCAGCTGGACACGACTTCCATCGTGGCCGCCCTGCTGCATGACGTGGTCGAGGACAGCGAGGTGCGGCTGGAGGACATCAGTCGCGACTTCGGCGCCGAGGTGGGGGCCATCGTCGATGGGCTGACCAAGATCTCGCACCTCACCTTCCGCTCGAGCGCCGAGGCGCAGGTCGAGAACTACCGGAAGCTGCTGCTGTCGGTGGCCAAGGACGCCCGGGTCATCATCATCAAGCTGGCCGACCGGCTGCACAACATGCGGACGCTCGACTGGCTCCCGCCGGAGAAGCGCCAGCGCATCGCACTCGAGACCCGCGAGATCTACGCCGCCCTGGCCCACCGGTTCGGCATGGCGGGGGTGAAGTCGGAGCTCGAGGACCTGGCCTTCAAGCACCTCGAATCGGAGGACTGGGCCGCCCTGGTCGCGCAGGTCAAGGCGATGAGCTCTGCGCGCGAGGCGATGGTCCTCAAGCTCAAGACGCCGCTCGAATTCGAACTCCAGAAGGCCGGCATCGCCGAGTTCGAGGTGGGCGGGCGCGTCAAGAATCTCTGGTCGATCTACCAGAAGATGAAAAAGCGCGACAAACCCTTCGACGAGATCTACGACCTGATGGCCGTCCGCGTCACCGTTCCCACGGTCACCGACTGCTACCACGTCCTCGGTGTGATCCACCACAACTGGACCCCGGTCCAGGAGCGGATCAAGGACTACATCGCCAGCCCCAAGTCCAACGGGTACCAGTCGCTCCACACCACGATCTTCGGGCCCGGCGGCCAGATGTTCGAGGTCCAGATCCGCACCCGGGAGATGCACCGCACCGCCGATCACGGCATCGCGGCGCACTGGGTGTACAAGGGGAAGGGGGTCCGCGAACCCGATGAGCTCGAAGAGCATTTCGGCTGGTTCCGCCAGCTCATCGAGCTGCAGCAGGACGCGCACGACCCCGAGGAATTCCTCGAATTCCTCAAGATCGACCTGTACCATGACGAGATCTTCGTCTTCACCCCGCTCGGCGACGTGAAGCGGCTCCCCAAAGGGGCCACCGCGATCGACTTTGCCTTTCACATCCACACCGAGGTCGGCCTCCGGTGTCAGGGGAGCCGGGTCAACGGCCGGATCGCGCCGCTGCACCGGCCGCTCAAGAACGGCGACACCGTCGAGATCCTGACCGGTCCGCTGGCACGCCCGTCGCAGGACTGGCTCAAGCACGTGCACACCGCGCGCGCACGGCACAAGATCAAGCAGTGGGTCGACCACGAAGAGGCGCGGGTGTCGCTCCAGCTCGGGGAGGAGATCCTCGCTCGCGAACTGAAGCGGCGCCGGCTTGACGCCCCCGTCCCCGATGCCCACCTGACCACCGCCAAGACCTTGGGCTACAGCGATGCCAAGGGGCTCCTCGTCGGACTCGGCCGCGGCGATGTCGGCGTCGGGAAGGTGGTCCGCGGGCTCTTCCCCGACCTGCCGGAAGACGAGCTCCCCGAGCCCAAACCCACGGTCTTCGGGCGCGTCATCGATCGCATCCGGCTCGGCCGCGGCATCAAGATCCAGGGCGTCGACGGCCTGATGGTGCGCTATGCCCAGTGCTGCCAGCCCCTCCCCGGCGAGGCAGTGGTGGGATACGTCACCCAGGGGCGGGGGATCTCGATCCATCGCGCCGACTGCCCCAACCTCCTGACCCTCCCGACCGCCGAGCGTCGCGTCGAGATCGACTGGCAGGAAGCGGAGGGGGAGAGCTTCTCCGTCCGCCTTGCCATCAGCGGGGACGACCGCCGGGGGCTGTATGCCGACCTGATGCAGGTGATCAGCGCCTCGGGCACCAATATTCGGAGCGCCGAGATCCATTCCAAGGACGGCACCATGTTCGGCAGCGTGACGCTCGAGGTCGACAACCTCCCGCACCTGACCCGGGTGCTCAAGGCGATGCGCAAGGTGAAGGGGGTGGCCGAGGTCGAACGAAGGGAAGCGGGGAACTAGGGTCGTCGCGCGTGCTGCGTGCTGCGGACTGCGAGCGTTGCGCGCGGCGCGTGGCGGGAGATGCGTGAGACTTGAGGGGCACCGATCGTCCGCAGTCCGCAGTCCGCCCAAACCACGAACATCCGGCTCGCAATGACCACCTGGCTCCTCAAGACCGAACCCTCCACCTACTCCTTCGCCGACCTTCAGCGCGAGAAGCGCACCCGCTGGGAAGGGGTGAAGAACGCGGCGGCACTCATCAACCTCCGGAAGATGGCGGTCGGTGACCAGGTGTTCATCTACCATACGGGGAGCGAGA
>JBDSIR010000083.1:0-49506 GCA_039917855.1 Gemmatimonadales bacterium | reverse complement strand
ACGCGGCGTCGCTGCGTCAGGCTTTCGCCCATTGCGCAATATTCCCCACTGCTGCCTCCCGTAGGAGTCTGGGCCGTGTCTCAGTCCCAATGTGGCTGATCATCCTCTCAGACCAGCTACCCGTCGTAGCCTTGGTGAGCCATTACCTCACCAACTAGCTGATAGGCCGCGAGGCACTCTATTGGCGCATTGCTGCTTTCCTCTCCAGGGGATGCCCCCCGAAGAGCTTACGCGGTATTACCCGGCCGTTGGGCCGGCTATCCCCCGCCAATAGGTATGTTCCTCACGTGTTACGCACCCGTTCGCCGCTGACCCTTGCGGGTCCGCGCGACTTGCATGTGTTAGGCACGCCGCCAGCGTTCGTCCTGAGCCAGGATCAAACTCTCCAAGAGAGATGATTCAAAAGCTCGTTCACGAACGACTGGTACAACTTGTCGTCCGAATCACTCAGAGTGAAACCCGTTCAAACGCAGGACGGCTCTGAACTCCGCCCCGCGGGGTCCGCACCCCATTCTCTCAAACACATACGTCGGTTGTCAAAGAGCTTGTTTTTGTTCTGCTCGAACCCCGTTTCCGGGGGAGCCTCTAATCATAGCGGGACACTGCTCGTGCGTCAAGGACGAAGTCGTTTGACTCCATCCACTTGTCTCCCCTCACGATGACCATCGGTTCGTGAGGGGCCCCAATTATACACCGGCAGTTTGGGGCATACAAGGGGTGCACGCGTCGAGTTGAGAGTCTAGAGTCCAGAGGGGTGAAATTCGGTGCTCCCTGCCCGTTAACCCGCCCGAATGGCGCTCGAGTGTGCGGCTCCAACGATGAAGAAGCCCCCATCCTGGGAGCTTCCTCACACCGAGATCCACTCCAGACTCTCGGCTCTCAACTCTAGACTCTAGCCTCTCAACTCCTCACGGCACCGCGGCCGGCGGCGTGCGCGGTTCCATCCGCACGATCCAGAGGCCGTTGTTGTCGTCGTTCACGTACGCGAGGCCGTCCCGCACCACCACACCCCAGGTCATCGCCGAGTTCTTGGTGTTCCCCTCCATGTCGGCGGTATTGACGTGGGCGATCTCCCGTCCCTGCGCCCGCAGGTCGCCGCGCAGTTCGCCGGAGATGTCGAAGGCGCGGAAGCCGGCGTTGTACGCCCCCATATACAACGTGTCGCCCGCGACCCAGACGTTGTGCACCCCGCCGAACTCCGGCTCGTACCAGGCCACCGGGTGGGGATCGTTCCAGTCGCTCACGTCGATCACATGGAGTCGGCCGTAGGCCCGCCCCGCCGAGGCATCGTGCCCGTTGCGGAGCGTGGGCCCGTTGGGGAAGACCTCGTCTGCGATGAAGACGTACGGCCCGTGCCGCCAGGCGGTGTGGGTCCCCCGGATGAACCCCGGACCCGCCGACCGTTCGACGTCGCGATAGAGCTCGTTGAGATCGTACTTGTACTGCATCACCAGCTGGGGAGCGGACGGCGAGCCTCCCCGGAGTCCGTTGCCGACGTCGAGCACGACGAGGCCGTCGTTCCAGTACGACAGGTACGCGAGCCCGTCCTGGATGTCGATGTCGTGCAGGCTGCGGCCGGCATCGGGCCGGTCGGTCTTCCAGACGGCGAGCTGCCGCGGATGCACCGGGTCGTCGATGTTGATCACGTGCATCGCGCCGGTGCCGTCATTGGTCAGAAAGACGTTGGTGCCGTGGCGGGGGTCGCGGTAGATGAACGCCGAGTGCACCCCGCCGTTGACGCCATCGGTGAACTCGGCGATGACCTTGGGGTGCCGCGGGTCATCGAGTGAGCAGATGACGATCCCGTTCTTGCGGTCCGAGGCGCCCTCGCGGGTGAAGACGAGGGTCTTGCCATCGGGCGTGGTCATCATGTCGTTGACGCGACGGGTGTTGGTCTGCACCGAGTCGGTGACGACCGGGTTCGACGGGTCAGAGATGTCGATGGCATACATCACGTCGCCGCCGGCGCCGGACCCGAGGTAGGCGACCTTGCCGTTGGGATGGAGCCAGACCTCTTCGGTGGTGAAACGGGTCCGCGGCAGGCGGCCCACGAGGGTGACCTGGCGGCGCACGTCGCGCGGGGCCAGGGTCACAATGGCCTCGGCCGTGCGATTGCCGAAGTTGGCCGTGACCACATACACCCCCGCCTGATAGCCGACGAAGGCGCCGTCGGGGGTGATCTGCCCCTGCCCCGGTGACATGCTCCACTGGGGGGTGAGGCCGGTGATGCGGCGGCCCGTACTGGACAGAGCGTTGACCTCGAAGCGGATCACGTCGCCGGTCCTGGCCTCGGTGGCCGCCGGTGTGAGCTGCATCGAGGCGATGGTGTTGGGGACCACCTGGATCGGGAAACGCTGCTCGACCGCATCGACACTGGCGATGAGGGCGGCGTGTCCGGCGCCGACCGCCGTCACCAGACCCTGCGGCGAGACCCGGATCACGGCGGGAGTACTGCTCCGCCAGCGGATGGGATCGGTGCGACTGTCGGCGGCGGCGGAGAAGCTCGTGGCGGTGTATCGCATCCGCTGACCCACGACGAGTTTCCTGATGTTCGGCGCCACGCTGACCCGGGCGACCGGACCGGGGAGCATCGGCACGGTGATGACCTGGAAGAAGGGCCGGACGCCAGCGATGGTGGCGACCACCCGGACATTGAAGAACCCGGTGGAGCCGGAGCGGAGCATCCCGGTCGAATCGACGCTCGCTTCGAAGCGGCCGCCGGCACCGAAGTACCTGATCGTGGCGTTGGGAATGGGGTGCCCGGAGGAGTCGAGGGCCACCGCGACGATCCGCACCGAGTCGCGGGCGATCAGGACCGGCTTCTCGGGAGTGATCTGGAAGCGCACCACGGGACTCGGCGGCAGTACCGGGGCCGGCGGGGTGGCGGGCTGCTGCAGCACCAGGGCCGCCAGCACAAATGAAGTGATGGTCATCGAGAGTGGGGTGAGAGGTGTGGAACGTTCAGCTGGTGGGCGGGGAGAACATCTCCCCCTGCCCTTCGACCCACGACTTATGGTACTTGGGATCCTCGAAGGCCTCGGCGACCTTGGCCACGTGCAGCGGGCGGAAGGAGTCCATCATCACCGCCAGCTCGTTGGTGGACTTGGCGCCGATGGAGGCCTCGGCACGGCCCGGATGGGGGCCATGGGGCAGACCGTCGGGGTGCAGGGTGATGGATCCGTATTCGATCCCCTTCCGGCTCATGAACTCGCTCGAGGCGTAGAAGAGCACCTCGTCGGAGTCGACGTTGCTGTGATTGTAGGGCGCCGGAATGGCGTCCGGGTCGAAGTCGAACGGCCGGGGACAGAACGAACAGATGACGAAGCCGTCGCCTTGGAAGGTCTGGTGTACCGGCGGCGGCTGGTGGATCCGGCCGACGATCGGCTCGAAGTCATTGATGTTGAAGGCCCACGGATAGAAGTAGCCGTCCCACCCGACCACATCGAAGGGATGGTGGTCGAGCACCAGCTCGTTGATGGCGTCGTACTGCTTGACGAGGATGGGGAAATCCCCCTTCTCGTCGTGGGGCTGGAGCGCCATCGGCCGGCGGACGTCCCGTTCGCTGAAGGGCGCGCCCTCGAGCAGCTGGCCGAACTCGTTGCGGTAGCGCTTGGGGAAGCGGATGTGCCCGCGGCTCTCGAAGACCAGGAGTTTGACCGGGCCTCCCGCGGGGTCGAAGCGCCACCGGTGGGTGATGTTCCGGTGGATCACGACGTAGTCACCCGGCTTGATGGGAAGGTCGCCGAAGACCGACTCGAGCGTCCCCTTCCCCTCGACGACGTAGATGACCTCGTCGGCCTGGGAGTTCCGGTAGAAGTGGCCGTCCTCCTTGTCCGGCTCCACCCAGAGCATTCCGACATCCTGGTTGAAGAGGATCGGGATCCGGTCGAGCGTCGGCGAGCCCCCCTTTCGGGCCATCCGGGTCAGGAAATGACGGTGCCGGAGCGAGGTGGACTCGTCCTTTTCCCACTTCACCGCCTTGATCCGGCGCGCGCTCTTGACCAGGGTGGGCGGCCAGGTGTGATAGAGCAGCGAAGAGGTGCCGACGAATCCTTCGTGGCCCATGAGCTCTTCGGCGTACAGTCCGCCGTCGGGCTTTCGGAAGATCGTGTGCCGCTTGCGGGGGATCTGGCCGAGGGTGTGGTAGAACGGCATCAGAGATTTCCCCGCAGGTCCTGCTCGCGCTCGATGGCCTCGAACAGGGCCTTGAAGTTGCCGGCGCCGAAGCTCTTGGCCCCCTTGCGCTGGATGATCTCGTAGAAGAGGGTGGGACGGTCCTGCACCGGTTTGGTGAAGATCTGGAGGAGGTACCCCTCGTCGTCGCGATCGATCAGGATGCCGAGCTCGGCGAGAGGTGCCAGCTCCTCGTCGATCTTGCCGACCCGGTCGAGCACGGTCTCGTAGTAGGTCTTGGGGATCCGGAGGAACTCGACCCCGCGCGACTTGAGGGCGCGAACGGTCTTCACGATGTCGTCGGTGGCGATGGCGATGTGCTGCACGCCGGGGCCGCGGTAGAAGTCGAGGTATTCCTCGATCTGTGACTTCTTCTTCCCCTGCGCCGGCTCATTGAGCGGGAACTTGATCCGGCCGTTGCCGTTGGACATCACCTTGGACATCAGCGCCGAGTATTCGGTCGAGATGGTCTTGTCGTCGAAGGTGAGGATGTTGGCAAAGCCAAGCACCCGCTCGTAGAAGCCGACCCACTCGTTCATCTTGCCGAGCTCGACATTGCCGACGCAGTGGTCGACGTACTTGAGGCCGGTGCTGGCCGGGGCGAACTCGGAGCTGGCCGCGACGAACCCCGGAAGGAAGAGCCCCTGGTAGTTCTTCCGCTCCACGATGGAGTGGATGGTGTCGCCATAGGTGGCGATGGCCGCGAGGACCACCTCGCCCTGCGCATCCTTCATCACCGTGGGGGCCTGGATCGAGCGGGCGCCCCGCTCCACCGCCTTGGTGTGGGCATCGCGGGCATCGTCGACCCAGAAGGCGAGGTCGCGCACCCCGTCACCGTGCCGCGCGATATGCTCGGCGATGGGTCCCTCGGGTCCCAGCGGCGACGTCAGCACGAAGCGGATCTTGTCCTGCTGGAGGAGGTAGCTGGCCCGGTCGCGGACGCCCGTTTCGGGGCCGCGGTAGCCGACCAGTTGATACCCGAACGCGGCGCGATAATAGAGTGCGCTCTGCTTGGCGTTGCCGACCCAGAACTCGATGAAGTCGGTCCCATTGATCGGGAAGGTATCGTGGGCAGTGTTCTTGTCGGGCTTGACGGCGGTGGCCATGGCGGCCTCCCGGTGGTGTGTGATGAATCGACGGCGCCTGGCGCTAGGCGCTCTTCAACCCGGCGTTCAAGAAGCTCTGCACATCCGGTTCGCTCATTTCGGGTTCGCCGGGGGAGACGTTGTCGAGCTTCCCCTGCTTCATCCACGTTTCGAGCTGGCCGACCAGGTCGAAGAGATGGTCGAACGAATCGACGACGAAGAGGAGCGGCTGGTAGTGATCGATCTCGAAATACTGGTTGACCATCCACTCGAGCTGCGCCGGATAGCGCTGGACCAGCGGGCTCTCGATGCAATGCTCGATCTCACCATAGGAGCTGAGGAGGCCGCTGCCGTAGGCCTTGATCCCCTTCCCGCCGGGCCCCTTCATCAGACCGAACTCGACGGTGAACCAGAAGAAGCGCGCCAGCGCCTTCTGGATGCTGATCACCCGGCGGACCCGCTCCTTCTCATCCGTGATCCCCGCCACCAGCTCCGCCGCGGTGCGGGCGCATTCCCCGAACCGCACCAGCGCTTCCGCGAACGCCTTGTCCGTATGCATCGGGACGTGGCCGGCGATGTCGTGGAAGATGTCGGGTTCGGGGAGGTAATCGAGGGTGCTGCGATCGCGAATGGTGATCGTGGTGGGGAATTCACGATTGCGCAGGCAGTCGAAGAAGAGATAGGCGGGGACGTAGCCGCTCACGGCCTTGGCGCGGAACCCTGTGAGGGGGGCCATGAACTTGTTCACGTCCTCGAGCCGAGGAACGCGAGTGGCGTCGAGGGAAAGGTTCTCGATCCCCTTCAGGAAGTGCGGGTTGGCGTACTTCCGCCAGCGCGGGAGCATCCTGTCGTACAACCGGCGCCACGCCTCGTGATTCTCCTCGACGTAGAGCTCGTAGGGCTGGGTGATATAGAGCTCACCCTTGGCCTGGGCCGCCTCGATGAAGGGGGACTTGGTGGTGGTGAGGCCAGCGGCGGCTGTGGCGGTGCCCATGCGACTCCTCCCCGGGGGTCCGGCAGGCAACTTGGTACAGGGCTGAAAGTTACGGGAGGGGGGTGCCACGGGGTAGTGGGGTCCCCGGCCCGCTCGATCGTGCCAACAGACGCACCGATCTCGCCGCCGGGGAGCCCCACTCCCCCGGGCGATTTTCGCTGACCGACCATCGGGAGGGGGATGAGGTGACCCGAGAGCAAGGTCGGTGCGTCCGTTGGCACGACCGAGCGAGCGGGTCGCCCCAGCCCCCGACCTACGATCTGAGGTCAGCCAGATCCTTGTACAGGTCCAGCGCCTCCGGGTTGGCGAGGGCATCCACGTTCTGCACCGGGCGGCCGTGGATCACCTCGCGCACCGCCAGCTCGGTGATCTTGCCGCTCAAGGTCCGGGGGATGTCGGCCACCTGGAGGATCTTCCGCGGCACGTGGTGAGGCGAACAATTCTGGCGGATGCGGATGCGGATGCGATCTCGCAGAGGCTCGTCCAGGGTCATCCCCGGCCGGAGCCTCAGGAAGAGGACGATGCGCACGTCGTCCCCCCAGCTCTGGCCGACCACCAGGCTCTCCACGACCTCCTGCTCCTGCTCCACCTGCCGGTAGATCTCCGCCGTGCCGATGCGGACCCCACCCGGATTGAGCGTCGCATCGCTCCGCCCGTAGATCACCACCCCGCCCCGCCCCGTGATCTCGGCCCAGTCGCCGTGCCGCCAGACCCCGGGCCAGAAATCGAAATACGCCCCCCGGTACTTGGCGCCATCGGGGTCGTCCCAGAACGCCACCGGCATCGATGGGAAGGGTCTGGTGCAGACCAGCTCCCCCGGCTCTCCCACCACCGGCTTCCCTTCCGCATTCCACACCTCGACCGCCATCCCCAGGCCGCGGCACTGCAGCTCACCCCGGTACACCGGTCCCGTCGGGTCGCCCAGGGCGAAGCAGGAGACGATGTCGGTGCCCCCCGAGATCGACGAAAGCCGGACGTTGGGCTTCACCGCCGAGTAGACCCAGTCATAGCTGGCCGGAGCAAGCGGGCTCCCGGTCGAGAGGATCGCGCGCAGCGGTCGCAGGTCGCAGGTCGCCGCCGGGGTGAGCCCCTCCTTTTCCGCGAGCGCCAGGTACATGGCACTCGTGCCGAAGACCGTGAGCCGCTCCTCGGCGGCGAGGCGCCAGAGGATCCCTGCCTCGGGCGCGAGGGGCGCACCGTCATAGAGCACGACCGTCGCGCCGACCGCGAGGCTCGAGACGAGCCAGTTCCACATCATCCAGCCGCAGGTCGTGAAGTAGAAGATCCGGTCGTCGGCGCGGAGGTCGGTGTGGAGGATCAGCTCCTTGAGGTGCTGCAGGAGCGTGCCTCCCGCCGAGTGGACGATGCACTTGGGGAGGCCGGTGGTGCCGGAGCTGTAGAGGATGTAGAGCGGGTGGTCGAACGGGAGGCGCTCGAACTTGAGTGGCTCCCCCGCCCCGCCGGCGGCAAAGTCGTCCCAGCTGACCGCGCGCGGGACCGCCGACCAACCGGGGCGCTCCTCGAGCCACCCGAAGCCGACCACCGCGAGGAGTTCGGGAAGCGACTCCGCCACCTCGCGCACCCGGTCGCGGAGGTCAATGCGCTTCCCGGCGTAGCGATACCCGTCGCCGGCGAAGAGGACCTTGGGGCGGATCTGCCCGAACCGGTCGAGGACTCCTTTGGCGCCGAAATCGGGAGAGCAGCTCGACCAGATGGCGCCGATCGACGTGGCGGCGAGCATCGCGATGATCGCCTCCGGCCCGTTGGGGACGAAGCCCGCGACCCGGTCGCCGGCCACGACACCGAGCTTTCTGAGGGCACCGGCGATCCGCGCCACCTCGGCGTGCAGTTCCGCGAACGACAGCACCCGTCGCCGCCCCCGTTCATCCCAGCTGACGATGGCATCGGCCCCGTCCTGCCGCCGGAGCAGGTTCTCGGCGAAGTTGAGGCGAGCACCGGTGAACCAACGCGGTCCCAGATCGGGATCGAGCGGCTGCATCCGGTCGCCGCCGACCAGCACCGCGTCCCACGGTTCCTTCCCGCTCCGCTCTTCCGCCACGACACCCCCGAAGCGCCACACCTCGGCCCAGAAGGCCTCGGCGTGGGCCACCGACCAGCGATGCAGGGCGGCATACGACGAGAGATCCCCCGCCTCAGGGTAGCGTTCGTGAAGCCGCGCCCGGAACCGAGTGAGCTCGGACTGGGCGCGGTCTTGGGCGTTCGGAGTCCAGAGCGGCGTTTCGGTCACTGCGCTCGGGGCGGCGGGGGCGGACCCCGGCGAGCGGCAGGGTCACGGAGAGTGAAGTTGAACGCCACGTGGACCGTGTCCTGGATCGGGTTCGCGATGCCGCTGTAGCTCACCCCGAAGTCCTTGCGGTTCAGATCGAACTCCCCGTTGAAGCGCGCGCTCCCCCCCTCATTGAATACCATCCTGGCCGGCACGCTCACGGGCAGGGTGACGCCGCGCATCGTGAACGCGCCATCGATCCGATAGCGGTCCGGGCCGACCCGCGTGACCCTCTCGGATTGGAACGTGATCTTCGGGAACGAGTCGACGCAGAAGAACTCGCAGCTCCGGAGGTGCCCGTCGCGCCGGTTATTGCGGGTGTTGATGCTCCGGGCGTCGATCTCGATCTTCACCGTCGAATTCACCACGGTGTCGGGATCGAACGCGACGGCGACGGTGAAGGTGTCGAAGAACCCGTGGGCGTCGAGGAGCTTGGCGTTGGCGACGAAGTTGATCTCGCTGTGCGACCGGTCGATGTCGAACGGACGGGGGCCGGGGGCCGCGAGGCCGAGGACCGCGGCCAGGGGGATGAACAGGAGACGGAACGACATCCGGGGAAAACTCCCTGCCGAAGGGTGAAGGGCGGAATCTAGTCGGCGCTGGCAGGCCGCGTTAGCTTCTTCGCGCGACCCGGCCCTGCCGTTGGGCCCCTACGTTCGATCCCGATCCGTGGATTCCATGAGCCAGGCACCGAAGTACACCGACCTCAAGTCCCCGATCACCGGCGACACGATCACGATGCAGGATGGGAAGCTCCGCGTCCCCGACCGCCCCATCATCCCCTTCATCGAGGGGGACGGTACCGGTCCCGACATCTGGCGGGCCGCGCAGCGGGTGTTCGACGCCGCCGTGAAGAAGGCCTACGGCGGCAAGAAGGAGATCGTCTGGTTCGAGGTGTTCGCCGGCGAGAAATCGAAGACCAAGTTCGACAACTGGCTGCCCGACGACACCATCGCGGCCATCCGGCATCACCTGGTGGCGATCAAGGGGCCGCTCACGACCCCAGTGGGCGGGGGCATCCGCTCGCTCAATGTGGCGCTCCGGCAGATGCTCGACCTCTACGCCTGCGTGCGCCCGGTGCGGTGGTTCACCGGCGTCCCCTCTCCCGTGAAGCGGCCGGAGGACGTGGACATGGTGATCTTCCGTGAGAACACGGAGGACATCTACGCCGGGATCGAGTTCAAGAGCGGGAGCGCCGAGGCGAAGCAGCTGCTCGAGTTCCTGACCGGGACGATGAAGGTCAAGGTGATCCGCTTCCCGGCCACCAGCGCCTTCGGCATCAAGCCGGTTTCGGCCGAGGGGAGCAAGCGGCTGATCCGGGCGGCCATCGAGCATGCCATCGCCCAGAAGCGGCCGAGCGTGACGCTGGTGCACAAGGGGAACATCATGAAGTTCACGGAGGGGGGCTTCCGTGACTGGGGATACGAGCTGGCCAAGGAGGAGTTCGGCGCGGTGGAGGTCGACGGCGGACCGTGGTGCAAGCTGCCGAACGGGATCCTGATCAAGGATGTGATCGCCGACAACTTCCTGCAGCAGATCCTGACCCGCCCCAAGGAATACGGGGTCATCGCCACGCTCAACCTGAACGGCGACTACATCTCCGACGCGCTGGCGGCCCAGGTGGGCGGGATCGGGATCGCCCCCGGCGGCAACATCAACTACGTCACGGGACACGCCATCTTCGAGGCCACTCACGGCACCGCACCCAAGTACGCCGGCCAGGACAAAGTGAATCCCGGCTCGGTGATCCTCTCGGGCGAGATGATGTTCCGCCACCTCGGCTGGGACGAAGCGGGCGACCTGGTGCTCCGCTCGCTGGAAAAGACCATCGCCCAGAAGACGGTGACGTACGATTTCGCGCGATTGATGGAGGGGGCGAAGGAAGTGAAGTGCAGCGAGTTCGCGAGTGCGATGATCGGTAACATGTAGGCGCTGCGGCGCTGCGGCGCTGCGGCGCTGCGGCGCTGAGGCGGTGGAAGAGCAAAGGACCCTCCGCAACATCGGGAGGGTCCTTTTCATTCAGCGCCACGGCGCCCCAGCGCCTACTCCGCCGCCACCACCGCCACCGGCCGATCCTTGTTCACCAGCGTCCCGTCCCCGAGTTGACCGCTCTCGTTGTTCCCCCAGCACCCGATCGCACCCGAGCCCAGCTCGATGCCGCAGGTGTGGAAGGTGCCGGCGGAAAGCGTGATGAAGACGAATCCTCCGTTCACCGCCACCGGGGTCGTCGATGCGCCGCCAGGGCGACCGAGCTGACCGGAGCTGTTGTCGCCCCAGCAGTAGGCGGCGCCGGTGGCGAGGAGGGCACAGGCGTGCTCCCGGCCCACGACCACCCGCACCGCGGCGCTCGGGAGGGTGACCGCAGTCGGCGCCTGCACACAGTCGGCCGCAGTGGTGCACCCTGTCGTTTCCCAGGCTCCCGCGGCGGCACCAGGTCTCCGGCCCCAGCAATCGACCGTGCCCCCGATCCGCACGGCGCAGGCGTGGTCGAATGAGGCGGAGAGCTGGCGGTACTTCTGTCCCCCCGTGACGAGCGCGGCACCAGGCTGGCACCACTGCGGCGCGTACCCGGTGCAATTCTGCACCGAATCGGCGATGGCACCGCCGAGTTGGCCCCGATGCCGGGTCCCCCAGCAGGCGACGAGCGAATCGGTCCGCAGGGCGCATCCGAACATCCGTCCCTGAGCGGTCCCGAAGACGGACTGGGCGGGGCTCAGCCCATTGGCCACGAGGTTAGCGTCCGGGTTCACCGTGCTGAGGTCGACCGAATCGGTACCCCGACCGCCGCCCGAGAAGGCGCCGTAGCAGCGCACGGCGTGGTCGGTCCGGGTGACGCAGAGGTGCCCCTGGTCGATCGAGACGCTGGACGCGGATGAAGCCCCCGCCAGCGCCGTGATGCCGGTGCCAAATGCGAGCTGCCCGGTACCATCGAGCTCCAGAGCCCCCCAGCAATATATTTGCGCCGCGTCGGACACCCCGCAGCCGGTCGAAGAGAGATCGGTCTTCCCCATCGCGAGGAAGGTGAACGGCGCCGGCGCGGTCACCGAGGTCGCTCCGAGGGCGATTCCAATCGTATCCGTCGAGGCGCCAGAGGGGACCAGGCCCCAGCAGGCCAGACCTCCCGACGCTCCGAGCGCGCAGCTGCCACTGCCACCGGCCGCGACCGCAATCGTACCGACGACCACCCGCGGCGAGGAGGAACCGGAGCTGCGGCAGGCGGCAAGGATGACCAGGGCCACGACGGCGGAGATCGACGATGTACGCATTGGTATCACAGAGAAGTCCGGTGCGCCCGAAAAGCGCACATTTCAGGTATGGGGGACCGACTCATCCACGCAGACCGGGGCTTCCTCGCTCCGCTCCCGATCGATGATGAGCCGGGCGATCCCGCTCCGGAACCGGGTCCGCACCCGCCAGAGCAGCAGCAGGGCCACCGCCGCCAGCCCGGCCACGAATCCCCACCAGAGCCCTACGGGTCCGAAACCGGCGTAGAAACCGAGCCAGATCGAGATCGGCACGCCGATGAACCAGAAGCCAGCGACGTTGATGACCATCGGCCAGCGGGTATCCCCCGCTCCGCGCAGGATCCCGACCGCCACGGCCTGGGTGCCGTCGAAGATCTGGAACAGCCCGGCGAGAGGGATGAGGGTGGCGGCGAGCGCCACGACTTCGAACTCGGCGGAATAGATCCGGGCGAACCCCGCCGGGATCGCCACGAAAAGTACCCCGGTGCTCACCATAAAGCCGATGCCGAGGGCGAGCGCGGCGCCCGCCGCCCGTCGCATCCCGTCGGAGTCGCCCCGGCCGATCGCCTGACCGACCAGCACGGCTCCGGCCCCCGCGACGCCCAGCGGCACCATGAAGGTGAGCGAGGCGAGGTTGAGCGCCACCTGGTGCGCCGCCATCTGGGTGACGCCGAGGGTCCCCATCATCAGCCCGACCATCGCGAAGGCGCCATACTCGAGCGCCATCGTGACCGCGATCGGGAGGCCGACCGCGAGCATCCGGCCCAGGGGGACGAGGTCGAAGGCATCGCGTCGCCACGGGAGGAGGGTCGGCTTGAGCTCACGCCAAGCGAGGAGCAGCAACCCCCCGGCAAGCGCGAAGCGGCTCAACCCGGTCGCGAGACCCGAGCCGACGGCGCCGAGTGCGGGGAACCCGAACTTGCCGTAGATCAGGATCCAGTTGAGCGCCAAGTTCATCGCGTTGGCGAGGATGATGGTCCAGACGATCGGCGCCATCCGTTCCATCGCCTGCAGGGTCTGGCGGAAGACGATGAAGAGGAGGAAGGCGGGCAGGCCCGGCAGGGTGGCGCGGGTGAATTTGGCGGCGAGCGGGATGATCTCGGGAGACTGATGCAGCTGGGTCAGGACCCATTCCCCGGGCAGGTTGACGAGGATGAGCGGGATCGAGACGGCGGCGGAGAGGACGATGCCCCGCTGGACCCCGCGCGCGATCCCGACCCGGTCGCCGGCACCCACCGCCTGGCTCACGATCGGGTCGAGCACCATCATCAGCCCCATTCCCCACACCAGCGTGCCGAACACATAAATGTTCCCGACCGCCACCGCGGCCAAGGCGACGTGGTCGAGATGGCCGACCATGATGGTGTCGACCACACCCATGAACATCAGCCCCACCTGCACCACCACGGCGGGGATGGCAAGCTTGAGCATCTCCCGCAGGTCGTGGCGTCGCGGGAGGAAGCCGCGTCCTGGCATTACGTGAGCGCCGAGTGATGAGTGCGAGGAACGAGTGGGGTGCGAGCGAGAAAGCGTGACAGTGGGATCACTTTCACCTGAGCTGGGTCAGGCGCCAGCCGGTGGGCGCGAATGCAAAAGTCGCCTTCTTGCGGTAGGCATCGAGTTTGTTCTCCCCGCCCTCCTGGCGATAGCGGAAGAAACCCTTCAGCTGGATCTCGGCCCGGCGATCCTCGGGCTCGAGCCGGTACCTGTCGATGACGAGTTCGACCTGCAGGCCCTGCGCGCGTGCGAACAGCCCCTCGAAGTCCCGTTGCTGACGGTCGGTGAGCGCCGGAAAGGCGCTGACGAGCTGATCGATGCGTTCCGACTCGATGGCGCGACGGAAGCGATCCACCACCCGCTCGATGGCAGCGCGGGCCGCGAGGGTATCGCGGGTCGGATCGCCGAGGTCGGTGGCGCTCGGCGTGCGAGTCGAGGCGGGCTTCGTCACGGCAGGGGTAGATTTCGGCGAACTCGCGCCGGTGGTGGCGGCACCCCGGCGCACCGACGTCATGGCCGGCGGAGTGGCCGGAGCGGGCGCCTTCACCACGGTAGTGTCGACTGTGGTCGAGGGCGTCGCTCCGCCGAGGTGCAACAGACCGGTGGCATAGAGGACGCTGATCATCGCGACGCCGCCGAGCGACGCCCAGCCCCAGACCACGATCTTGCCCCCGGGGGCGACGGTCGGTTGCGCCCCAGAGCCGAGCCGGAGCGTGGCGGCAGTAGGATCGGTCCGCGCGGTGCTGCGCCGGAAAGATGCGGCGTTGGGCAGCGGTGTCCGCGGCGTGTGCGAGGCAGCAAGGATCTTCGGCACTGAGCCGGAGCTGGCGAGGCTGGCGAGCTCGTCGCGGACCGGATCGACCATCCCCGACCGGCGCGGCTCGCCGATGGCGTCGATGGCGGGCTCGAGCCCTGGCCAGCGCTCGACCGGTTCCTTGGCGAGCATCCGCATGATCGCTGCCGCCATCTGCGGTGGGATGTCGGGGCGGAGCTTCTCGATCGGCTCGGGCAGGGTGTGGACGTGATGGTACATCAACCCGATGGCGGAATCGGCGGCGAAGGGCACCTTGCCGGTGAGAAGCTCATAGGCCACCGCACCGAGGGAGTACTGGTCGGCGGCGGTGGTGAGGACCAGACCGCTGCACTGCTCGGGGCTCATGTACGCCGGTGTCCCGATCGTGCTCCCGGTGGCGGTGAGCCCGTCCGACTCGGCCGCCTTGGCGATGCCGAAGTCGGTGACCACCACACCACCGTCTTCGTCGACCATGATGTTGCCGGGCTTGATGTCCCGATGGACGATGCCGCGACGATGCGCGTGCGCGAGCCCTGCAGCCACTTGGCCCAGGATGACCTGGACCGTGGGGACCGGAAGCGGCCCGGTCTCCTTGAGCACAGCGTCCAGGGGTCGGCCCATCAAACATTTCATCACGAAGAACACCAGCCGATCGGTCTCGCGCACCGAGAAGATCGGGAGGATGTTCGGATGGCTCAGGTTGGCCGCGAGGCGTGCCTCCCGCTTGAAGCGCTCCGCCATCCCGGGCGAGGCAAGCAAGGCCGGGGCCATGACCTTGATGGCGACCTTGCGGTCGAGGGCGATCTCGTGGGCCAGGAAGACGGTGGCCATCCCGCCCCGTCCCAGTTCGCCGATGATCTCGTATTCGCCGAGGGTGGCATCGATCAGGTCCTCCAGAAGCACGCGCCGGAGCTGCTCGGCCAGCGTCTCCATCGGGTCCATGGCGCCGACCAAGGTGGGCATCGGAGTGGGAGTCGCACCGCAGGTGCGGCACGGACCGCCGGAGGTCACGCCCGCCGGGAGCTCGGCACCACAGGCGGTGCAGAAGGCGGTCCCGCTCACGAGCGCTCCTCCCCTGGAGCGGGCGGAAGCCGGGTCAGCAGGCGCTCCGTGAAGTCGAGCCGCTCGTGCAGGTCGTCGAGTTCGGTGCGGAGGGCAGCGAGCTCGGCCGCGACGGCCGGGGGGATCTCGCCGTACGGCTCGTCGAAATCGGTCGGATCCCAGCTGAGCACGCGCCGCCCCTCTTCATCGCGGAAATTCCCGGTACCGATCATGATGGCGTCATAGGTCGTCCAGAGGCCGAGACCACCGAGGGTGAAGAGCTGGGCGAAGGCGGAGGCCATGCGGCCCGCGTAGAACCGGTGGGCGCCGAACCAGCCGAGGATGATCGCGAGCGCCAGCGCCACGCTTCGGGAGCGGGGGGAGATCTGATAGGGGACCGGAAGCCCCCCGCGAGGATCGGTCACGGGAGGAGCTCGAGCGCGGCAGGGTCTGTGAGGGTCATCGCCGGCCACTTGCCATCCTGGAGCCAGACCAAGCCGGTGGCGCGAGCCCGATGCCCTTCGAACCGGCTCAGGTCGCCGAACTTCGCGACCGCCGAATCGGGGATCAGCACGCTGAAGGTGTGGTCGGGGTACCGTCCCCCGAAGTTGAGATAGGCAAATCCGTGATGCGCGTGGTCCTTCACCTGGACCACCTGGCCCGTAACCGTCGCGACCTGGCCGGCGGCCTGCTGCGCGGTGCTGGCGCTGACTGCCACCGCCTGGACGCCTTGACCGGGTCGGGCCGGGGCGCACGCGAGCAACAGGGCCAGCAGGAGGGCGCTGGAAGGCATCGAAGGAGATCCGGGAATGAGAATTCGACCCTTGAGTCTAACGAGCCAGGGGGGCCCCGTCACCCGGGTCACTTGATCTCCATTATCCGCCATCCCGTCGGGCCATCGACGAGCCGGGCCCGGGTCCCGTAGGTGGTGATGTGGTCCACCCCCGTGGCCCGATCGCGGTGGCGGAGGAATCCCTCCAGCCGCATCCGCGCCTCCCCGTCCTTCTGTTCGAGGTCCTTAATGATGACTTCGAAGCGGATCTGGCTCGATTTCCGGAAAAAATCCCGGTAGGTGGCGACCTGTTCCCCCCCCATCGCGGGATAGGCCGCGATGACTAGGGCGATATCCCTCGATTCGACCGCCCGACGGTAGCGCTCGATCGCCGATCGCACGGTAGGCTTCTCGGCACGGGGCGACGCTGACGGCTGGGATGTCGGTACCGCGGGAGTGCCCGGGGCGGTCGTGTCGGACAGCGAGGTCACGGGACCGGTGGGTGCGGGTCGGTACCGGGCCAGCAGGATGGCCGCGATCCCGAGCGTCGCCAGGAGGCCGAGTCCGACGGGCCAGCGCCGGCGCCCGAACACGCCCATCATCTGCGTCGTCGCGTTGGGGCCGGCGCCCGAACGGGAGGTCGGGCCGCTCCTCCGGTCCGTGGGGGTGCTGGCCCGGCGTTTCGGGACGGCAGTCTGCCCCGCGAGCCGGGCGAGCTCCTTCCGAACGGGATCGTCGAGTGCGCCCAAGCTCGCCGGGGTGCCGAAACTGCGGCTGGCGTCGGTGAGCGTGGGGAAGCGATCCTCCGGGGATTTCGCGAGCATCCGTAGCACCGCCTCGGCGACCTCGAGGGGGAGGTCGGGACGCACGAGTTGCAGCGGCCCTGGGGGGGTGTGGGTGTGCTGGTACATCAGGCCCATCGCGGACTCCGAGACGAACGGCATCTCCCCCGCCAGCAGTTCGTACGCGACCACCCCGAGAGAATATTGGTCCGACGCCGCAGTGGCGCGTCGCCCCATCGCCTGCTCCGGGCTCATGTAGGCCGGGGTCCCGATGGTGCTCCCCGACGCGGTGAGGGCTTCCGCCTCACGCGCTTTGGCGATGCCGAAATCGGTGACCACCACCGCCCCGTTCTCGTCGACCAGCAGGTTGCCCGGCTTGACGTCGCGGTGGATGACACCGTGTTGATGGGCATACTCCAGTCCCGCCGCCACGTCGCGCAGGATCAGCTGGGCGACGGGAAGGGAGAGTGCGTGGTGTTCCCGGAGGATCGCGTCGAGCGAACGCCCGGTGAGGCGCTTCATCACGAGGCAGACGAGCGGGCCGCTCTCGCGGACCGAATGGATCGGGATGATGTTGGGATGGCTCAGCCCCGCCGCGACCCGCGCCTCCCGCTTGAAGCGCTCCACCATGCCCGGGCTTCGCATCAGGTAGGGGGCCATCACCTTTATCGCGACCGGACGATCGAGTGCGACCTCACGGGCGAGGTACACCGTGGCCATCCCACCCCGCCCGATCAGCCCCTCGATCGTGTACTCGCCTAGTGTGGCCGCTTCGAGCCGGACGGCGAGGGCCTCGTCATCGGGCCAGAGGACGTCGACGGCGTCGAGGTCTGCCCCCGGCGCCCGCGGCACCCACCCACAGTCACGACAAGCGGCCCCTGCCACATCGAGGGGCGCACCGCAGGACTCACAGGTGGTCGGTGCGGTCATGGGAAGGGGCGCAAGTGGGCCGCGGCGAGGCTCGTCCGGATCGTCGCCAGCGGGGACTGGAGTGGTAATGAATGCGCCCGGGAGGACTCGAACCTCCGACCAACAGCTTAGAAGGCTGCCGCTCTATCCAGCTGAGCTACGGGCGCGGGTACCGCGGTCGGACAAGGGCGGATGCCCTCGTCAGCGCGGTCTCGGTCCGATGGCCAGGATGGTGTCGATGGGAGGAGTCGCTCCCGTGGTCTTGAACCCCCAGGTCGGGTTGGAGCCCACGGGCACGCCGTTGGCGCCATGCACATCGGGACTGACGGCGACCGAGTAGGCCGTCCCGGGGGTGAGCGACCCGACGGGGGTGAAGCGGAGCATATTGCCGTCTACCGTGAGCGTTCCGTGGGTGCTGCCATTCAACGAGACCTGGCCGAGCTGCACGCTGGACGGGTCGATCATGGTGCTGAAGGTCACGACCACCGAAATGGTGAGCGGAACGCCACTCCGTCCGGGGGCGGGACTTCGAGCCGCGATCGTGAACTCCGGCACACCGGGCTCGAGCGCAAATCCGGAGACCTCACCCCCCTGGCAACCAGCCAGGAGGAGGGGGAAGAGCGCCAGGGCACCACGGGCGACGGACATGCCTCTATGGTAAGGTGGAGGTCCCCCCGCCGGAAGAGGGAGGCCCCGGAGCCCTGCGGGCTGAGGCCTAGTGGCGTTGTCCTGATTATACTTACGCCATGTTCCGCCTCCGCTCCAAGTCCGGTGACGAAAGCGTTTTCCGCTCCCCGGAAGAGATCCGATCCGCCCTGATCAGCGGGTTCGTGACCCCTGATGCCCAGATCTGGGATGCCGAACTCAAGGGGTGGGTCCCCCTCCTCGAGCACTCGCTGTATAAGCAGATCGCGGCGGCACCCGGGGGCCGCAAGTCCGGTTCGGTGTCAGGACCGCCCTCGGCGGGCAGCAAGGCGATCCCGCCGAACATTCCTCCGGTGGTGAAGCCGGTCCCGAAGCTGGTCATCAAGCGTCCCGGCGAAGGGGCTACCACGGCGACACCCCCGGTGAAGCCTCCGGCGCCGCCCATGGCGCCGCCAGATCCGCCACCCCCCCCCGTGGCGTCGGAGGCGCTGACTGAGATCGAGCTCATCGATCTCGACTTTGGGCCGGACCTGGAGCCCCCAGCGACCACGCCCCCACCGCCGCCGATCGTCCACGCGCCGCCGGTGAAACATCCCCTGGCGCCGCCGGCGCCGCCGAAGCGCCCGACTCCACCGCCCCCGCCTCCTGCCCGTGCGCCCGAGCCGATGGCGCCGCGCCTGTCCACCCCGCGGGTCTCGACGGCGCGGATGCCGCCGCCGCCGCGGGAGGAGATGGAGGAGGTCCCGGCCTCGGGAGGCTCGAAGAAGGGGATCGTGATCGGCGTGATAGTCCTCCTGGCCGCGGCCGGCGGTGCCTTCGCGCTCTTCGGCGGCAAGAAGGAGCCGCCCGCGCCCACCGTTGATACCTCCCTGGTGACTGCACCCCCAGCCCCGGTCGTCGACTCCACCCGTCCCGACAGCGCCGCGGCGGCGGACACCGTCAAGCCGCCGGCCGTGGTGACCCCCCTCCCCAAGCGCGATTCGACGCCAGTAGCGGCCGCCGGGATCACGCCGGTGTCGTTCGCGCCGAACGTGGGACGGGGCCCGACCCCGTGGGCCGCTCGGCCCCAGGTCAGCTCCCCACTGTCCATCCCGAACCTCGAAGTGGTGCGGCTGCGCTACCTCGCCGCTCAGAGCCGCGCCCTGGGTCAGTTCGAGGCAGGACTCGAGGCGGCGGGATTCACCGACATGTTCGATCCCGCGCGGGTGTCGAGTGCCGACCGGCGCAACGAGTCGCTCGACGCCGTGGACGCGGGGCGCAGCGCCCTGCGTGAGTTCCGGCGGCGCCAGGCGGCGATCGACTTCGCTTACACCGACTCGATGCGTCTGGCGATGCCGGCGGGTTCCGAGACCCCCGATTTCAGGACCTTCGGACCGATCCTGCGTGAGAGCCCGCCCCAGGCGGCACTCACCGACTCGCTGGTGGGCGAGGTCGCAGAGATCTACGGGATGCTGGTCGGCGAAACCGGAGGCTACTCCTTCCGCGGCGGGATGCTCGCCTGGAAGGACGCCGACAATGCACTACGGTACCAGACGCTGCAGGAGAGGCTGACCGCGCAGATCGCCCGGATCAGGACTCGGAACCCCGGCGAGGTTTCCCCAGGGATGGCGGCGGTACTGCGGGGGATCGGGTTGCCGAGGTAGTCGCGAGACGAGAGCTAAGAGTTTAGAGACTAGAGTTTAGAGTTTAGAGGGGTGCATTCCAGAGCTGGTCTCCGGGATGCACCCCTCTAGTCTCTGAACTCTAAACTCTAGACTCTGGACTACCATCGGGGCGGCCGGATTCGAACCGACGACTTCCTGCTCCCAAAGCAGGCGCTCTACCGGACTGAGCTACGCCCCGGAACTGATCGTGCTGCATGCTGCGTATTAAAGTAGTGCCGCGACGAGCTTCGTGAGGGCCCGCCCGCGATGACTCACCCCGTCCTTCTCCTTCGCCGTCGCCATCCCGAAGCTCTTCTCCAACTCGGCACTCCAGAAGAGGGGGTCGTACCCGAAGCCGTTGGTCCCCTCCGGCGCTTCCAGGATGCGTCCCGCCGTCTCGCCGACCACTACCAGAGGCACGGCAGTGGGGGTCTTGAGGTACACCATCACACCGCGGTAGCGGGCGCTCCTTTTGACCGCCGGGGCGCCGAGCAACCGCCGGAGCAGCTCGGCGTTGTTGGCCGCATCGATCGCGGCAGCGTTCCCGGTGGCCCCGGCCCAGCGCTTCGACCGCACCCCCGGCGCCCCGCCCAGCATCAGTACCTCGAGTCCCGAATCGTCGGCGACGGTAGGAAGTCCGGTGCGCCGGGCGAAGTACTCCGCCTTGGCCCGGGCGTTGGCCTCGAAGCTGTCGGCCAATTCGAGCGACTCCTCCACCGGGTCCTCCGGGATCCCGACGTCATCGGGAATGACCACCTCGATGCCGGCGGCGCCGAGGACGCGCCGCACCTCGACCTGCTTCCCCGCGCTGCGAGACGCGAACAGCAGCTGCATCAGAGCCCGAGCGTCTTCCGCTGGGCAGCGAAGAGCTGAGTGATCCCACCCTGGGCCAGGTCCATCAACCGGTCGAGTTCCTTCCGGCTGAACGCACCGTGCTCGGCGGTGCCCTGCACTTCCACCAGCCGGTCCGGGGCGAGCATCACGACGTTGGAATCGACGCCGGCGTCCTTGTCCTCGAGGTAGGCGAGGTCGAGCCGGGGCTCGCCCTCGATGATCCCGACCGAGATCGCGGCCACCAGGTCGCCGAAGGGGCTCGGGACCCCGGTGCGCTTGCTGACCCAGGTGCAGGCATCGTGCAGCGCCACACAGGCGCCGGTGATACTCGCCGTGCGGGTGCCGCCGTCGGCCTGGAGCACGTCGCAATCAACCTTGATGGTGTACTCCCCGAACGCCATCGTCTTCATCGCGGCGCGGAGCGACCGACCGATGAGCCGCTGGATCTCCATCGTGCGCCCTCCCGCGCCGCGGCGCTCACGATCGGTGCGCTCGGAGGTGGCGCGCGGCAGCATGGCGTACTCAGCGGTGACCCACCCTTCGCCGCTCCCCTTCTTGAATGGCGGGACCCCCTGCTCCACGCTGGCCGTGCAGTGCACGAGGGTGCCTCCCATGCGGATCAGGCAGGAGCCTTCGGCATAGGGGTTGGCGCCCCGCTCGAGGGTGAGGAGCCGGAGTTGGTCGACCTTGCGGCCGTCAGGACGTGGCACGAAGGCGCTCCAGGATGGAAGTGGTCGAAAAGCCGCTGACCAGCGGGATGCGTACCACGCGTCCGCCGCGGGACTGCACGATGTCGGCGCCGACGATCTGGTCGACGGCGTAATCCGCCCCCTTGACCAGCACGTCGGGCACGAGCGCGGTGATGAGCTCGAGCGGAGTGTCCTCATCGAAGAGGACCACGCAGTCCACCGCCGCGAACCCCGCGATCACCCGGGCCCGCGCCGCTTCCGGGACGAGCGGACGATCGCTCCCCTTGCCGAGCCGCCGGACCGACGCATCGGTGTTGACGCCGACCACCAGCAGGTCCCCCTCGGCGCGGGAACGCTCCAGCAGCTCGATGTGGCCCGGGTGCACCAGGTCGAAGACCCCGTTGGTAAAGACGATCTTGCCCCGTTGCGCGGCCCGCCAGGCGGCAGCGTCGGCGCGGGAGCGCACCTTGGCGGCGGTCCCGGTCACCGGGTGACCGGCTCGACGGGGCGGACGATCTTCTTGAGCAGGATCGGCGCGAGGAAGGTGGTGACGAGCACCATGATCAGGACGGCGTTGAACAGTTCGGCACCGAGCACGCCGGTCCGGCGCCCGATCTCGGCGAAAATGAGCCCCACTTCGCCGCGCGGGATCATCCCCACCCCGACGACGACACGGCGGAAGGAACTCCAGGGAGCAGCCCACCCCGCCACGACCTTGCCAAGCACTGCGAGAAGCGTCAGCGCGAAGGCGGCCCAGAGGACACCCCCTGCACCCGGGCGCGCGGGATCCAGGAGCCGGATATCCACCGAGGCGCCGACCATCACGAAGAAGACCGGAGTGAGGATCGAGGCCACCGGCTTGATCCGATCTTCGATGACCCGGAACTGCCCGGTGCCGGAGAGCACGATCCCCGCCGCAAAGGCCCCGATGATGAGGGCGGAACCGGCCCGGTCAGCGAGACCGGCGAGCAGGAGACAGAAAGCCACGGCGAAGACCACCACCACTTCGCGGGAGCGGAGCTTGGCGCTCGCCTCGAAGAGGAGCGGGGCCAGGCGGAGCCCGACCACGACGGCGACCACCAGGAAACCGATCGCCACCATGAGGCTCCGGATCACGCCGCCGGTGGTCACCACGCCGCCACTCGCCAGGGAGGAGACCACCCCGAGAATCACCAGCCCGAGTACATCGTCGATCACCGCGGCGCCGACGATGATCCTGGCCTCGATCGAGGCCATCTGCCCCAGGTCGCTCAGGACCCGCGCGGTGATCCCGACCGAGGTGGCGGTGAGGGTGGCACCGACAAAGATGGCGGCGGCGGCGAGGGGGACCGTCGAGGGGACCTGGGTGTGCGGACCGTAGGTCCAGAAGAGATACCCGAGCGCGAACGGTACCGTGAGGCCGACGGCCGCGACGGCGAGCGCCGCGGGTCCGACCCGGAACATCTCCCTGAGATCGGTCTCGAGGCCGATCTCGAAGAGGAGGAGCACCACGCCGAGCTCGGCCAGGAAATGGAGGATGACGTAGCCGTCGGTGGCGGCCGGCGGGAGCCATCCAAGGACGCTGGATCCCAGCACCACGCCGACGAGGAGTTCGCCGAGCACCGGGGGTTGCCCCACCTTCTCGGCAAGCACGCCGGCGAGCTTGGCGCCGACCAGCACGACCGCGAGGAGGAGGAGGAGGTACCCCGGGGAGTCGACCCCCGGGCTGGCGGCGGTCAACAGGGGGAGGAACTGTGGCGCCACAGGGAGACCCGTCAGAGCGGCAGGTCCGCGTGCGGCCGGAAGGTGAACGTATGCTCGAAGAAGGGACGCCGCACCGTCTCGGAATACTTCGAGTCGATGTTGATCTGCTTGTCCCGCCCTCCGGTGCGCTGGATCCTGAGGTTCTTCGACGCTTCCGGCGGCAGGCCAAGCTGATCCGCCTTATCGCTGAGCCGCCGCTGAATCACCGCGTCGGTCAGGCTCGGGGCGAGCCGTGCCTGCGAACGCATCGCTTCGGCGAATTGGTACTGACGGATGTAGACCTCGGCGATCGGGATGCCGAAGTAGAGCACCAGCCCGAAGATCACCACCGTCAGGAGGCAACCGCCGGACCCTTTGCCTGCCCGTCCATTCCGACCTGTCACCATTGGGATTGCGCCCCCTCCACGATGTTGACCGCCAGGCGATCGAGCGCCTTGCGGCGACCATCGCGCTCCTGCCCCGGAGAATAATCACCTTCGACCGTGAGACCGCTGCGCTGCCAGAGGGTCACCCCGGTCCGCTGGTCGACGATCTCGATGGAGACCGTGAGCTGCACCAGCCGCTTGGTGACCGTGACCGTGTTGACCTGCCCCGCCGCCCCACCGCTGTAGGCCACCGGCACGTCGGGCTCGTAGCGCGTGATGGTCCCGCGCACCACCGCGTCGGCCTGGCGCTCACCGGCCGACCGGAGGCCGAGCCGACCTTCGACCGCATCGCGGACGGTGTTGTTGACGTCCTGGGTGAGGGTAGGCTCGGCGGTGAAATTCTCGAACGGAAGGACCGCGATCGTCTTGATGTCCGCCGGCAGACCGCCCCCCGAGAACTTGTAGAGGCAGCCGGGCAGCGCGACGGCGCTAAGGATGACGAGGGCGCCAGACATCAGCGGGGAAACGCGCAGAGGGATCGCTCAAGGTGAAGGTCAGGTCGAGTCGGGCCGGTCGGGAGGGGACGTCGAGCCGCGCATGCGCGGGGCGTCCCTCCGCCGTGAACTCGGCATCCATCCGGGCCACCGTGTGGCCGTCGCGGCGGACCACGGCCTGCAATCGCCGCGGGACGCTCCGGGTGAGCGCGTATTCCACGGTGTCCGCGCCCGCCACCAGCCGCCACGCCACAACCGCTCCGGCTCGGCCGGCCCACACCACCCGGGCCTGATCCGGCGGGTGGATGACCCCGAATCCCGCCCAGAGGAGGGGATAGCTCGGGACGATGTCGCGGATCGATTCGGGGGCGTCGATCCAGATGGCGGTGTCGCCGACCACCATCGCGGCGGCGGGATTGACGCCCAGCGGTCCTGCCACGTCGAAACGGAGGGAGTCCGGCGCCGCCACCCGCGCGCTCCCCCGCCCCCCCACGCTCGACCGGTCGTCGCGATACAGCCACTTGAAGCGGTGGAGGATCCGTCCCTCGGGCGCGGTCTCAGCGGTCCAACCTGCCACCGAGTCGACCGATACCGCCGTCGCCCGCTCCGGGATCACCGGACTCAAGACGGGTCGACACCCCCCCAGCACGCCGAGCGCAAGATAGAGGGCCACGCCGAGGGGGTCAAGCCGAACTCGTTGTCCCATCAGTAGTTATATCCGAGAAAGAAGTTGACGAAGGTACTCGACCGATAGGCTGGCTGAAGCCCATAAATGGCAGGATTGCCATGGACACGGCGCTTCCCCCAATCGAGTCGAATGACGGCGAAGGGGCCGAGTGCCATCCGCCAGCCGATCCCTCGGCTGGAGAGGAGGGGTCCGCGCACGCTCCCGGGGGTGGTGGCGGCCGCGAGGTCGCCGAAGAACGCTCCCTGGATCCCGGGGAGGCCGAAGTTGCCGCCGGGAAAACCCAGATCGATGTGGTCGAAGATCGGGAAGCGGAATTCCTCGTTGAGCATGATCGCCTTGCTCCCGGACACATACCCGTACCAGGGGAAGCCACGGACCCCCAGGGAGCCGCCGAGATTGATCCGTCGAGGCCGCTCTCCCCCGGCGTAATACCCCAGGATCCGGGTGGAGAACGCACTCTGGCGAGTGGTCCGAAGGTAAGACCGGTAGTCAGCGGAAGCGAACCACCCGTCGAATCGTCCGCTCGAGAGGTCGCTGGACAGGCTGGTGGTGAGGCCGAATCGCTGACCGTCGATCGGTCCATACACCCCCCAGATCGAGTTGTCGAACACGTAGGAGACCGACTGGGTGGCGATCAGCCCCCGCCGCCTCGGCTGGGAGACCGGGAGGGTGAAGTCGAAGCGATCGGAATACTCGAGGGTGAACACTCCATCGACCCGGCGGAAGGTGCTGAGCGGATACCGGATGATGCCGAAGGCGCCGGTCGTGGCCTCCCGGTAGTCCACCACCCGGTTCACTTCGTAGACATAGCCTTTGGACCGGAACGCGCCGACGCCCCAGTTGACCCGGCTGTCCTGATCGAAGTAGATGGCTGTGACATTGAGGTTGTCGAGGACGCCACCGAGGTCCCGTCCCGCGTAGGTGGACGCGGTGATGAAGGCAATGTGGTCACCGAGAAGGTCGGAGAGCAGCGCCGCAGCGCCCGGAGCGGTGTATCGGCCGGGGGAGTAAGTCACCGAGGTGACCCCGAAGTCGAGGCCGAGCCGGCTCTTGTAGGGTTCGGGCTCGCGCACCGCCTGGATCTCCGCGGCGCCGGCGGGCCAGTCCCACGAGGCGAGCGGGACGCTGTCGCGCGGCGGGGCCGGCGCGTCGGCCGAGTCGATCCGCGCCGCGAGGTCGGGCCGGAAGAGGGCCACGTTGAACGACAGCCCCTCGAAGGTCCCGGCGAGGATCGCATCACGCCCGGGGACCCAGGTGGGATCGTAGGCGCCGGTCCAGGTCGAGGTCTCGCGCCGGCCGACGCCGAGGGAGTCGACCGAGAAGATGTTGAGCACGCCGTCGCGCGAGGAACTGAAATAGATCCGGCCGTTCGCCGCCCATCGCGGCGACTCGTCGACCCAGGCCCCGTCGGTGAGCGGGCGGATCGCTCCCCCGGTCAGGTCGAGGAGGTAGAGGTTCATCGCTCCCGCGAGTCCGCCCGGACCCCGGTCGGAGGCGAAGACGAGGCTGGCTCCATCCGGACTCGGACTCGGGTCGAGATCCTGGTAGTGGTCATGGGTCAGCCGCTCAAGCTGCTCGGTGGCGAAGGTGAACCGGTAGAGATCGGAGACCCCATCGACGCTCAAGCCGCTGAACACCACGGCCTCCCCCCCCGGGAGCCAGGCGGGAGAGACCACCGAGACGAGTGTCGGGAACCGATAGCGCCCGACCACACGGTGACTCGTGATGTCCCAGATCATCAACGCATCGCGGTCATCGACCTTGGTCCCGGCCAGGATGTACCCGGGGCGGCTCGCATCGAGGCGGCTTTCGAAGGGATGGAAGGAGGCGAGATCACCGGAACGCCCCGACCGGACCACCGTTCGCTTTCCCTTGCCATCGAGGCGCCGCGAACCGATCTCGACATAGCCATTCGGTGCGGTGTAGTACATCGCCCGTTCCTCCCCGGCGCTGTCGACGGCAAGTGCGGGTTTCACCCCGCCGCGGGCCAGTACCTGACCAAGGGTCCCCGGCGCCGCGCGCTCGGCCACGACCGGGAGATAGGCCCGCCGCATCGCGACCTGGAAGTCGGCATCGAGCTCCGCGATCGAGCGGCCGTAGACCCCCTGGATGACCTCATCGAAGGTCTCGTAGCGCCAGAGCTCCTTGTACACCAGCGCGGGCCGCCACTCGCCGTATTGCTGGGCCAGCCGATCGTGGATCCGTCCGCCCAGCGGATAGACGATCCCCGAGGTGGTGTACTCGAGATCCTGCAGTCGCGGCAATCGGCCGCCCAGCACCAGATCGCGCAGCACCATCTCATCGCGCGCGTCCTGTCCCCCCGACCAGTGCTCGGCCAATCCCTCCGTCCACCAGAGCGGGGTGACCGCCCCGGAACTCCGGAGAGTGCGGGCGTAGTTCTCCCCCAGCAGCGCGAGCTGGAAGACGTGCACCATCTCGTGCCGCAGGGTGGCGCGGAACTCGGCGTAGTTGCCGCGGAACGGCAGGGTGACGCGGTGCTTGAGGAAGTCGGTGACACCGAGGATCCCCTCGGGGGGGACGAAGGGGAGGACGTTGGTCTGCTCGAAGTCGCTGTGGGAGGCGTAGACGATGAGCGGCACCCGCCGAATGAGCTCCCAGTTGAACCGGAGCACCAGCGAGTCGTAGCTCTCTTCGGCCCATTGCAACACCGTCGGCGCGAGTGCCGCCTCTTCGGGATAGAAGTAGAGGTCGACGTGCGGCCCTTTGGCGATGCGCCACTCGAGGGTGCGGTACTGGACCTTGTTCTGGCCGAACTGGGTGAACTGGGCGCTGAGGCGCTGCGGCGCCGCGGCGCTGAACAGCAGCAGCGCTGCGAGGACCGGCTCCCAGCGCCCGAGCGCCCCACCGCCCCAGCGCTTCACCGGTGTATCCGCCTGATCTGGTCGCCCTGGACGACCTTCAGCGCGTTGGCATCGCCGCCCCGGAGCCGGCCGAAGATGGTGTAGTTGCCATCGAGGTGGGGCTGGGGGGCGAGGGTGATGAACCACTGGCTGCCGCCGGTATCGGGGCCGCTCAAGGCCATGCCGACCATCCAGGCGGCATAGCGCTTGCGATTGATCTCGTCCCGGATGGCCCACCCCGGTCCGCCGTTGCCGTCGCCCCGCGGGTCGCCGGCCTGGATCACGAAATTCGGCACCACCCGGTGGAAGCGCTGGCCGTCGAAATAGTTCCGGTCGACCAAGCGGAGGAAGTTGGCCACGGTGAGCGGCGCATCGGGTCCGAAGAGCTCCACCAGGATCGGTCCGCGGTCCGCCACCTCGATGATGACGCGCGGGTATCTGGTGCTGTCGGTCGCGACGAGATATTTGCGCGCGATCGCGCGGTAGTCCTCGAGGGTGCGTCCGGTGACGATCGGCCGGCTCGGACCCCAGCGGTCGCTCAGCTCGGGCCAGTTCTTCTCGGCCCACCCCTTGAGGAGCGGATCGACGGGCGGCCCTTCGCTGACGGCGAAGGCGTGGGCCGCGAGGGAGTCGGGGCCCCGCGCGATGGCGAGCAGGGCGGCCAGGGCACTCTGGGCGGCATCGGGGAACGAGTCCCGCGCCGCGTGCCGCCAGGCATCGGTCAGGGCCGACACGTCACGCCCCGCGGCGGCCCGCGCGACGATGTCCGCGCTGGTGGATCGGACCATCGCATCGGGCGCGTTCAGGCGCACGCGGGCGGCACCGACCAGCGCGGGGTCGGCGCCCGGCACCGCTGTGGCCCACGCCTGCAAGGCGGCGGCCACCACCCTGGCGTCCGCGTCGGTCAGGAAGTGGCCGAGTTCAGCGGGAGCGACCTTTGCGATCGCTTCGGCCGCGGTGGCGCGATCGCGCCAATCGTTCCCCGCGCTCCAGGGCGCCACCGCCATGCGGAAGGCAGCCTGGTCGATCCGGGCGAGGGCGAAGAGCGCCTCGCGCCGCAGGGCCCAGGGTCGCCGAGCGTCGAGTACGCGCTGCAGCGCGGTCACCGCGGTCGTTCCACCCAACTGCCCGAGAGCCGTGGCGGCGGTGACCTGAACATTCACCAACTGGTCTTCGAGGAGGGGGGCCACGTCGAGCGAGAAAGCGGAATCACCGAATGTGGCGAGCGCACGCAGGGCGTTGATCCGCACTCCCGCATCGCGATCGCCGAGGGCCCGCCGCAGGGTCGAGGTGACATTGCTCGGCTCGAGGCCAGCCTCCCGGGCATAGTCGCGCGTGAGCGGGCGGATCGCGTCCTGCCGCACCGCGGCATCGAGCGAACGCGCCGCGTCGATGAAGACCCGCGCCGCCTCCTTGGAGCGGAGTCGCGCGAGGCCGTAGATGGCCGGACCGACCTTGTTCGCGTCACTGGTGGCGGCGAGCATCACCGGTATCGGAGCGAGGCGCCCCAGGCGCCACACTTCCCGGATGGCGGCACCCTGCGCCCGGTCGCCGCTGTCGGCGCGGGCCGCGCGGGGATCGAGCAGGACCTGGGTCAAGAAGGCCGCCGCCTCGGGGCCGCCGATGCGGGCCAGCGCGAGGATCCCCTCCTCCACCGCCGTGCCACGCACCGCGACCGGTCCGCGCAGCCAGCCGATCAGGGCCGGCACCGCGGTCGAGTCGCGCAGCAATCCGAGCGCGAAGGCCGCCTCGGCGCGGATATCGGCGACATCGGGCTGGGTCAGCACCGGAATGAGGAGCGGGATTGCACGAGGATCCCCGATCCGGCCGAGGGCGCGGATGGCGGTGCGCCGGACCAGGGTATCGGGATCGATGAGCGCGCCACCGAAGAGCCCCTCCTGGAAGTCACGCGCATCTTCGGCTGCGAGGATGGGGGCCAGGCGGGAGACGGTCGCTTCGGTCTGGGCGCTGAGGCGCTGTGGCGCCGTGGCGCTGAACATCCCCAAGGCCAGCGCCCAGCATCCTACGCGGTTCATTGCTCTCATCTATTCCACTCGAATGGGATCGGCCGTCACCGGCAACATCGTGGCCACTTCGGCAGGGAGTCGGGTGGGCTGGAAGGCGTGGGAGAGGGAGATCAGCTCGATCACCGCGGTGGCGAGGAGCTCGTCTCGCTCGGCGTGCTCGATGGCATACCCGAACCCCACCTTGCGGCTCCCGACCTCGCGGACCCAGCAACGGACCCGGATCAGGTCGTCATAGCGGGCGGCGCGCTTGTAACGCACCCGGGCCTCGCTCACCGCCAGAAAGAACCCCTGCCCCTCCAGCTCCTTGTAGCTCATCCCCGCCTGTCGCAGGAGCTCACAGCGCGCCACGTCGAGCCAGATCAGATAGTTGGCATGGTAGACCACGCCCATCTGGTCCACTTCAGAGTAGTTGACGCGGTGGGTGGTCTCTACAAGCACATCTCCCCCCAGAATGGGACGTGACGCGTGCTGCGTGCTGCGCGGACCCTGCAAACTAGCCACGCAGTCCTCAGTCCGCAGTCCGCGTAACGTCTCCGCCTACCGGGCAGAGGCCTGTTACCTTACACCCCCATGCTTGGCCACCAACTCGTCGTCGTCCAGGATGTGCACCTGGGCGCCTGCCCCGCCGCCACCGAAGAAGCGTTCTTCGACTTCCTCGACGAAGTACCCACCCTGGGCGACGCCCTGCTCATCAACGGCGACCTCTACGACTTCTTCTTCGCCTGGAAGCGGGTCATCCCGCGCCAGGCCTTTCGGTGCGCAGCGGCCCTCGAACACCTGCGCCAGCGGGTCCCGATCGTGATGACCGGCGGCAACCACGACCGCTGGGGGGGCACCTTCTGGAACGACATCGACATCCGCTTCGCACCGCTGGAGATGACATTCGAGGTCGGCTACCGGAAGGCCCTCGCCATCCACGGCGACGGGATCACCGAACGGAACCGATCCGCCCGCCTGCTCTTCCACCTGACCAAGAACCCCGTCCTCCTCGCCGCCTTCCGGCTCCTCCACCCCGACCTCGCCTGCCGCCTCGTCGATCGAATGACGACCCACCTCGGCAATACGGAAGTCGACCCGGCGGTCCTCGCCGCGGCCTCCGAGCGCCAAGCGGCGTGGGCCCGTGCCCGCCTCGCGGCCGACCCCGCGCTCAACCTCGTGGTGATGGGCCACACCCACCGCCCCGCGAACGAGAGCGTGACCGGAACGCAGGTCTATTTCAATCCGGGGGCGTGGCTGGAAGGATTCAAGTACGGGGTGGTGACGGCGGGTGGGGCGGAACTGCGCAACTACGCATAGGAGTGAGGAGCTTGGAGTTGGGAGGGGTGCAAGCGAGGATGACGCTCGGCCAAACGGATCGGTCCTGAACGTTGCACCCCTCCCAACTCCGAACTCTCAACTCGATCCTTCCACCGACACCACCTCCACCCCCGACAACCGCTCCCCCAGGAACCGCGACCCCACCGCCGTGAAGCGGGCGGGATCGTCGCTCACCGCGAAGCGATGGCTCGCCGCTCCGCCCGGCGCCCGCGCGATCCCCTGCTCGGCCAGCACCGCCGCCACCGCGCGCGCCGTCTCCTCGGCGCTGTCGATCAACGTGACCCCCGGGCCCATCACCCGGGCGAGCAGCGGCTTGAGCAGGGGATAGTGGGTGCAGCCGAGGACGAGGGTGTCGACCCGCGCGGCGATCATTGGCGCGAGGTATTGGCGCGCCACCAGCTCCGTGGCCGGATGGTCGAACCACCCCTCCTCGACCAGCGGGACGAAGAGGGGGCAGGCGTCGGCCTCGACCACCGCGTCAGGACGGAGGGCGTGGATGGTCCGGGTGTACGCCCCGCTCGCGATGGTGCCGGCGGTGCCGATGACGCCGATCCGACCGGTCTTGGAGGCCCGCACCGCCGCCCGCGACCCCGGTTCGATCACCCCGATCACCGGTACCGGCGACTCGGCACGCAGGGCGTCGAGCGCGTGCGCAGTGCTGGTATTGCAGGCGATGGTGACGAGCTTGACCCCCTGGCCCACCAGCCAGTGGAGGATCTCGAGGGAGTAGCGGCGCACCACTTCCGGGCTCTTCGGTCCGTATGGCACCCGCGCGGTGTCACCGAAGTAGACGGTCGACTCGCCGGGCAGGGCGTGCAGGATGGCTCCGGTGACCGTGAGGCCACCGATGCCGGAGTCGAAGATCCCGATCGGGCCGGCGGCGTTCATCGCGGCCCCAGCGGGAGCGTCACGCCGAAGCGCATCCCGCCGGAGGGGAGTGCCTGCAGTTCGAGGTCACCCGGAAAGTCATAGAGATGTGACGACACGTACGCATCGAGTCCCGACATCAGGTGGTTGAAGATCAGCACGGTGAACCAGTCCTGCTGTTCCTGGCGTTTGGCGCGCCACCGACCCGATCCGGTCTCCTCGATCTGGTCCAACTCGCTCTTGACCTTGAGGAGCATGCCGAGGGAGAGGCCTTCGAACCCCATCATGACCCCGGCGGTGACCCTGCGCCCGTAGACCGCCTGCCCCCAGCCCGGGATCAGGAAGGACCGGAACATCGCCCCGATGGGGGTGGTGGGGCGGCGGAGGCTGTCGGAAGCGACGGGGGCGGCATATCGCGTGCTGGGTGCTGCGTACTGCGTGGTGTCGGTCGGGCGGTCGGGCGGTCGGGCGGTCAACGAATCCTGAGCGCGCAACGAACTCGCCACCAGCAATGCGATAGCCACCGCAAAGATCGACCGCCGGACCGCCGGACCGCCGGACCGCCTCATCCGAGCACCTCTCCCATTGCCTGCACGAACTCGTCCACTTCTCCCTCCGTGGTATCCCAGCTGCACATCCAGCGCACTTCGCTGGTGCCATCGCTCCCCTGCTTCCAAACATAGAAGGGGTGGCGGGCCTGGAGCCTGGGGATGGCGGCGTCGGGAAGGTGGGCGAAGATCGCGTTGGCCTCGGGTGGGCAGGCCAGCCGGACACCTGGCACTTTTGCGGCTCCCGCGGCGAGGCGACGGGCCATCGCATTCGCGTGTTCCGCAAGGCGGAGCCAGAGGCCGTCGGCGAGCAACGCGTCGACCTGCGCCGAGAGGTAGCGCATCTTCGACGCGAGCTGCATTCCCTGCTTCCGCACGAAGCGGAATTCCTCACCCAGCGCCGGGTCCAGGAAACAGACGACCTCGGCCCCCATCCCCCCATTCTTGGTGAACCCGAAGCTCAGCACGTCGACACCGAGGGCGCGGGTGGTGGCGCGGAGGTCGCCACCGAGGGCAACTGTCGCATTGGCGATGCGGGCGCCGTCGACGTGGAGATACATCCGATGCCGGTGGGCCCAATCGGCCAGCGCCCTGATCTCCGCGGGCGCGTACACCGTGCCACGCTCGGTCGACTGGGTGATCGCGACGACCCGCGGCTGGACGTGGTGCTGGTCGCCGATCGCGGCGAGGAGGGGCTCGAGTTGGGCGGGACGGAGCTTGCCGTCGGGTGTCGGCAGGTCGATCAGCTTGGCCCCGGTGAATCGCTCAGGCGCACCTCCCTCGTCGGCGTGGATATGCGCGTCTTCGGCGCAGATGATCGCGTCGCGCGGCCGGAGAAGGGCACTGAGCCCCAGCACGTTCGCACCGGTGCCGTTCCAGACCACGAACGCCGGCACGTCGGCGCCGAGGAGCGCCTGCACCCGGGAGAGGGCCCGCTCGGTCCAGGGATCGTCGCCGTAGGCGGGAGCGTGCCGCTCGTTGGCGGCGGCCACCGCCTTGAGGACCTCCGGATGGACCGGCGCGGTGTTGTCGCTCGCGAAGTTGGCCACAGAAGATGCCGGTAGTCGGTGGTCGGTAGCGGATCCGTACCAGTTTCGGGCACGGCGCTGTATGGAGGGAACTATACCTAGGATCATATCAGCTACCGACTACCGACCACCGACTTCCTGTCCCCGACTACCGGCCACCGACCTTGATCACGGAGAGGAGGCCGGGGTGGATCGTGATCGCGAGTTCGGTGGAGCCGGGGGAGCGGAGTTCGCCGTCGACATGGACGAAGATGGGTTGGGTGCCACGGAAGGTGATGCGGTCGGTACGACCCATCCAGACCTCACGGAATCGGGCGTGCTTCCCCAGCATCACCATCGGTACCAGTGCCAGGAGTCGCAACAACGCCACCGGGCGGATGGCGCAGACGTCGAGCTGGCCGTCGTCGGGACGGGCGCTCGGCATCAGGTGGAAGCCGCCTCCCTCCACCGCCCCGATCCCGGCCGCCACCATCAGCCATTTCCCCGAGAATCGTTCGGTACCGACCGTGATCTCGAGTTCGAGGTCGCGGTAGGTCCGGAGCGCGCGAAGCAGCGCCATCCCGTAAGCGAGCGTGCCCCGGAGGTGCTTCACCGTCCGCAGGTGGCGGGCCACTTCGGCGTCGAGCCCGACGCCCAGGGTGTTGACGAAGTACTCACCCCACGCCTCGCCGATGTCGTACCGGGCGAGCTGGCCGTGCGCGAGCCGGCGCACCGCCTCACTGGCGCCGCACCCGGCGGTGCCGATCAACTTGGCGAAATCATTCCCGGTGCCTTCGGGGACCACACCGAGGGCGGGGAGAGTGGGGCGCCGGACGGAGAGGATGCCGTTGGCCGCCTCGTGCACCGTGCCGTCGCCGCCGACCACGATGACCCGCTCCATCCCCCGCTCCGCCGCCAGCTTCCCGAGCCGCACGCCGTCGCCCGGCGACTCGGTGGTCAGGAGCTCCACGTCCCGGAAATGGCGACGTGCTTCCTTGACCACTTCGGCGACGGTAGCACGGGCTCGGCCGCGGCCGGCGACGGGGTTGTAGAGGATCGCAGTGGTCATAGGAGAGTGAGCGGTGAGCGGTGAGCGGTGAGCGGTGAGCGGTGAGCGGGCCGCCGGGGAGGATCACCCCCGCTTACCGCTTACGCCAGTGCCACGACGTCGATCTCGACTCGCACATTCCGGGGCAGTCCCGCGACCGCCACGGTCGACCGCGCGGGGCGGTGTTCGCCGAACCAGTTGGCGTAGACCTCGTTCATCGCGGCGAAGTCGTCCATCGTGACCAGGTAGACGGTGGTCTTCACGACCTTGCTGAGGTCGGAGCCCTGCGCCTTGAGGATCGCCTGAAGGTTGGCCATCACCCGGTCGGTCTGCGCCTTCACGTCCCCCGTCACCACGTCCATCGTGGAGGGGTCGAGGGCTATCTGGCCCGCGGTATAGATGAAGCCGTTGGCGACGGCCCCTTGACTGTAGGGGCCGATGGCCTTCGGTGCGGCGTCGGTGCTGATGAATTTGATGGTCATCGCGGGCTCTGGGTCAAATGTAGGATGCAAGGCATTTCATCGCGAAAGCGCGAAAGAGCGAAACGCTGCTCCGTGCGAGGGTGCTGCCTGTGGTGCGACGGCTGGACCAACCTGACTTTGTGGGTGTTGGGAGGCCGGCACCCCGGACCCACGAAAAACAAACCTGAACTCTCCAACTCAGCGATGCCGGTGCGCCAACAAGGAGCAGCGTTTCGCCCTGTCGCGCTTTCGCGATCACCTGACTGTCCTACCCGGATCTGCGGTCCTGCGCAGACCTCGGTGCAATATGCCGGCAGATCATCGCGAAAACGCGACAGTGCGAAACGCTGCTCCGTGCGAGGGTGCTGCCTGTGGTGCGACGGCTGGACCAACCTGACTTTGTGGGTGTTGGGAGGCCGGCACCCCGGACCCACAAAAACAATCCTGAACTCTCCAACTCAGCGATGCCGGTGCGCCAACAAGGAGCAGCGTTTCGCCCTGTCGCGCTTTCGCGATCACCTGCTTGCCTAGAACAGCCCTTCGATCACCCCGTCCGCCCGGATCCGGATCGCCTCGGCCGACGGCACCCGGGAGAGCCCCGGCATCGTCATGATATCCCCCGCGAAGGCGACCACGAAGCCGGCGCCGGCCGAGGGGGTCACGTCTTTCACGGTGATGCGGAAGCCGGTCGGGCGACCGAGTTTGGTCGCGTCGTCGGAGAACGAGTACTGGGTCTTGGCGATGCAGACCGGGGTCTTGGCCAGCCCGATGGACTCGAGGAGGGTGATGTTCTTCTCGGCGGCCGCGCTGTAATCGACCCCATCAGCGCCATAGATCTCGCGGGCGATGACCTCGATCTTCTCCTTGATCGGCAGCCTCGCATCGTAGAGCGGCCGGAAGTCGGCGGTCTTCCCGTCGATGAGCGCCAGCACCTCCTTGGCGACCGCCTCGCCCCCCTTGCCCCCTTCGGCCCAGACATCGGAAAGCGCTCCGCGTGCGCCCCAGCCCGCCACGGCGTCGAGGACGGTCTGCACCTCCTCGTCGGTGTCGCTGGTGAAGCGGTTGAGCGCCACGACCGCGGGCACGCCGAATTTGGCGATGTTCTTGACGTGCGCCTCGAGGTTGACCATCCCGCGCTTGAGCGCGGCGACGTCGGGGGTGCCGAGGGCGTCCTTCTTGACGCCGCCGTGCATTTTGAGCGCGCGGATCGTCGCGACGATGACCGCCGCCTCGGGCTTGAGGTCGCCGAAGCGGCACTTGATGTCGAAGAACTTCTCGGCGCCGAGGTCGGCACCGAACCCCGCCTCGGTCAGCACGATGTCGGCGAGGCCCAGGGCGAGCCTGGTGGCGACGAGCGAGTTGCAGCCGTGGGCGATGTTGCCGAACGGCCCGCCATGTACGATGGCCGGCCCCCCTTCCAGCGTCTGCACCAGGTTAGGCAGGAGCGCGTCCTTGAGCAGCAACGTCATGGCCCCGGAGGCCCGGATCTCCGAGGCGGTGACCGGCCGACGGTCGCGGGTGAAGCCCACCACGATGCGACCGAGTCGGGTCTCCAGGTCGGTGATGTCGGTGGCAAGGCAGAGGATGGCCATGATCTCGGACCCCGGCACGATGACCCAGCGCTCCTCACGCACCGGCCCGGCGTTGATCCCTCCGAGCGAGACGACCGCGTGCCGGAGGGCGCGGTCGTTCATGTCGATGGTGCGGGGCCAGGTGATGCGGCGCGGATCGAGTCCCAGCGTGTTGCCCCAGTGCAGATGATTGTCGATCATCGCGCTGAGGAGGTTGTGGGCGCTGGTGATGGCGTGGAAGTCGCCGGTGAAATGGAGGTTGATCTCGTCCATCGGGATCACCTGGGAATAGCCGCCGCCGGCCGCTCCCCCCTTCACCCCGAACACCGACCCGAGCGACGGCTCGCGGATGCAGACCAGCGCCTTCTTGCCGAGGCGACGCATCGCCTGGGCGAGACCAACGGTCACCGTGCTCTTCCCTTCCCCCGCAGGCGTCGGGTTGATGCCGGTGACGAGCACCAGGTGCCCTTTGGCGGTCGCGGCGCGCGCCATGATGTGGGGCGCGAACTTGGCCTTGTTCCTGCCATAGGGGAGGATGTCGTCGGGGCCGAGGCCGAGCTCGGCGGCGACGTCCGCGATGGGACGCAGTTTCGCCGCCTGGGCGATCTCGATGTCGGAGGGAACTTTCGGTGCCATTGAGCCTCTCTCAACTTGGGCTGAAATGTCATCCCGAGGGGCGAAGACCCGAGGGATCTACCGTCACTGTCGCGAAGTGGACGATCCAGAGCCATCCCAGGCAAGATCCCTCGGGCAATGCCCTCGGGATGACATCCTGCTAAGGCCGCGCTCCGATACGATCTCCGAAGAATTCAGTGCACGCCGCAGTCGTCTGGGCGCAGATCTCGTCGTACGATGTCCCCCGCACCACCGCCACCCGCTCCGCCACCTTCACCACATAGGATGGTTCGTTCCGCTTGCCGCGATACGGGATCGGCGCCAGGTACGGCGCATCGGTCTCGACCATCAGCCGCCCCGCGGGCACCATCCGGATAGCGTCATCCAGGGTCCAGTTCTTGAAGGTCGCCATTCCGCTGAACGAGGCCCAGTGGCCCAGGGCGAGCGCTCCTTCGAGCAGCGCGATCCCGCTGGAGAACGAGTGCAGGACGGCGCGGACCCTTGGGAAGTTGCGAAGCGCGGCCAGGATGTCGTCGTCGGCCTCGCGGGAGTGGATCACCACCGGGAGCTTCAGTTCCTGGGCCAGCGCCAGCTGGGTGTCGAAGGCCCGCCGCTGGACCTCGCGCGGGGAGTGGTCGTAATGGTAATCGAGGCCGATCTCGCCGAGCGCTGCGGCGGTGGGGCGCTGGGGCGCTGGGGCGCAGACCGCGCGAATCCAGGACTCGTACTCCGCGCCCCAATCCTTGGCGTCGTGCGGGTGGAGGCCGGTGACGACCGAGCAGGTGGGCCGGCTCCCCTCGGCCGGGACGGCCAAGCTACTGGCGGCCAAGCTACATAGAGCAAGCGCCGCCTCAGCGGCGGCGCGGGACCCTCCGATGATCACGATGTGACCCACGCCCGCTGCCCTGGCACGTTCGAGGACCAGGTCGCGGTCCGCGTCGAACTGCCGGTCGAACAGGTGGCAGTGGGCGTCGACCAGCACGCGGATCAGCGCGTGGCGGGGGCCGCCGGTGTCACGGTCGGCGCCGCGATGCTCCGGGCCCCCTTCACGTCCTGTCCGGGCCAGCGCCGCTCGATGTAGAGCAGCACCGGCGGAGCGATGAAGATCGACGAGAAGGTGCCGGTGAAGACCCCGAAGAACATGACCAGCGCGAAGGGCCGGATCACGTCGCCGCCGAAGATGGCGAGGGCGCCGAGGGTGCTGAGCGTGGTGCCGTGGGTCAGGATCGAACGGGGCAGCGTCTCGTTCACCGACCGGTTGAGGATGCCGTAGAGATCGCTCCGCTTGTACTTGTGGAGGTTCTCGCGGACGCGGTCGAAGATGATGATGGTGTCATTGAGCGAATAGCCCACCATCGACAGCACCGCCGCCACCACCACCAGGCTCACTTCCAACCGCATCATGGTGATGAAGCCGACCGTGGCGACGATGTCGTGCATGGTGGCGAGCACCGCCGCCACGCCGAAGCGCCACTCGAAGCGCCAGGCGAGGTAGATGGTCACCGCGAAGAAGGAGAGCAGGATCAGGTAGAATGCCTGGGTCCGCAACTCGGCGCCGACCTTGGGGCCGACGGCGTAGGTGTGCATGTTGATCCACTTCCCCGCCCCGAGCACCTCATCGAGCGCCTTCCCGACCGCCTGGGCGGTGACGGTGGTGTTGTCGGCGTCGGTGCCGGTCACCGCCGCACGGGCCCGGATCACGAACTCGGTGGGACGACCGTACTGCTGCAACTCGGCGCCGTGGAGGCCATTGGCCGACAGCGCCTCACGCAGGCGGCCGAAGTCGGGCGCCTGCTCCGCCTGCACCTGCACGAGGGTGCCGCCGGTGAACTCGACCGAGGAGTTGGTCGGCAGGGCGATCATGGCGACGATCCCGGGGATGATGATCGCGGCCGTGATGCCCCAGGCCCACTTCTGGATCTTGATGAAGTCGAAATTGGCGTGCTTGAAGAGGCGCATGGTCAGATGCTCAGTTCGGCCAGGGCGGGCTTCCGCTCCAGCCAGATCATGTAGAAGGTGCGCACCACGAAGATCGCCGTGATCATCGAGGCCGCGATGCCGAAGGTCAGCGTGACGGCGAAGCCCTTGACGGGGCCGGTGCCGAACTGGAACAGGAACAGCGCGGTCATCACCGTGGTCACGTTCGAGTCGATGATGGCGTTCATCGCGTGCTTGAAGCCCTCGTCGATGGCGAGCCGCACATTCTTGCCGTGGTCCAGCTCCTCCCGGATCCGCTCGAAGATCAGCACGTTGGCGTCGACCGCGATGCCGATCGAGAGCACGATGCCGGCGAGGCCGGGCATGCTCAGCGTGGCACCCACCGCCGTGAGGGCACCGACCGTGAACAGGATGTAGAAGACCAACCCGCCCACCGCGAGGAGACCGCTCAGCTTGTAGTACCCGACCATGATCAGGATCACCAGCGCGGTGCCGACCAGCCCGGCGATGGCGCCGCCGCGGATCGAGTCGGCGCCGAGCGAGGCGCCGACCTGGGTCTGCTCGACGATCTTGAGCGGCACCGGGAGGGCGCCGGCGTTGAGCGACAGCGCCAGGTCCTGCGCCTCCTGCATCGTCTTGTTGCCGAGGGTGATCTGGCCGCGGCGGTCGATGCGGCTGTTGATCACCGGCGGGCGTCCCTGCACCCGACCGTCGAGCAGGATCGCCATGTAGTCGCCGACGTGCTGGCCGGTCTCGCGGCCGAAGATGCGGCCCCCCGTCCGGTCGAGCTGGAAGGTCACGATCGCGCCGCTGGTGAGCGGATCGATCTGGGCCTGCGACTCCTCGAGGTGGGTGCCGTCCATGATGGCCCGGTCCTCGAGCATGTAGAGCATCCGGTATGGCTCGACGCCGACCGAGACGGTGTCGGGGTCCCACCGCCAGGTGAGTCCGCGTGGCAGCTCACGCATCACGCTCGGGACGCTCAGCAGCGAGTCGACCCGGTCGGCCGCGCCCACCGGCACCATGTATTCGCCCGGCATCGGGGTGTATCCCGCCCCGCCCGCCGGATGGATCAGGCTGGAGAGGATGCCGTCGGTCACGATACTGGTGTCGGCCCGGGCCGAGTCGCCGCCGAGCAGCTGGGTCACCGCGTTGGGCGCCGATGGCGTGGCCCCCGGCGTGGTGACGCCGGCGGCACGGAGCGCCCGGTCCATCGCGGGCAGGGCGCGCTCGAGCGCCTGGCTCTTGTCGGTGATGCGGAACTCGAGGAAGGCGCTCCGCTGCACGATGGCGCGCGCCCGCTCAGGGTCCTTCAGGCCGGCGAGCTCGACCACGATCCGGTCGTTCCCCGACTTCTGGATCACCGGCTCGCTCACGCCGAACTCATCGATGCGCTTCCGCAGGATGATCAGCGCCAGGTCGAGATCCTTCTTCGGATCGGTCGAGACGACCTTGCTCTGGTCGAGCTCGAGGGCGAGGTGCATCCCGCCCTGGAGGTCGAGGCCGAGGTTCGGGCCCCATTGGGTGACGGTGGAGTCCGAGGTGGAGCCGTCTTCGTGCGTGACCGTCTCCCGCACCTGGCGGGGGCGGAGCGCCCAGAGGCTCGTCACCGTAAGGACGGCGATCAGGATCAGTCGACTGCGGATGGATGAGAACATCGGTCCCGGAAGCGTGACTGGATCAGGTCTGGCGCGTCGCGGCCTCGGCCAACACGGCCTCGGATCGCGCGCGATCGTCGTGCAACTGGGCCACCAGCGCCGCCGGAGAGTCGAACTTCCGGACATCGCGGAGGCGCCGTACCCACTCCACCTTCACCCACTCGTCGTAGAGGTCGCCCGTGAAACCGAAGAGGTGTACCTCGATCGACCGGCGGCCGTCGCCGAACGTCGGCTTGCCGCCCTGATTCAGCATCCCGCCGTATCGGCCGGTCCGCGTCTCCACCCGAGCGGCATAGACGCCGTCCGGTGGCAACAGCTTGTTGGCGGGCACCCCGCCGAGGTTCGCGGTCGGGATGGCGATGGTCCGGCCCCGCCCCGTCCCGTGCTCCACCCGCCCCACCACGACATACGGCCGTCCCAGCAACCGCGCGGCGCCGTCCAGATCCCCGCCCCCGACCATCCGCCGCACCGCGGTGCTCGACACCACGTGTCCCGCCACCTCCACGGGTGCGACCACATCCACTGAAAAACCCAGCCTGGCGCCCAGCGCCTGGAGAGTCCGGACGTCCCCACTCCGTCCGCGCCCAAAACCGTGATCGTGCCCGATCACCAGTTCCTTCATGCCGAGGGCACCGACCAGCCGCTCGATGAACTGTTCCGGCTCGAGCATCGCGACTTCGTGATCGAACCGCACCACCCAGACGTGGTCGAGCGCCGTGAGGGCCAGCGCTTCCTGTCGTTCGCCCCCCGTCGTGAGGAGGGGTGGGGCGAGCTGGGGGTTCACCACCGCAAGGGGATGGGGGTCGAAGGTCACCAGGACGCTCTGCCGGCCCGCCTCGCGCGCCCGCCGCGCGATCTCCTCGAGCACCGCCCGATGTCCCCGGTGGATGCCGTCGAAGGTGCCCACCGTGACGACGGTACCTTCGCTGGGGATCAGAAAGGGTCGCTGGTCGGTGGTCGCTGGTGACATCACTCCGCCCCCGTCAACACGACGACCGGCTGCGCCTTCCCGTCCTTCACTTCCGCGATCGCGATCAACTGCTCCTCATGCACCAGCGCCGTCGTCCCCTCCGCCACCCGCCCTGCGATCGCGCGTCCGTGGCCCAGATCGACCAGTTCGGCCTCGGTCACCTCTTGCCTTGGCAAGTGCGCCACCAATTCGAGCGGTGTGAATTTTCCGCCTGTCCGCCCCTCAGCCACTCCGTCTTGAAGCACTTCGAGGGAGATCGCGGCATCAACTCGGAACTCCCCGATCGCCTCGCGCCGCAACGACGCACAGTGCGCCACCGTTCCCAGCTTCCCCCCCAGATCCCGCGCCAGGGAGCGGATGTAGGTCCCGGCGCTCACGCTCACCCGGATCTCGGCGTCCGGCCACTCGTAGCGGAGCAGGTCCGCGGTGTGGACCGTCACGGCCGCCGGCTGGAGGACGACTTCCTTCCCCTCCCGTGCACGCTTGTAGGCGCGTTCTCCGTCGATCTTCTTGGCCGAGTAGGTCGGCGGCATCTGGTCGGAAGTGCCCACGAACTCTTGCAAGGCGGCGGCCACCTGATCTCGACCGGGTCGTGGGTCGTGGGTCGTGGGTCGCGCGGGAGTGAGTGTCCCAGTGGCATCATCGGTATCCGACCCCTGTCCCAACCGCACCGTCCCCGCATACACCTTGGGCAACCCATCGAGGAACCGCGAGAGCCGAGTCGCCTTGCCGACCAGGATCACCAGCAATCCCGTGGCGAAGGGATCGAGGGTGCCGGTGTGTCCGACGCTCCGTTGACCCAGCACCCGGCGGACGATCGCCACGACATCATGCGAGGTGACCCCCGCCGGCTTGTCGACCAGGAGCGCGCCGTTCACAGCGCTCAGTCCGCGTCCCCCGCGCCATCAGGACCATCCACGGCATGAGCGTCTTGGGCGCCTTGAGCGTCTGTTCGCTTCAGTTCGGCCAGGATCTGGTCGATGCGGGCGCCGTGCTCCGCCCCCTGGTCGCGCACGAACCGCACCTCGGGCGCGGTGTAGGTCGTGAGCTCCTGCGCCAGCCGGGTGCGGATGAACCCTGCCGCGTTCTGCAGCCCTTCGACCGCGGTCTCCTGGTCGGCCTTCTCGCCGGAGAGCGCCACCCAGACCCGTGCGAAGCTGAGGTCGGGCGCCACCTTCACGCTGGTCACCGTGGTCGCCACGGCCGATACCCGCGGGTCGCGGATCTCCCCCTGCACCAGCATCCCGGAGATGATCTGGCGGATGGTCTCGGCCACCTGCTCGGGGCGGCGGGGCGTCGCCTTGCGGGTCTTCTTCATCGGGGTCGTGGGTCGTGGGTCGTGAGTCGTGGATGCCGCGCGCAAGCCGCACGACCCATGACCCATGACCCATGACGTTCCCTCATCACTTGCTCGCCTGCTCCGCCGTCGACCCGACCAGGAAGCGCTTCACTTCCTCGACCTTGAAGCTCTCGATCCGGTCGCCGACCTTGAGGTCGTTGTAGTTCTCGACGCCGATGCCGCACTCGAGGCCGTCCTTGACCTCCTTGACGTCGTCCTTGAAGCGCTTGAGGCTCGACAGGTTGCCGGTGTACACCAGCGTGCCGTCCCGCACCACCCGCACCTTGTTGCCCCGCTGGATGACGCCGTTCCGGACGATGCAGCCGGCGATGGTGCCGACCTTGCTGACCTTGAACGTCTGCAGCACCTCGGCCTCGCCCAGCACCGACTCCTTCTCTTCGGGCTTGAGCAGCCCCTCGAGGGCGTTGCGGACGTCGTCGACCGCCTCGTAGATGATGCGGTAGGTCCGCACGTCGACATTCTCGCGCTCCGCCGTGGTCCGCGCATTGGCGTCGGGGCGCACGTGGAAGCCGAGGATGATGGCGCCGGAGCTCTTGGCGAGGAGGACATCGCTCTCGGTGATGGCACCGACGCCGCGGTGGATGACGTCCACCCGGACCTCGGTGGTCGAAAGCTGGGCCAGCGCGTCGGCCAGCGCTTCGGCCGGACCGCCCTGGTCCGCCTTGATGATGAGCTTCAGGGCGCTGACCGCCCCGGCCGCCATCTGGCGCGAGAAGTCCTCGAGGCTCGCCGCCCGCTGGGTGCGGCGGCTTTGGGCCTCGCGTTCGAGCCGCTGGCGCTTCTGGGCGATCTCGCGCGCGCTCACGGCGTCGTCGACCACGGCGAACGAGTCGCCCGCCGACGGCACCCCTTCGAAGCCGAGGATCTGCACCGGCATCGATGGGCCGACCGCCTTGGTCTGCTTGCCGCGCTCGTCGAACATTGCGCGGACACGGCCGCTGTACTTGCCGCTGATGAAGTCCTCGCCGGTCTTGAGCGTGCCGCGCTGCACCAGGATCGTGGCCAGCGGGCCCTTGCCCGGATCGAGCGTCGCCTCGATGACCGACCCCTGGGCCGGACCGTCCGGATTGGCCTTGAGGTCGAGGATCTCGGCCTGCAGCAGGATCTGCGACAGCAGCTTGTCGACGTTGGTCCCCTTCTTGGCGCTGATCTCGGTCGACAGGACCTGACCGCCGAACTGCTCCAGCACCACGCTGTGCGACAGCAGCTCCTGCTTGACCTTGTCCGGATTGGCACCGGGGAGGTCGATCTTGTTGATCGCCACGATCAGCGGCACGCCGGCGTTCCGGGCGTGGCTGATCGCTTCGATCGTCTGCGGCATCACCGAGTCGTCGGCCGCGATGACCAGCACCACGATGTCGGTGACCTGCGCCCCGCGGGCGCGCATCGCCGTGAAGGCCTGGTGGCCCGGCGTGTCGAGGAAGGTGATGGCCTTCCCTTCCGGCAACAGCACGTGGTAGGCGCCGATGTGCTGGGTGATGCCGCCCGCTTCGCCCGCCACCACGTTGGCGTGCCGGATGAAGTCGAGGAGGCTGGTCTTGCCGTGGTCGACGTGACCCATGATGGTGACCACCGGCGGCCGGCTCTGGAGGTCCTCCGCCCTGTCGGTGGTCACTTCCTTCTCGGCTTCGGCCTGATACTCCTGTTCCTTGATCGCCTCGAAACCGAAGGCGCTGCCGATCAGCTCGATCTGGTCGAAGTCGAGGCGCTGGTTCACCGTCACCATCAGCCCCAGTTCCTTGAAGGCGAACTGGACGATCTGGGTGGCGGGCACCTTCATCGTGTCGGCGAGCTCGCTCACCGAGACGAATTCGTTGACCCGGATGCGGGTCTTCTCCTTCTGACGCTCTTCGGCGGCAAGACCGGCCTGCACCTGGCTGAAGGTCGGCTCATCGGAGCGCCGCCCCTTCCGGCCCGGCGCGCCGCGCATGCCGTGCAGCGTCTTCAGGATGTTGGCCTGCACCGCCTCGGCGTCGGCCTTCTTCCCCTTCTTGCCGCGATCGCCGTAGCCCTTCTTCGAGCCGGGACGCGCGCCCGCCGGCTTCTTGTCGACCGAGTTCGGCGTGGTGCCGCCGGTCGGCGCGGGGCCGCCCCGGCTGGAGCTGAACACCGGGCGGGGACCGCCCGGACGGCTCGGACCACCACCAGGGGCGGTGCGCTGCTGGCCACCGCTGCCACCCGGAGCAGTGCGGTTGCTGCCGCGCTCGGTGCTCGGCGCGGGACGCGCGATCCGGGTCGGAATGAAGGGGGTCCTGGCCCCCGAAGCGGAGGACGCCGACGGCCCACCGGCCGACTGGCCCACTGGCCCACTCGCGGCGGGCCGTGGCGGAATGCGTCCCGCCGGGGGCCGACCATCGCCGAAGGGATTGGCGGGCTTGACCGGGAGCTTGGGGATCTCGGGAAGCTTCGGCGTGGGGATGGACCCGACGGCTTCGTCCGTCTCACGCGCCTCATCCGCCTCTTCTTCTGGCGGTGCCGACGGCGGATCCTTGAAGAGGGCCTTGGCCCGCTCGTGGATCGAAGCGGCGATGTCAAGGCCTTCGTCCTTCTTCTCGAGCACGAGGGGCTCGAAGAAGGCGGCCTTCTCGGCCTCTTCCTTGACACGCGCGGCTTCGGCGACCGCTTCGCTCACCGCCACCTCGGCGGCGGTGCGGCGGCGGCGGACGGGAGCCGCGGCGGCGGCGGGGGCGGGTTCGGTGGCCTTGGCCACCTTGCGGCGCCCCTTCTTGGAGGCCTCATCGGCAGCAGGCTTCCGCTTCTCGCGTTCCCACCGCACGCGCACGGCCGCCACCTGGTCGGGCTCGAGCGCCGACATGTGGGTCCGGACGAAGATGTTCATCTCCTTGAGCAGCGTCATCAGCTGCTCAGCGGAGATGCCGAATTCGGCTGCCAGTTCGTGAACGCGAGTCTTCCCCAAGCGAACCTCTCTCTAAGTCCAGGGTCGGGCCGCGCGGACGATACCGTCCGCCAACGCCCGATCCTTCACCCCGACCGCCTGCACCGGCGGCCGGCCCAACCGATCTCCCAACGTCGCGGCATCGGGTCCCGCGAGGAGCGGGATGTTCTTCCCCGCCGCGAGCCTGGCGACCTTGTCCATCGCCCGCGGCTTGGCATCGGCCGCGAGCACCACGCACATCAGTTTGCCGGCCTGCAGGGCGGTCCGCACCCCGTCGACCCCGACGATCAGGTGCCCACCATTCTGTCCCAAACCCAGGAGCCTCAGCAGATACTCAGGCGACCGCGCGTCCCGCGCGCCATCTTCACTTGCAGCCCCGCCTGTAGCTCGGCCGTCTTCGGCCGAGGGAGGCCGGTCTTCAGCTCGGCCGTCTTCGGCCGAGGGTTCATTCAGAGCCCCGCCTGTAGCTCGGCCATCTTCGGCCGAGGGAGGCCGGTCCCCATCGATCTGCGGACCATCCATGGCACGGCCCTCGGCGGTCGCGGCCGGGACGGCCACGCTACAGGCTTCGTTTGGAAGAGCTGCCGCGCGAGGACGCGCGGCACGCACGCTCAGCGCCCGTCTTCCCCGCCATCCTCGGTCTCGGTGATCGAGGCAAGGAAGGTCAGCAGTTCCTCGGTGAAGGGCTCGGTCATCCCCGGAATGCGCAGGATCGCTTCGCGGTCGAGGTCGAGCACGTCGTTGAGGTCGTTGAAGCCACCCGACGCCAGGATCGCCGTGATCTCGGCCTTGAGCCCCTCGATCTCGGTGAGCGGCACGCGCCCGGCGGCCTCTTCGGGGGGGAGCGGCGCGAACAGCGGCCCTTCGCCACCCCGCTCCAGCCACTCGCGGCTGGAGTAGAGGTCGATCTTCCAGCCGGTCAGGTCGGACGCGAGGCGGACGTTCTGCCCGTTCCGGCCGATGGCGAGCGACAGCTGGTCCTCGTCGACCACCGCCTGCACCGTCTTGGTCTCGGGATCGCTGAACACCTTGGCCACCCGGGCCGGGGCGAGCGCGAGCCGCGCGAAGCGCTCCGGATCGGGGCTCCACGGCACGATGTCGATCCGCTCGCCGCCCAGTTCGTTGACCACCGCCTGCACCCGCGAGCCCTTGAGCCCGACGCAGGCGCCCACCGGGTCGATCGCGTCGTCCTTGCTGATGACCGCGAGCTTGGTGCGGCTCCCCACCTCGCGGGCCATCGCGCGCACTTCGACGATGTCCTGCGCGATCTCGGGCACTTCGAGCGCGAAGAGCGCCTTCACGAACAGCGGATCGGCGCGCGAGAGGATCAGCCGCGGCCCCTTCGGCGTCTCCTCGAGCTTCTTGAGGACCGCGCGAATGGTGTCGCCCTGGTGGAACTTCTCGCGGTGGTTCTGCTCGCGATACGGGATGATCGCTTCGGCTTCGCGGAACTTGTTGAGCATGAGGACCAGCTTGCCGCGCTCGATCTGCTGGATCTCGCCGCTCAGGAGCTCGCCCACCTTGTCGGCGAACTCCTCGCGGATGCGGTTCCGCTCACCCTCGCGCACCCGCTGGATGATCCGCTGCTTGGCCGCCTGCACGGCACCCCGCCCAAAGGCCGCGAACGGCACTTCCTCTTCGAGCACGTCGCCGACCTGGAAGTCGGGGTCCTCGTAGCGCGCCTCTTCGAGGGCGATCTGCCACGACTCGTCCTCGACCACCTCGACGACGGTACGCATCCGCATGATGACCATCGTGCCGGTCATCTCGTCGAGCGTCAGGTCGAACTTGACGTTGGGCCCGAACCGCTTGGCGAGCGCGGCGTGGATGCCGTCCTTGATGAGGTCGAGGAGCTCGGCGCGATCGAGCTGCTTGGAGGTGGTGAGCTCCCGCAGGGCGGTGAGCATCTCGTTGCTGGCAGCGTTGGTGGCCATCGGTGCTTCCTTGTTGTGGGCCGTCAGTCGTCTGGGTGAGACCGGGAGCCCGTCGTCGGTTGTCGTGGTCAAGGTGGCCGGCGTCACCGCCATTTCCGCCTCTCCCCCTGCCCCCTCTCCGCAAAGCGGAGAGGGGGAGTTCCGTGCTACTTCTTCTTCTTGCCCACCTGCCCACTTGCCGTCTTGCCCACTGGCTCTCTGGCCGTCTTGCCGGGCTTCGGCTTCGGCGACATGTCGGGCGCCAGTCGCGCTTCCCGCATCGAGGCCAGGTCGAGGATCATCGTGTCATCGACCCCTTCGGGGCGGATGGTGATCTCGATCCGGTTGGCGCTGATCTCGTGGACCCCGTCGATGAAGCCGTAGGTCGCGCCCTGCACCGCCTGGTGCTTGAACTTGACCCGCTCGCCGGTGAAGCGGCGCCAGTCGGCGGCGTTCCTGAGGAGGCGATCGAAGCCGGGACTCGACACTTCCAGGGTGTACTGCGGCCCCACGAGCCCCCGCTCCTCGAGATCCCTTTCGAGGGCGCGACTCGCGCGGACGCAGTCGTCGGAGGAGACCGTCTTCCCGGGCACCGTCCCCGGGAGGTCGATCCGTATCTGGAGAATGGGGCGCTCAGGAGAGCCGACCTTATGGAACTCGACCAGCTCGAATCCGAGCGAGGCGAGGAGTTCTGCGGTCGACGTTTCCAGCGGATCCACCACGTCACCATCCCAGGGGAGAAACAAAAAGGCGGGGGGACCGCCCCCACCTCGCCCAACCAAACCCCCGGTCCCGGGGAAGAGCATAAAGCTAGTGAGGAGGCGGGTTTGGGTCAACCTGCGGGGGCGGGGCAAGCCCCGCCCCTACGACCCCACGCCCCCCGGCCGAAGGCCGCTTCCCCAATCCGGGATCGGTCCGTTGTGGCGCAGCTTGCTGCGCCTCGGATCGTCGCCTCCAGCAGGCGGGGGCCCGAAGCACCGCTCCCCCAACTGCGCGGCAAGCCGCGCCGAACGAAGCTCCGCCCCACCAATCGCGCGGCAAGCCGCGCCACAACAGGGCCCCGGTCCCCCAACTGCGCGGCAAGCCGCGCCACAACAGGGCCCCGGTCCGGGAAAGGCGGGGCAAGCCCCACCCCTACCAATCCGGGCCTTTCAACAACAACGGCGGCCCTGAAAGGGCCGCCCGATTACGCCGGCACACCCAGATACCCCACCATCCTCCCCGTATCCCCGCCCCGATGACTGTACCACCCCTCCCCGTGCCGGCTGCAATGCTCGGAGACTGTCACCTCTCCGATCCCCAGGGACTTGGCCTGTTCCGCCAGTACTCTCCGGACGTCGAGAGGTCCTTTCCCGTTCGGGGCTTCTGGCTGCTGGCTACTGGCAAATCGTCCCAATGCCTGAAACACCTCTGGGCCGACTTCATAACAGTCGCCGCAGATGCTCACGCCCAGGTGGCACACGACCCCGTCGGCCCCGGACTCCTCCGGGATCCCCTGCGCCGCGACCAATAGTGACTGTACCCCGCGCTCCAATATCCCCGCCGCCGCCCCCCGCCATCCGGCATGCAGGAGCGCAACGCTCTTGGTCGCCGGGTGCAACAGATAGATAGGCGTGCAATCGGCCACAGTGACGCAGAGCATCATCCCCGCCCCTCCCGCCACGTGACCATCGACACCCTCGACGACCCGCCACTCCCCGCCGACATCCCCGCCGTCGCTCTGCCGCCGCCCACCGGTGCGGTCCGCCGCCCGCCTCCCCCGCCCCCCCT
>JBDSIR010000082.1:0-8886 GCA_039917855.1 Gemmatimonadales bacterium | reverse complement strand
TGATGGGGCTGCAGCACGTCGTGATCACCTCGGTGGACCGCGACGATCTGGAGAACGGCGGCGCCGAGGCTTTCGCCGGCTGCATCACCGAGATCCGCGCCCGGCTCCCCGAGAGCTCGGTCGAGGTCCTCATCCCCGACTTCAAGGGATCGGAACGCGCCCTCAAGATCGTGATGGACGTCCGCCCCACCATCCTGAATCACAATCTCGAGACCGTCCCCCGCCTTTACCGCCTGGCCCGTCCCGGCGGCCGCTATGATCGCGCGCTCCAGCTCCTGGCCAACGCCCGCACCATGGGTGGCAAGCACCAGCTCACCAAGAGCGGGATCATCCTCGGCATGGGCGAGGAATGGGATGAAGTGACCCACTCGATGAAGGACCTCCGCCGGAGCGACGTGGACATCCTCACGATGGGGCAGTACCTCCGGCCGAGCGACTCGCACCTTCCCGTAGTGCGGTGGTACACCCCGGACGAGTTCGGGGAGCTTCGCGAACTCGGGCTCCGGATGGGATTCAAGCACGTCGAGGCGAGCCCGCTCACGCGCTCGTCGTATCACGCCTGGGACCAGGCCAAGACCGCCGCTCACGCGGCGACCGTGGAGGGCTGATGGCGACCGCCGCGCCCGCACTGCCGAAGAAGGTCGACGCCCCGACCGCGGAGCTCTACCGCTCGTACCTGCGCCAGATGCTGCTGATCCGCCGGTTCGAGGAGAAGGCCGGCGAAGCCTACTCCCTGGGCCAGATCGGCGGCTTCTGCCACCTGTATATCGGTCAGGAGGCGGTGGCGGTGGGCTCCATCGCCGCGCTCCGGCACGACGACGTCCTCACCTGCTCCTACCGCGACCATGGGCATGCCCTGGCCCGCGGGATCTCGGCCCGCGCGATCATGGCGGAACTGTTCGGGAAGGCCACCGGGTGCACCAAGGGCAAGGGAGGGTCGATGCATCTCTTCGACGCTTCCAAAGGCTTCCTCGGCGGCCACGGCATCGTGGGTGCGCACATCCCGATCACCACGGGGATGGCGTTCGCGTTCAAGTACCGCGGCGGCGACCAGGTCGCGGTCTGCTACTTCGGTGAGGCCGCGGTCAACAACGGCGCCTTCCACGAAGCGCTCAACATGGCCGCGCTCTGGAAGCTCCCCGCGATCTTCATCTGCGAGAACAACCGGTACGGGATGGGGACCGCGCTCGAGCGGGCCAGCGCCATCTACGACATCTCGGAGCGGGCCTGCAGCTATGACATGGCCAACGAGGTGGTCGATGGGCAGGACGTCATGGCGATGCGTACAGCGATGGACCGCGCCGTGACCCGCGGCCGGAAGGAGAGCCTGCCGACGCTCCTCGAGGTCCGTACCTACCGCTTCATGGGGCACTCGATGTCCGACCCGATCCACGGGCACTATCGCACCAAGGAGGAGGTCGAGGAGCAGCGGAAGCGCGACCCGATCGCCGTGTGGGGGGAAGCGCTCCGGACCGCCAAGCTCATTGACGAGGCCGGCATCAAGGCGATGGATGAGAGCGTGATCGCCGAGGTGACCGACGCGCTCAAGTTCGCCGAAGAGTCGCCCGATCCCGATGCGAGCGAGCTCTGGACCGACGTGTACGCGGAGGCGAAGTAACATGGCGAAGATCCTTCGCGCGCCGGGCGCGCTCAGGATGAGGACCGCCCTCCGGTACCGGTTGATCGAGAAGAACCGATAATGGCGGTCCTCACCTATCGTGATGCCCTGAACCAGGCCCTCGCCGAAGAGATGCGGCGGGACCCGTCGGTGTTCCTGATGGGTGAGGAGGTGGGCGTGTATCAAGGCGCCTACAAGGTGAGCCGCGGCCTGCTGGAGGAGTTCGGCCCGATGCGCGTGGTCGATACCCCCATCACCGAGCTCGGCTTTGCCGGGGTCGGCGTGGGCGCCGCCTCGCTCGGCCTCCGGCCGATCATCGAGTTCATGACCTGGAACTTCGCCCTGCTCGCGATCGACCAGATCGTGAACCACGCCGCCAAGATGCGCTACATGAGCGGCGGCCAGGTGCACTGTCCGATGGTCTTCCGCGGCCCCGGAGGGTCGGCGCTGCAGCTCGCCAGCCAGCACTCCCAGGCGTTCGAGAGCTACTACGCCCACATCCCCGGCCTCAAGGTGCTCGCCCCGGCGACGCCCGCCGACGCCAAGGGGATGCTCAAGGCCGCCATCCGCGATGACGACCCGGTGATCTTCATCGAGGGCGAGATGCTCTACAACATCAAGGGCGAAGTGCCCGAGGGCGAGCACGTCGTCCCCATCGGCAAGGCCGACATCAAGCGGGAAGGCACCGACGTCACCATCGTCTGCCACTCCAAGACCGTGATCCCGGCCCTCAAGGCCGCCGAGACCCTCGCCACCGAGAACATCTCTGCCGAGGTGCTCGACCTCCGGTCGATCCGTCCGCTCGATGTCGAAGCGCTCCTCCGCTCCGCCGCCAAGACCCACCGCGTGGTCGTGGCCGAAGAGGGGTGGGCGTTCGCGGGCGTCGGCGCGCAGGTGGTCTACGAGATCCAGCACCAGGCGTTCGACGAGCTCGACGCCCCGGTGGTCCGGGTCACCGGCGCCGATGTGCCGATGCCGTACAACAAGCATCTCGAGAAGGCCGCAAAGGCGGACGCCCCGAAGATCGTGGCGGCGTGCAAGAAGGTGCTGTACCTGAGCTGAGAGTCCAGAGTCGAGAGTCTAGAGGGGTCTCGGCTGCGCTCCCTGCGGGGACGCAGTCTTCCGCGACCTTTCTGCTCTAGACTCTAGACTCTAGACTCTGGACTCTAGACTCCTCTCTGCGGAGCTCGGAATGGCAACCAAGGTCGTCATGGAGGCGCTCTCACCCACGATGGAAGAGGGGCGCCTCGTCGAATGGAAGAAGAACGAAGGGGACGCGGTCGCGGCGGGCGACGTCCTGGCCGAAGTCGAGACCGACAAGGCCGTGATGGAGTTGGTGGCCCGGAGCGCCGGCACGCTGATCAAGCGTACCGTCGAGGTCGGGGCGACCCTCCCCGTCGGTGGGATCGTCGGGTGGCTCGGCACCAAGGGAGAGGCGGTCCCAGCTCAGGCTTCAGGCCCCGGGCCTCAGGCTTCGGCCCCCAAGGCGGCCAGTGGGCCGGTGGGCCAGGCGGCCGCCCCTTTGGCCGCGACCGCCCCAAGCCCCCAGCCCCAGGCCCCCAGCTCGTCTTCCGACCGCGTCAAGGCGTCCCCCCTCGCCAAGAAGATCGCAGAGGAAAAGGGTCTCGACCTTGGTCGCGTGCAGGGCTCCGGTCCCGCCGGGCGGGTGGTGCTCCGCGACCTCGAAGGTGCTTCGGCACAGGCGGCGGCGACCCGGGGACCGATGGCGGTGGGCCGCACCTCCGCGGGTGCCCCGGGAGTGGTGTTCGAGGACATCCCCCTCTCCCAGATCCGGAAGACCATCGCCAAGCGACTCTCCCAGTCGCTCGGCCCCATCCCTACGTTCTACCTCACGATGGACGTCGACATGAGCCGAAGTGCAGAGGCGCGAGAGGCGCTGAAGGCGCTCGGTCCAGAGGGAAAGGTCAGTTTCAACGACATCCTCATCAAAGCCCTCGCCACGGCACTGATCCAGCACCCGGCGTGCAATGCCTGGTGGATGGACGACCGAATCCGGGTCTGGCACGAGGCGCACATCGGGATGGCCGTGGCGATCGAGGACGGCCTCATCACTCCCGTGATCCGGAACGCCGAGCAGAAGAGCCTCCGGCAGATCAGCGCCGAGGCGCGGGAGCTTGCCGGACGGGCGCGGGATCGGAAGCTCAAGCCCGAGGAGTTCACCGGCTCGACCTTCAGCATCTCGAACCTGGGGATGTTCGACATCGAGCAGTTCACCGCCATCATCAATCCGCCCGAAGCGGGGATCCTGGCCGTCGGCAAGGTCCGCGAGGAGCCGGCGGTGGTGAACGGGCAGGTGGTGGTGCGGCAGAAGATGCGGATGACGATGTCGTGCGACCACCGGGCCATTGACGGCGCGACCGGTGCCGCGTTCCTGAAGACGCTCAAGACCCTGCTGGAGAACCCGTTGGCGTTAGTCTGGTAGGCCCCGCTTACCGCTCACCGCTTACCGCTTACTTGAGGGAATCGTGGCGAATCAATTCGATGTCATCATCATCGGCGGCGGCCCGGCCGGCTATGTCTGTGCCATCCGCGCCGCCCAGCTCGGTCTGAGCGTCGCCGTGATCGAGCGTGACAAGCTCGGCGGCGTCTGCGTCAACATCGGCTGCATCCCGACCAAGGCCCTGCTCTACAGCGCCAAGACCGCCAACACCATCGCCCACGAGGCGAAGGAACTGGGGATCGAGACCGGCGCCATCAAGACCGACTATGGCGTCGCGATGAAGCGGAGCCGCCGGGTGTCGGAACAGAACTCGAAGGGGGTCGAGTTCCTGATGAAGAAGAACAAGGTCACCGTCATCAAGGGCACCGGCGTGCTCAAGCCGGGCAAGAAGGTCCAGGTCGGCGCCGAGACCTACGAGGCGAAGAAGGCCATCGTGCTCGCCACCGGGTCGCGCACCAAGGGGATCCCGCAAATCGGCCTGGCACTCGATCGCAAGCTGGTGATCAGCTCCGATGAAGCGCTGTTCCTCGAGAGCGCGCCGAAGACGATGGCGGTGGTGGGGGCCGGCGCGGTGGGCAGCGAGTTCGCCGACATCTTCAATGCCTTCGGCACCAAGGTGTGGCTCATCGAGGCGCTGCCGCGCATCCTCCCGATCGAGGACGCCGAGTGCTCCGACGTCGTGGCCAAGAGCTACAAGAAGCGGGGCATCGAGGTCCGGGCGGGCGCCAAGGTCACCAAGGCCACCGTCGGCAAGGACACGGTGACGCTCGAATTCGAGGCGGGCGGACAGAAGGAGACCATCGAGGTCGAGAAGGTGCTGATGGCAGCGGGGCGCGACACCAACACCGAGGAGCTCAAGGCCGCCGGCATCGTGATGACCGACCGCGGCTTCGTGAAGGTGGACATCAAGACCCTCGAGACCTCGCAGCCCGGCATCTACGCGATCGGCGACATCGCCGGCGCGCCGATGCTGGCGCACAAGGGGAGCCGTGAGGGCGTCAACGTGGCCGAGCTCATCGCCGGCCACAAGCCGCACGCCATCAAGTACGACAACATCCCGAGCGTCACCTACTGCCATCCGGAAGTGGCCAGCATCGGCCTGACCGAAGAGCAGTGCAAGGAACAGAAGCTCGACTACCAGGTGGGCAGGTTCCCGTTCAGCGCCAACGGCCGCGGCCGCGCGTCGAACGAGACCGAAGGCTTCGTCAAGATCATCCGGGGCAAGAAGTACTCCGAGATCCTCGGCGCCCATATCGTCGGCGGCCACGCCTCGGAGATGATCCACGAACTCGGCGTCGCCCGCGAGAACGAGTACACCGTCGAGGAGATCGACCTCTTCGTGCACGCCCATCCGACCTTGTCGGAGGCCACCGCCGAGGCCGCGCTCGATTCGATGGGACGGGTGATGCATACCTGACGGCCGGTGGGCCGGTGGGCCGGTGGGCCGGTGGGCCGGTGGGCCGGTGGGCCAAATGATCGTCCACAACGTGATGTCATCCCGAGCCTTGTCCTGAGCGCAGCGAAGGAAGAGCGAGGGATCTTCTCAGCAAAGACCGAGGCCAGCGACCGGCGTCGATCAGCGCGGGCAAGATCCCTCGCTCCGCTCGGGATGACAGGTCGCCGAGCTAGATTCCAACCATGACCGAACCTCTGCGCACCATCGGCGGCGAACCGATCACTCCCGGCGTCGATCTCGCCGGCCTCGCGCTCCGCACCCTGGGCTGTAGCGCGGCCCTCGGGGCCGCGATGGAGTTCCTGGTCCTCTGGGGCACTCGCGCCCTCCTGGCCGGTGCGACGCCGACCGACACCCCCGACGTGGGAGGGGTGTTCTACTTCGTGATCTTCGGGACGATGGCCTCGATGGCGGTCGCGGGCGGCACATCGTGGGTGCTCCTCGCCCCGGTGGGGTCGGTCTGGCGACGGGCCGGGCTTTCGACCATCACCGCATTCGCGACCCTGGTGGCCGCCGCCGTCGCGGTGCCGCTCGATGCCAACTTCGGGCCCAGTTCCCTTCTCGCCGCCGCCGCCCTGGCAGCGCTCCCGGCTCTCTGGGCCGGACGGTCGGTGGCGGCCTGGTACCGGGAGCAGGGGTGATGCTCCCCCTCGCCGTCGTCGATCTCGGGCACCGGCCCTACGCCCCGGTGCTCGAGCTCCAGCGGGCACTCTGTCGCGCCCGCGGCGAGGGACTCATCGACCAGGACATCCTCCTCCTGGTGGAACACGACCCGGTGATGACGATGGGACGCTCCACCAAAGCGTCGAGCCTCCCGGTCCCGGCGAGCGAGCTCACGGCTCACGGCGTCGAGGTGTTCGAGATCGAACGGGGGGGCGATGTCACCTTTCATGGACCAGGCCAGCTGGTCGGCTATCCGATCGTCGATCTGCAGCAGCTCAAGCCGGATCTCCATTGGTACCTGCGCGAACTCGAAGGGGGGCTTATCGATGCCCTCGCTTCGATGGGGATCGCGGGCCAGCGAAACCCTGGCCAGACCGGCGTCTGGGTCGAGCCGCGGAAGATCGCGAGCATCGGGGTGCACGTGAAGAAGTGGATCACCTTCCACGGCTTCGCCCTCAACGTGACGACCGACCTCAAGTATTTCGACTTGATCATCCCGTGCGGGATCGATGGAGTGCAGATGACCACGGTGAAGCGTGAGCTGGCGGATGGGCGGATCGACGGATGGGCGGATCACGAGCTCTGGGATCGCACCAAGGTGGAGGTGTTCCGGGCGATGGCGGCGAGGTTCGAACGAGCCCCGATGGTGCGCACCCTGGGTGAGGTGGCCGGGAACATTCCGGAGGCACACATGGTTCTTCCGGCATGACCGACCGCCTCGATGCTCGCACCAGCGACAAGGGCCGGCTTCCGCCGGGTCAGGTCCTGACCCAGAAATGGCCGGTGCTACACTACCAGAACGTCCCGATGGTCGACCTGAAGACTTGGCGCCTGCGGGTGACCGGTCACGTTGCCACACCCCTCACCCTGACTTGGGATGAGCTCAACGCCCTCCCCCAGCGCGACGTGCTCTGCGACATGCACTGCGTCACCCGGTGGAGCCGCTACGATAACATCTTCCGCGGGGTGCCGGTGCGCGAGGTGCTGCGCCACGCGGGGATGCGCACCGACGCGGAGGGGGCGATGATCCACGGGGCGGAGGGGTACACGACGAATCTCCCGATGAGCGACCTCGACCGGGAGGAGAACCTCATCGCGACCTATTGGAATGGCGAACCGCTGACGGCGGAGCACGGGGGACCGGTGCGGCTCCTGGTGCCGCATCTCTACCTCTGGAAGAGCGCCAAGTGGGTCACCGGGCTCGAGGTCCTGGAGTACGATGAACCGGGGTTCTGGGAGTTGAACGGCTACCATATGCGGGGTGAGCCCTGGGCCGAGGAGCGGTTCGGGCGGCCTGACCCGGTCAGGATGCGGCGGGGACCCCGTAAGTAGGCCCGCAACTCGTTGCGGGTGAGTAGACCACTTGCCCGCCGCCAGACACCGCGCTACGCAGCGTAGGACGCCCCGGTTGACCCCCGTGTCACCCGGGGCTTTTTTCCACCCATGAGCGAAGTGCGTAAACAGGGTCCCGATGAGCTGGCGGACGCGAAGCTGGCCGACATCCGGCGCGCCGCCGAGAGCTGGGCCAGGGAAGCACCCGAGAAGCTCCGCGATCCGGTCCGGGCGGTCTGCGTCCGCCTGGCGGAAATGGTGGCCGACCAACGGCATTACCTCGCCCCCCTGCCCACAGCGCAGGAGAGCGAGCGCGCCCAGATGTTGGCGCTCCTCGTGAAGAAGCTCGGCAACAGACAGGCGATCCAGGGGATCGAAGGGGACTTGAAGGCGCTGACCGAGCTGGAGCTCCGCGCCACCGGCTCCTGGTCCCTGATCCCGTCGGCGCAAGCAGAGTGGATCCAGACCGCGACCCAGTTCCTCGAAGAGCGGACCCGCCTGCTTCCCTCGGACGAACGCCCTGATGCCTACTGGGCCGATGACGTGGTGGCCGGCGTGATCGCGTCGGTGAAGGCGGTCATCGGGGTGGACGAGCTGCACGCCCGGACGGAGAGCCAGTTCGGGGGGCGCAAGCAGGTAGTGGAGGAGTAGGCGGTAAGGCGGTAAGGCGGTAAGGCGGTAAGGCGGTAAGGCGGTAGGGCGGTAGGGCGGTAGGGCGGTAGGGCGGTAAAGCCTGAGTGTCGAGGGTCACAGGTCAAGCTGGTTCGTCAGGCGACCTTTGGGCCATGAGATTCAGTCTGTGGTGGTCACTCCTCCCGATGATTGCCGCGCCGCTTCGAGCGCAGAACCCGCCCTGCGACCTGGTCCGGCTGGTGAGCGCCCGGGTCGCCAACCTCTGCGACGCAGCGATCGACGGCACCCGCGCCTTTCACCCTGTCGCCGGGCTGCTGGTGAGCGGCGGCAACCCGGTGCTCCAGACCCAGCCCGGAGGAGGCGGGCTGGGACGCTTTGCCCTGACTGTCCGGGCGAATACCACCAGAGTCCAGCTGCCGGATCTGAGCTACGACGGCACCGCCGAGACGGTGCCCGCCCGCGAGCGACTGCTCTTCATCGCGCCGTTGGTCGAGGGCTCAGCCGGACTCTATGCGGTGCCCGGCCGCGTCGCGGTGGAGGCGCTCGCCTCGGCCCAGCTGCTGCCGACAAACCAGGTGGAGAATCTCGAGGTGGTGCCGGGCGGAGCTCACCTCGGGGCCGCCGCCCTCGGCCTGGGCTTCGGCGCCCGCGCGGCCGCCGTTCTGGGCCCCTCTCTGCCGATGCTCTCGCTCAGCGTGATGCGCCGGTCGGTGCCCCGGGTGCAGT
>JBDSIR010000081.1:0-4351 GCA_039917855.1 Gemmatimonadales bacterium | reverse complement strand
TCCCCCTGTCGGGGGAGGGGGACAGAGCCGGAACCTCCCCCTCTCCCGACAGGGAGAGGGGGCCGGGGGGAGAGGGCGACAGGGAGAGGGGGCTAGGGGGTGAGGTCAGACCGCGGGGCGATCGCGTCCACCACAGCTACCTCATCCGGACTCAGCACCCACCCCCCCGCCTTGGCATTCGCCTCGACTTGCGCCGGGCTCGTCGCTCCCGCGATCACCGAGCTCACGACCGGTTTGGCCAACAGCCACGCGAACGCGAGCTCCAGGATCGTATGCCCCCGCTCCTCGGCGAACTTGATCAGCCGCTCGACCTGCTCCAGTCGTTCTTCGTTGTACGAATCCTTGAAATAGTCGAGTTCGGTGATCCGGGTGCCGGGCGGCTTGGGCTGGCCCTTTCGGTATTTCCCGGTGAGCATCCCGTTGGCGAGGGGGAAATAGGGAAGGAACCCCATCCCCTGCCTCTCGCACTCGGCCAACACCCCGTCGGTCTCGGGAACACGGTGAAGCAGGCTGTACTCGTTCTGGATGCTGGCGAACCGGACTGCGCCCCTCCGCCCCTGCGCCTCTGCGCCCACCAGCATCTCCACCGTGAAGTTGGAGCACCCCACCTCCCGCACCTTCCCTGACTTCTTGAGCGCCTCAAGCGCCTCTAGCGTCTCTGCGACTGGAGTTGTCGGATCGGGGCGATGCTGTTGATAGAGATCGATGTAGTCGGTCTTCAAGCGCCGGAGCGAATCTTCGACCGCACGCCGGATATTCACAGCAGCCGCGCCAGTGCCCCGGTTCCCGAACTTCGTCGCGATCACCGCATCCTTCCGCCTCGTCCCCAGCGCCTTCCCCAGATACTCCTCGCTCGGCCCATAGGACTCGGCAGTATCAAAGAAGGTGATCCCGACATCCAACGCGTTGCGGACGACTTCAGTCGTCCTGGTCTGGTCGAGCCGCATCCCGAAATTGTTGCAGCCGAGGCCGATGGTAGAGACGGAGAGGGAGCCGATGGTGCGGGATTTCAACGTCGAGCCTTCCGTTGTGGCGGCGCTTGCGCCGCTTGGGAAGCGAGATCTGACCGTTGTGGCGCCGCTCGCGGCGCCTCCGGGCCCAACCGTCTGCCGCGACCCCGACGGAGATCGGGATCTTCGCGCGGCAAGCCGCACCACAACGGGCGGGCCTAAAAACAGAAGCCGGCTACGCCGGGACCCGCGCAGCGGCTCCTGAACCTACTCCCGCTGTCATCCTGAGGGGCATCCTGAGCGAAGCGAAGGAAGCCCCCGAAGGATCTCCGGCTGGCCCTACCGTGACCTCCCGAAGTTGTTGCGGCCGAGTCCGATCTCGGAGACTGAGAGTGAACCGATATGGCGTGACTTCATTGCAGAGTCCCGGAGGGCATCACAACTGAGAAAAGCGGAGATCCTTCGACCCTGAAGGGATCTCAGGATGACAGGGCGGAGAAGGATCGGGCGGCTTCGCCGGCCCCGCGAAGCCGCGGAGTCCCCCACCCCGCTGTCATCCTGAGGGCGCTTCAGCGGCCGAAGGATCTCCGGCTGGCTTGGCGACCAGCTCCTCGCCCGGATTCAACGCTGGCAATCCTACACACCGGATCAGGACCTCACCCGTCGCAACGATCTGATCCATGCTCTTTGCAACGATACCGGTCACGTCCGGCCGACCGTGGAATTGCAGTACCAAGTTCTTGTAGTTCAATGCCGCCATATAGGATGCCCGGAAGCTCACTCTCGCCTCCGGTTCGAGATACAACAGGTTATTTCCCAACCACTCCTCGCACTCCTCAACAAGAGATCGGCACGCCTCAGCATTGTGAACGGAGAACCGGAGCCTCCACCACAGTGCGAACGCCTCTTGATGGACAGCTAGCCGCTTGTCGATGGCCGCCATACGCATGGAGTGATGCTGCTCATCCTTCTGAAGAGCCGTCGCGTTCTTATGCTCCAGCTCACGATCATATTCCTGAAGTTTCTGTTTCAGGAATGCCTCAACAACTGCCTTTCCAGCGAAGCCCATTATCACGGCTATGACCGTCGTGCTGGCGATCACCAGAACGAGTTGGTTGAGCCAGTCCATCATTGGGATCTCACTCCTTCTTGAGTACCTGCCAGCACCTCCCCCACCACCTTCCCCGCCGCCGCGCCGCTGAACCCCCGCCGCCCCAGGTACTGCACCAGCCGCCGCCGGAGCGCCTGCTTCGGCAGCTTGGTCCCCAGCTGCTTGAGCCGCTTCACCGCGAGTGAGCGCGCCAATTCCTCCGGCGGTACGCTCGCGGGCCACGCCGTGCCGAGCGCCTGGTCCACGATCGAGCGCTCCACGCCCATCGACATCAGGTCGCGCTGCACCCGCATCGGGCCTCGGCCGCGCGTCGCCCGTGTCTCCACGTACCCCCGCGCGAAGGCGACGTCGTCGAGAAGGCCCTGCTCTTCAAGCCGCGCAAGCGCGGCCACAACGGCTTCGGGCGGGTGCCCCTTCCGCCGGAGCCGCCGATCCAGATCCATCCGCGCAAAGGCCCGCCGAGTCAGGTGCCGGAGTGCCGAGCGGAGCGAGCCTTCCGTGTCGGCGGCGCGTTCGAGGAGCTCGATCTCCGACTCCATCGCCGGCACCCCGACGTGCAGATCCTCGACGTCGATCAGCGCCGCGGTCCAGCGGTGCTCACCATCGAGATAGATCCGCACCGCCCCTTTCCGCCGCGGATCGGGCTCCACGGCAGTGATCCGCCCCCTGCCGGGGATGACGGCGGGTTCGCGGACTTTGGGCGCAGAGGTCCATTTCAGCATGGTGGGTGTCCGAAGTGCGAAGTCCGAAGTGCGGGGTGCGAGGATGCGGGCGTCCAGCCACCCCGCACTTCGCACCTCGCACTTCGCACCTCCCTCACTCCTCTTCCACTTCCGCCACCGCCGTCCCTCCCGCCCCACCCCCCGGCACCGCTGCCTTCATCCCCAGGAAGTCCTTCACCTTCCCCTCGACCTCGGCCATCAGCGCCGGGTTGTCCTTGAGGAACATCTTGGCGTTCTCCCGCCCCTGGCCGATGCGCTGGTCGCCGTAGCTGTACCAGGCGCCCGACTTCTGGATGATGTTGGCCTCGGCGGCGATGTCGACCACCAGCGAGCTGTGGCTGATCCCCTCGTCGAACATCACGTCGAACTCGGCCTGCTTGAACGGCGGCGCCACCTTGTTCTTGACCACCTTCACCCGCACGTGGTTGCCGATCACCACGTCGCGCTCCTTGACCGGACCGATGCGGCGGATGTCGAGCCGGAGCGAGGCGTAGAACTTGAGCGCCTTGCCACCGGTGGTGGTCTCGGGATTGCCGAACATCACCCCGATCTTCTCGCGCAGCTGGTTGATGAAGACCACCGCGCAGCCCGACTTGTTGATGGCCCCGGCGAGTTTTCGGAGCGCCTGGCTCATCAGCCGGGCCTGGAGCCCCATGTGGCTGTCCCCCATCTCCCCTTCGATCTCGGCCTTGGGGACGAGCGCCGCGACCGAGTCGATGACGATGAGGTCGACCGCGCCGGAGCGGACCAGGATGTCGACGATCTCGAGCGCCTGCTCGCCGGTATCAGGCTGGGAGACGAGGAGGTTCTCGATGTCGACGCCGAGCTTCTTGGCGTAGTCGATGTCGAGCGCGTGCTCGGCGTCGACGTAGGCGGCGGTGCCACCCATCTTCTGGACGTTGGCCGCGAGGTGGAGGGTGAGAGTCGTCTTGCCCGAGGACTCGGGGCCGTAGATCTCGGTGATCCGGCCGCGGGGGATCCCGCCGATCCCGATGGCGGCGTCGAGATTGATGGCGCCGGTGGGGATGACCTGGACCTTTTCCCGGGGGTAGTCGCTCCCCATCCGCATGATCGCCCCCTTGCCCAGGGTCTTCTCAATGTGGGAGATGGCCAGTCCCAGCGCCTTCTTCTTCTCCGCCTCCGCCTTCGTGTTCGGTTCCGCCATTGGGCCCTCAGGGCTTTAAGGTGTCAAAGTGACCGATTTTGCGTCACACATTCACTGGACTAGTATAAGACCGAACGTAGACCGAAGCAATGACCGAAAATCAGTCACCGGGAGAATTCCGGTGAAGCCGCAGACCCTACCCCTGACCGCCCGTTGTGGCCGCGTTCTCGCGGCCGGAGGCGGCCCGACCCGGCCGTCGTTGTGGCCGCGTTCTCGCGGCCGGAGGCGGCCCGACCCGTCCGTCGTTGTGGCCGCGTTCTCGCGGCCGGAGGCGGCCCGACCCGTCCGTTGTTGTGGCCGCGTTCTCGCGGCCGGAGGCGGCCCGACCCGGCCGTCGTTGTGGCCGCGTTCTCGCGGCCGGAGGCGGCCCGACCCGGCCGTCGTTGTGGCCGCGTTCTCGCGG
>JBDSIR010000080.1:0-3048 GCA_039917855.1 Gemmatimonadales bacterium | reverse complement strand
CAGGAAGCCGAACGCCACCAGCCCGAAGGCGAAGACCGATGCATACGCGCCTTTGTCGCCCAACAGCCCGCCGACGCCTTGAAGGCTTACGAAATAGGCGACCCCCATGAGGCCGGCGATGAGGATGCCTTTCCAGAAGGCACTGAAGTTGCCCGCGACCAGGCCGGAAAGAATGGTGAGCGATGCGCCGCCTTCCCGCGAGGCGATGACGATCTCATGCACATGCTTGGAATGCGAACTGGTAAAGACCTTGGTAAACTCAGGAATGAGCACGGCGGCCAGTGTGCCAAGACTTATAATCGAGGCCAGTTGCCACCACAGGTCTCGCTGCAGGGCGGTAACGACTTCTCCGGCGACTGCCACGCTATCCTGGCCGCTCAAGAGCAACCAGCTCATCCCGTAGGAGGTGGTAATGCACAGGCCCGAAGCAATCCAGATCAGGCGCGTGAGCGGCTCTTCGAAGTTGAACTCCTTGAGCCCCTTGTATTTTCTCTCGGAAATGGCCTGGTTGATGAAATAGGACACTCCGGACATGAAGTCCATCAAAAAACGCATCGCAAAGAGCCAGACGATCAATTTGGCCTGCAGATCGACGCTCGGAACCGCGAGCGTAATGAACGAGATCAAAGCCACGCCCGTCACGCCATACGTCTCGAAGCCGTCCGCGGTGGGACCGACCGAATCGCCGGCATTGTCGCCCGTGCAGTCGGCGATGACGCCGGGGTTGCGCGGGTCGTCTTCCTTGACGTTGAAGACGATCTTCATCAGGTCCGAGCCGATGTCGGCGATCTTCGTAAAGATGCCCCCCGCGATGCGCAGCACCGAAGCGCCGAGCGACTCGCCGATGGCGAAGCCCAGGAAGCAGTAGCCGACGATTTCACGATCCACGGCAAGCAGAATGATGACCATCATTACCAGCTCGAGCGAGATCAGAAACAAGCCGATCGACATGCCGGCCCGCAGGGGGATGTTGACAACGTCCCAGGGCTCGCCGCGGAGCGACGCGAAAGCGGTTCGCGAGTTGGCGTATGTATTGACCCGGATGCCATACCAGGCGACGGCATAGGAGCCGGCCATGCCGACCACCGAGAAAAACAGCACGAGCAGCAAGGTTGAGAGTTTTTCCCCTTGCAGGCCCATAAAGTAATAGGACATCGCCGCCGCAATCAGGGCGAATAACAACAGCAGAAACTTGCCTTGCTGGATCAAGTAGGTTTTGCAGGTTTGAAAGATGATCTCGGAGATGTCGAGCATCGACTTGTGGGCGGGCTGCTTATGGATTTGCCAGAGCTGATAGAGGCTAATCCCCAGCGTGGCGGTAATGATCCAAGCCCCGCCGAACAGGAGATTCCAGCCGCTGATCTGCTGGCCGGCGATGGTGAATTTGCCCGCGTGCAAATCTGGAATGGCGAGGTCGGCTTCGCCGGCATAAACGGAGGTCCCGCAAATCAGCAGTAAGAGGAGCGACCAGGCGGCGGGGATCAGGAGCTTCCAAGTTGCAGTGCGCTGTGCCATCGTCAAATTCATCCTTCGTAGATTGTGAGCAAATTCACAAAGTCCGGCCTGGAAAGAACATCGCCCCAAAAGCCGAAGTCGCAAATACCGGGCAGGAAAAGAAAATAGGTACGCCCGAACGCCACCGGGACGCTGCTTAACAGTTCGTTAACTTGCGGGAAAGTTTACCCAACAGATTCGGAAGCTGTCAACCCTACGGCAGAGCCCTGGAGAGGGGATTCCGCCGGTAAGCAGGATTGCCACGCTACTTGCCGGCCGCGTGCTTTCCGGTTTCCTTGGCGGGAGTGGGAAAACAAGGAGCCGGCGAGGTGAGTGGAACGGCATTTTCCATGGGTTCTCCACGGCTGCCGTGGTGCAGGGCGTAGACGCGCGTGAACGCCGCCCCGAACAGAAAAATCTGAGCCGTATAGTAGACCCAAATCAACAGGAGCACCAGCGACCCGGCAGCGCCAAAGCTGGAGGTAACTCCCGCCTGAGCCAGGTAGATACCTAGGATTTGCTTGCCCGCGAGGAACAAGAGTGCCGTTACCACCGAGCCGACCCAGACTTCGTTCCAGTCGATCTTGGCATCCGGCAGGAAGCGATAGATGAAGGCAAACAGCAGCGTGATGACTCCCAAGCTGACAAAGGCATGAATTCCTTGCCACAGGTAGGTGCCGCCGGGGACCGACTCCGGCGTCCACCAGGTGGCGACCACCGAGAGAGAGGTGGAGATGACTAATGAAACCAGTAGCAAGAAACAGGTGCCCAGCACCAGCGTGAACGAGAGAAACCGGTCCTTGATGATCCCCAGGATTCCTCGCCCTGGTTTGGGCTGGACCTGCCAGATGGTATTGAGGGAAGCCTGCAATTCGCCAAAGACGCCGGACGCGCCGAAAAGTAGCATCGCCACGCCGACAACCATTGCCAGCGGTCCACCGCCGGTCTGCTGGTCCTTCTGGACCATGCTTTGCATGGCCTTGGCCACGTTCGCGCCAACGACTTTTTCCAGCTCCGCCGCCATTTGCCCCGTGGCCGCCTCCTGGCCGAAGATCAAGCTGGCTGCCGCCAAGGCAATTACCAAGAGTGGCGGAATGGAGAATAGCGTGTAATACGCCAGTGCCGCCCCCATCGTGGCTGAGCGGCTATTCTGCCACAAGGTAAAGGCATCCTTGACCATTTTTACGAACTGTTTCATCGCGCGGCTCCCGAGGCGGAATCATTCGCGCGCATGACGGTGCAATTCGCATTCCGTACTTACCGGCGAGCGGCTTGGCGTAAGCCGGCCGGTAACTCCCGACCGTCTTGGAAAGACGGCCTACCCTGCCGAAAAGGTAGGCCGTCTTTCCAAGACGTGCCAGGAGTTGACGCACTAGCTCGGGCAAAGTCTGTTCGCGAAAATTCCTCTCCCGCTACGCTGTGTCTGCTCACGACCGTCTTGGAAAGACGACCTACATTTGTCAACAGAACGCATTTTAGTATTACAGATTTATTTTGTACTTTCTTGCTCCCGAGGGCTTGCTTGTGCCAACCTGACATGTGTACAATTGATTC
>JBDSIR010000079.1:0-28431 GCA_039917855.1 Gemmatimonadales bacterium | reverse complement strand
TTGTACTTGTAGCGCGCCATCAGGTCGATGTAGCGCTCCACGAAGTCGATGGTGAAGAAGTGGCGGCCCACGTCGAGGTGGAGGCCACGCCACGCGAATCGAGGGCGGTCGTGGATGTCGACGGCCGGCAGACCTCGCCCGGCACCATTGCCCTCGGAGGCGGCGAGCTGCCGCAGCGTTTGCAGCCCGTAGAACACACCTGCGCCGGCGCGCGCTTCGAGCAGAACGCCGCGTGGGGTGACCTGCAGATGGTAGCTCTCGCGGAGAGAGTCCGGTCCCGGGCGCAGCCGCACGATCACATCGGCGCGCCTCCCGGCTGCCGCCAGGTGCGTGGGGATCCCGAAACTCTCCTGCAACGCCTCGCGGGTCAGTCGCCCCACGCGTCGTGATTCGGCAGTGGTACCGGCAGGGAGCGTCACCGCGATCGAGCGCCCCGGGACCCAGCGCCCGGAATCGGCCCGATACGACGCCGGCCAGGGGATCAGGGCTGGCGTCGGACTCGGGGCCTGTGCGGCCGCCGTGGTCGCGACGAACAGGGCGAGGGCGGCGATCCAGCGCCCTCTCCCCCGACCCCTCCCCCTGTCGGGGGAGGGGAGCCGCGCCGAGAATCTCCCCCTCTCCCGACAGGGAGAGGGGGTAAGGGGGGAGAGGGGTTCGGGAGAGGAGGCCAGGGGCTGAAGTGGGGTTGGAGGATACTAGAGATTCAACGAGCTCAGATACCGATAACTCGCCGTGATGCTCGACCACGGCTCCACCGGCTCGTCGTGCTCGATGAAATAATGCTTGATCCCCGCCCTGTGGCGCAGCGCGAAGATGTGGCGCCAGTCCATCGTCCCGGCACCGACGTCGGCCATCACGAAGCCCGGGGCCGGGCCGGCGTCCTTCACGTGGACCATCGGGAACCGGCCGGGGAAGCGGTCGAACCAGAGTCGCGGATCCGACCCCCCTACTACCGCCCAATAGCAGTCGAGCTCGATGTCGATCAGGTGCGGATCGAGGCGGGTCATGAACCGGTGGAGCGGCACAGTGCCGTCGCGCCACGGCGTGAACACGTAGTCATGGGTGTGATACGCGATCCTGATCCCGCTCCGTGCGGCGAGCGCACCCGACGCATTCAGCTGGTCGGCGATCCGGTCGTACCCATCGGCGGAGCGGTCCTTCGAGTCGATCCAGGCCAACGTGAGCCAGCGGTGACCGATCTGCACCGCTGCCTCGAGGGTGTCCTCGAATCTGGTGGTCAGGGCGTCGAGGCCGACGTGCACGGAGGGAGCATCCAGCCCATTCGAGCCGAGGGCGGCCTTGATCTGTGCTGGGGTCCGGCCGAAGTACCCGGCGAATTCGACTTCGCGATAGCCGATGCTTCGCACCCGGGCGAGCGTTCCTTCGACATCGCGCTGCATCGAGTCACGCACGGTGTAGAGCTGGACGCCCAGCGGTGTCCGCCGGCGAGGGGACCAGCGGGCCAGCGGCGGGTACGCGGCGAGTGCGGCAAGCGCCTTGGTGAATTCGCGGCGAGAGGTCATTGTTCCCAAGATCGCTCCCGTCGTACCCTCGCGCCAGCCTACCAGGGGTGTAAGCCACTGGGCCGGTATAGGATGCGTGGCTCCGTGACTCCTTCGTCGCGAAAACGCGGAACTCAGCGAAAACACGGGATGCTCCCCACACCATTCGGCACCATCACCACAGGCCGGCCATGATACTTTGTGGTCCCACGAGGAGCCCCGTGCAGCACCCACAAGAATTCACGGTTCCACGGCTTGGAGCGCGCCTTTGAGCGGGGCATTCCGCGCCCTCATTTTGATCCCGCGCTTTCGCGACGAAGGAGTCACGGAGTCCGATCACCAGGGAAGGTCCCAAGAAATGCACCCATCAATTGTCGAATTCCCAGCGCTGCGCCTGGTCGGCCTCCGCGCTTTCGGACGCCTGGAAGAGCTTCCCGTGCGGGTGCCCCCCGCCTGGCGCGAACTCGCGACCCGTGCGCCAGCCATCGCGGGTCGGCTCGAACCGGGCATCTTCTACGGCGCGATGCCCGAAGCGCACCATCTCGGTGCACCCCTCGACGGCGTCTACATCTATTGGGTCGCGGTCCGCATCGCTCCCGACGCCCCCTTTCCCAAAGGACTCGGCCAGCTCCTCATCCCCGCCGGCCGCTATGCCCAGGCCACGGTGACAGGCACTGCCGACCAGATCGATCCGACCTACCTCGGCCTCGCCGGCTGGATGACCGGCAATGGTCTCACCCCGGTGCCCGATCGCTGGGCATTGGAGCGGTATGATGAGGCGAGGATGTCGGTGGTGCCGCCGTACGAGCGATTCGACTACGAGGTGCTGCGGCCTATCCTGGGGTGAGGTGGCCGGAGTTGTCTTGGCATGCGCGGCTCCGTGACTCCTTCGTCGCGAAAGCGCGGAACTCAGCGAAAGCACGGGATGCTCCCGGCACCATTCGGCACCGTCACCGCAGGCCGGCCACGATACTTTGTGGTCCCACAAGGAGCCCCGTGCATCACCCACAACAATTCATCGTTCCACAGCTCGGAGCGCGTCTTTGAGCGGGGCATTCCGCGCCCTCATTTTGATCCCGCGTTTTCGCGACGAAGGAGTCACGGAGCCCGGCTCCCGACTCAGAAACTCGTCACTCCACCAGTGCCGCGCGGGCGGCGTCGAGTGCATCGGCCGTGCCCGTGAGAGCGAGCACGTCACTTTCCCGGAGCCGCTCTGTGGCCTCGGGGTTCGGGATCGAGGCCCCTTCGCGGCGGATGGCAAGCACCGTGGCACCGGTGCGGCCCCGGAGGTCGAGCTCGGCCAGCGACCTTCCGACCCCACGGCTGGCGCGGGTGAGCTGCACTGCGACCGTCGCCCCGAGTCCCGGCATGAGGTGCTGGACGTTGGTGATGGCCCGCATCTCACCGGTCGGCTCAGACAGCGCATAGCTCTTGAGCGCCGACACCACCGCCTCGGAGCCCGCTCGCACATGGCTGTCGAGGTCGGCTGCGCTCCGCCAGAGCGCCACCCCGAAGGCCGCGAGGAGGACAAGGAACAGGACAGGTCCCGCGTAGCTCGGCAGGAAAGGTTGGGAGATCGCCAGGATGACGACGGTGACCACCAGCACCACCGTGATCTGGAGCGTGACCTCAAGGCTCTGGCGCGGGGCGTGGTCGAAGTCCACGCCTCGTCGGGCCTTGGGGAGCGCCGTGATCGCGAGCAGCCGTCCCAGGCGTCCCGCCAGCCGGCCGATGCCGATGATGAGCGGCACGGCCAGCGCGGCGACGAGGATCGTGGCGAGGGTCCCGGCGACCGGGATCCCGACGCCCAGCGCGTCCGTCATCAGCATCACGACCCGCTCGGCGCCGAGTGAGACACCGATCACGAGCGCCGTCAGCGCGATGGTATCGAGCAGCAGGAGCCGCGCGACCCGCCAGCCACCGACGGAGCGGCGGCGATAGCGGCCCGTGCTGAGCTTCTCGAGCCAGGCACCATAGAGGGCGCCATAGGTCTGGAAGGCATGCGGGAGCTTCCGGTCCACCAGCGCGGCCACCTTGTCGCTCGACGCGATGAGGAATGGCGTGGTGAGCGTCGTGACCGCGGAGACCGCCACCGTCACGGGGTAGAGGAACTCACGCGTGGCCCCCAAGGCGAGCCCGAGGCCGGCGATGATAAACGAGAACTCGCCGATCTGGGTCACTGCCATCCCCGCCTGGATGGAGGTCCGGGCCCCCGCGCCGGTCAGGAACGATCCCACGGTCACGCTCAGCATCTGTCCCGTGATCACGACCAGCGAGAGCACCACCACCGCGCCCCAATGCTGCACCACGAGGACGGGGTCAAAGGTGAGGCCGACCGAGACGAAGAAGACCGCCGCGAACAGGTCGCGGACCGGTTCCACAAGATGCTCGATCTCCGCCGAGCGGCCCGATTCCGCCACCAGCGAGCCGGCCAGGAAGGCGCCGAGGGCGACCGAGTAGCCGGCGGCATTCGCCAGATACGCGGTGCCGAAGCAGAGGGCGATGCTCGTCACCACGATCGTCTCGTTCCGGCCTTGCTTGAGGACCAGTCGGATCAGCCGTGGGACGATCAGGAATCCGACACCGACCAGGATCGCGAGAAAGAGTGCCAGCCGGCCCACGGTGCCCGCCAGCGCCCCCGCCGTCAAACCTGCGCCGGTCGCGATGGCCGTGAGGGCCGCCATCATCACCACGCCGATCAGGTCCTCGATGAGGAGTATCCCCAGCACCAGTTCGCGGAGCTTGCCACCGATGCCGCGTTCATCGAACACCTTCGCGATGATGGTGGTGCTCGAGATCGCCACGATGGCGCCGGTGAAGATGCTCTCGAGCGGGGTCCACCCGAGCATCCGGCCGACCAGGAACCCGACCCACGTCATCACTCCGCATTGCAGCAGGGCGGTGACCCCTGCGGTGGGGGCCACGCGCACCAGTTTCGACAGGCTGAATTCGAGGCCCAGCACGAACATCAGGAGGATGACGCCCAGCTCCGAAAGGATCTGGACCACTTGGGGGTCGGCGACGAGTGAGAAGGGGACGTGCGGCCCGACCAGAAGACCGGCCAGGATGTAGCCGAGCACCACCGGCCAGCGCAGACGCTGGAACAGGATGGTCACCACCGCGGCGACGCCGAGGACGATGGTGAACGAGCGGAGGAAGAGCGCGGCCTGGTCCATCAGGTCACATGTACTTCCAATTGCGTTGTTTCCCCTGCGCCACCCAGGTCAGCGTGGTCTTGAGCCGTACCGTGCGGGTCTCGGCGCGTCTTCTTCGGCGGCTGACGCTTGGCCGGGGCCTTGATCCCCTGCTCGTTGAGCCGCATGGCCTCCTTCACGTAGCCGAGCAGGGTGCGCTTGGGCGGGAGGTCCTTGAGCGAGGTGATGCGTCCGAACTGTCCCATCGCGTCGCGGGTCTTGGCCGCGTTCGTCCCGACGATGAGGGATCCGCGCCAGAACCCGAAGGTCGCGTGAGCCTTGAACGCCGCAAAGCCGCAGAGGATGCCGTGGTAGGTGAAGGAGGGCATCCCCCACTTGAGAGTTTCCTCGGCTTCGGGACACGCCTCGTGCACCACCGCGCGGAGGTGGGTCAGGATCGGCCGGGCGAAGGGTGCCGACTTGGCGATGTACGCGTCGATGCGCTTGTCTCGTTGTCCCATCTCTTCTCCTTGTAGGGCTCATTCACCACGGAGGGTCGGAGGCTCACGGAGAACGGCCAATTGCTATGGTCTCCTGGACGGAGCTCCCCTTGGGACCACAAGGTTCCAACTCCGTGCATCTCCGTGTCACTCCGATCCTCCGTGGTGAATGGGCTTGGCTATCGACGTTGGATCAGCACCACGCCGCCCATGACGAGCAGCGCCCCGAGGAAACGCACCGACGTCACCGGCTGCTGGGGATAGCCCACCAGGCCGAAATGATCGAGGACCAGCGAGGCCACCATCTGCCCAGCGACGATCGCCGCGACGAGCGTGGCCGCGCCGAGCCGCGGGGCAAGGATGACGGCGAGGTAGATGTACGCGGCACCCAGGAGCCCGCCGATCCAGTACGTCCAGGGCATCCGCCCGACTGCGTCACTGGAGGGGAGGGGGACCCGCATGATCAGGTTGAGCCCGAGCAGCGCCACCGTGCCGACGGCGAAGGAGATGAACGCCGCCAGCATCGGGTGGCCGACCCCGATGCGAAGCTGGGCATTGAGGCCTGACTGGACCGGGAGGGCGACGCCGATCAAGATGGCGCAGATCAGAAGGAAGGTCATCGGGCGCGGGGTTGAGTTGGCCAATAATGTGGTGCAGGCCGGTACGGTCCGCCAGCGTGGCGACGGATAGTGCGCAGTTCATCCAACTACAATTAGGGCGTGCCACTGCTCCCGATCGAAGAGGCCATCCCCGAACTCCGCCGCTTGCTCCAGGGCGGGACCGCGGCCGTTCTGCAGGCGCCGCCAGGTGCGGGCAAGACCACCCGTGTCCCCCTCGCCCTCCTCGATGAACCGTGGCTCGCCGGCCGGAAGATCATCATGCTCGAGCCTCGGCGGCTCGCGGCGCGGATGGCGGCCAGCTTCATGGGCGGACAGGCGGATGGGCGGACGGGCGGGATCGTCGGCTATCGGATCCGCCGCGATACGAGGGTATCGCGTGACACGCGCATCGAAGTCGTCACCGAAGGGGTGCTGACCCGGATCCTCCGCTCCGACCCGGGGCTCGAAGCCTATGGCCTCGTCATCTTCGACGAGTTCCACGAGCGATCCCTCCCCGGCGACCTCGGTCTCGCCCTGACGCTCCAAGTCCGGCAATTCCTTCGGCCCGACCTCCGGATCCTGGTGATGTCGGCCACCCTCGATGGCGCGCCGATCGCCAAACTCCTCGGCGACGCCCCGATCGTCACCAGCGAAGGGCGCGCCTTCCCGGTCGAGACCCACTGGCTGCCGCGTCCCAAGGAACAGCGGGTGGAGGCCGCCGTGGCCGGCGCCGTGCGACGCGCGCTGGACGACGTGCCGGAGGGAGATGTCCTTGCCTTCCTCCCCGGCACCCGGGAGATCCGGGCCGCAGCGTCACTTTTGGAAGGCACCCTCCACCTTCGACCCTCCACCCTCGACATCGTCCCCCTGTTCGGTGACCTCTCCCAGGCCGATCAGGATCGCGCCGTGAAGCCTTCACCACGGGGGCGTCGCAAGGTGGTCCTCGCCACGAGCATAGCCGAAACGAGCCTCACGATCGAAGGTGTGCGGGTCGTGGTCGATGGCGGCCTGTCGCGGGTGCCGAAGTTCTCTCCCCGCATCGGGATGACCCGCCTCACCACCGTGCGGGTCTCCCGCGCCAGCGCCGATCAGCGCCGGGGACGCGCTGGCCGGCTCGGCCCCGGTATCTGCTATCGCTGTTGGGATCAGAACGAAGAAGCGGGACTGGTTCCCCGCGGGACCCCAGAGATCCTCGAAGCCGACCTCACGCCACTCGCGCTCGATCTCGCGGTCCAGGGCGCCGACCCGAGCGAACTCCCCTGGCTCGACGCCCCCCCCGTCCCCGCCTACGCCCAGGCGATCGAGCTTCTCACGGAACTCGGTGCGTTGGAACACCCAGCACCCGACACTCCGCACCCAGCACGCGCCACCACCCACGGACGGGAAATGGCCGAACTCGGCATCCATCCCAGGCTGGCGCATATGTTGTTGCGGGCCAGAACGGATGCGGATGGGGATGCGGATGCGTTGGTGACTGCGACGAGATTGGCTGCATTGTTAGGGGAGCGGGACATTCTGCGAGGTGAGGGAGGCCCCCCGGATCCCGACATCACCCTCAGGCTCGAAGCGCTTGCGGGACGGCGGTCGCTCAACGTCGACGAGGGAGGCCTGCATCGCGTCCGGCAGGAAGCGGCTGCCCTGCTGGGGCAACTCCACTCGCAGCACGCAGCACGCAGCACGCGTCACGTCGCAGGTTCATCCGCATCCAAACTCCTGGCGATGGCCTACCCCGATCGGGTCGGGCGCCGCCGCCCCGGCCAATCTGGTCGCTTCCTCCTCCGCAATGGTCTTGGCGCCTTCACGACCGCCCCGTCGCTCCTCCGCGCCGAATGGATCGTGGCCGCCGAGCTCGATGGCGACCCCAAGGAGAGCAAGATCTACCTCGGCGCGGTGCTCGAAGAAGCGGAGGTGCTGGAGCTCTACGCCGACCAGGTCGAGACCACCGATGAGGTGACCTGGGACGTCGGCGCCGAGAAGGTCGTTGCCAAGCGGATCGAACGACTCGGCGCCATCATCCTGTCGGAGAAGCCGCTCAAGGACCCCGACCCGCAGGCGGTCGCGCACGCCGTCGCGGAAGCACTCGCGCGCGAAGGGCTGACCCTCCTCCCCTGGCGCGACGACGCGATCGAGCTCAGGGCCCGGATCGCTTTCTTGCACGGAGTGGATCCGACCTGGCCCGATGTGAGCGACGCCGCGTTACAGGAGCGTGCCGATCAGTGGCTGGCTCCGCATCTGGTCGAGGTGCGGAAGAAGGGTGATCTCGCGAAACTCGACATCGCCCGGCTCGTCGGGGAGATGCTCACCTGGGACCAGCGCCGGAAGCTCGACGACCTGGCCCCGACCCACCTCGAGGTGCCGAGCGGATCGCGGATCAGGGTCGACTACGCCGACTCCAAGGCGCCGGTGCTCGCGGTGAAGCTGCAGGAGGTGTTCGGCTGGCTGGAGACCCCGCGTCTCGCGGGGGGACGGGTGCCCCTGACGCTGCACCTCCTGAGTCCGGCCCAGCGGCCGGTGCAGGTCACCAAGGACCTCGCGAACTTCTGGAAGCACGGGTACTTCGACGTTCGGAAGGACCTGCGAGGCAGGTATCCGAAGCACCCCTGGCCCGACGATCCCCTGACCGCACCGGCGACGAAGCGGGCAAAGCCGCGCGGGACATGAATGGAGTTCCTCCTCTCCGCTTTGCGGAGAGGGGGTCAGGGGGTGAGGCGGAAACTGGCGCCGATCCCATTATCAAGGCATCGTTCCTCTCCTCTTCCCCCCTCGACCCATGCGCCTCGCCCCGATCCTCGCAGCGGTGGTCCTCTGCGCCCATGCGCCCACGCGCCTCTGCGCCCAAGACCGCCCCCTGATGCCGCCCGACTTCGATGCCTACGTCCAGCGGGCCATCACCGAACTCCACACCCCCGGCATCGCGATCGCGGTGGTGAAGGATGGACGTACTGTCTTTGCCCGCGGCTATGGCGTCCGGAAGCTCGGGAGCCCCGAGCGGGTCGACACCAACACCGTCTTCCAGGTGGCCTCCAACACCAAGGCCACCACCGCCGCGATCCTGGCGATGCTGGTGGACGAAGGGAAACTCAAGTGGGACGACCGGGTCGTCGAGCGGATTCCCTGGTTCGCGATGAGCGATCCCTACATCACCCGTGAGATGCGGGTACAGGACCTCCTCACCCACGTGAGCGGCTTCTCCCTCGGCATGGGAGACCTCCTCTGGTTCTACAGCAACTTTTCCCGCCGCGAGATCGCCGAGCGGGTGCGCTATCTCCCCATCGCCAATTCCTTCCGCGGCAACTACGCCTACGACAACGTGCTCTACACCGTGGCGACGATGCTGATCGAGGAGGTGGAGCACAAGAGCTGGGACGAGGTGATCCGCGACCGGATCCTCCGCCCCCTCACCATGACGAGCGCCACCACCACGGTCCGCGGCTGGGATCCCCGCAGCAACTGGGCTTGGCCCCACGGAATCGTCGACGGCCGGCTCCAGATCGTCGACCAGGACACGGTCGACAACATCGCCGGCGGCGGCGCCCTCAACGCCTCCGTGGTCGATATGGCGAAGTGGGTGCGTGTCCAGCTCGACAGCGGCCGGGTCGACGCCGCCCGACGCCTCTGGACCCAGGACCAGGCGCGTCTGATGTGGCTCGGCCGGATCAGCCAAACGAATGGCCGAGGCGGGGTCACGGATGTGAGCGCCGGGTTCGCGGAGTATGCCCTGGGGTGGGGGACCTACGACTGGATGGGGAACAAGGTCGTGACCCACACCGGCGGGCTCTCCGGTCAGATCACCCGGGTCTTCCTCCTTCCCGCCAAGAGGCTTGGCTTCGTGATCCTCACCAACGCCGAGTCGCCGGCGATGGGCGCGCTCACCGCTCGGCTCCGCGATTGGTTCACCGGGCGCCCCGAGGTCGACTACGTGGGTCGCGCCGCCGCCCCCGGCGCCGACTTCGACTATGCCGCCTTCGATCGCGGGCTCGACAGCGCGCGGGTGAAAGGGACGTCGCCGTCGCTCCCCCTCGTCGGCTACGCCACCACCTGGGTCGATCCCTGGTACGGTGAGGTCACCACCGCGGTCGAGAACGGGAAGCTGGTGATCCGCTTCTCCCGAAATCCCGGCTTCACCGGTGACCTGGAGCATTGGCACAACAACGTGTTCCGCGTACGATTTCGGATGCGGCAGGTGCCTGATGCCTGGATCTGGTTCACGCTCGACCGGGGGGGAAAGGCCGCGGAAGCGCGGATGGAGGTGGTGTATCCCAATACCGACTTCAGCTTTGATTGGCAGGACCTGAGACTGAGCAGGAAGCCGTGATCGGAGCGCGTTTCCGCCTCTCCCCCCGACCCCCTCTCCGCAAAGCGGAGAGGGGGAGCGTAGCTCGGGGTCCCCTCCCCCGACAGGGGGAGGGTCCGGGGGAGGGGGCGTGATCATCGAAGCCTGCGTCGACTCCGTCGCCTCCGCTCTTGCCGCCCAGGACGGCGGCGCCGACCGGATCGAGCTCTGCGATGCGCTCGTCGAGGGAGGGCTCACGCCGAGCGCGGGAAAGATCGGACTCTGTTGTGAGCGGCTCCGGATCCCGGTGGTGGTGCTCATCCGGCCGCGGGGCGGGGATTTTCTGTACGGCGGCACCGAGACCGAGTTGATGATCCGCGACATCTTCGTCGCCAAGGAACTCGGCGCCCGCGGCGTCGCGATCGGGGCGCTGCGGGCCGATGGGACCGTCGATGTGCCGCGACTCGAGGCGATGATCGCGGCCGCCCGGCCGATGGAGGTCGTTTTCCACCGGGCGTTCGACGGTACCTCCGACGCGCTGGAGGCGCTGGAGGCGCTGAAGGCGCTGGGAGTGGACAGGGTCCTGACCTCCGGGCAGGCCCCGACCGCACTCGAAGGGGTCGGGGTACTGAAGCAGCTGGTGGCGCGAGCCGCCAGCAAGATCACGATCCTGGCGGGGGGTGGCATCGACGAAACGAACGCCCCCCGCATCGTGGCCGATGCGGGGGTGCAAGAGCTTCACATCCGGGGGACGACGGCGGTAGTGAGCCAAATGACCTACAAGCGCCCCGGCTTCGATCTGACCAAACCGCTCATGCCCGACAACCTCCGCGCGGTGACCGACGCCAGGCGAGTGCGGGCAGTACACGACGCCTTCGGGTCATAGCCCACAAAAAGACGAGGGGCTCCACTCCGGAGCCCCTTACCGCCTTACCGCCCTACCGCCCTACCGTCTAGCTCCGCATGAACGCCGCACCCAGCTGCTGGGCCCGCATCGTGGCGTAGAGCCCCGTCGGCTGGAGCCGAGCGCCGGGGACGAGGTTGGCCTTGAGCTCCTCGTATACCGTGTTCCGGTCCTGCTTGGTCCACCCCGCGATCTGGCTCGCCAGGAAGCGGGTGGCGCGGTTGCAGCAGGGGAAGCTCACCCCTTCGGCCCCCAGCGCGAGGATCGTCATCGGGGCCATCCACGCCATATCCGGGTGTCCGTCGGGAAGGCTCAAGTACGGGTTCCGGATCGCCTTCTTGTTCGTCACAGGATCGGTGATCTTGAGCTTCTTGCCGAGCTGGTACTTGGCCCAAATAGCGTCGCCATACGCGAGCGGGATGGCGGCGTGACGGATCACGACCGCGACCTGCGTCTCGCCGGGGGCGGCGCCCAAGGCCTGCTTGCACCCGTCGATGAAGGCCCGGGCGTACCAGAACATCCCGCCCTCCTCGACCTCGGGGGCGTCGATGACCGCCTTGTACTTGCCCGCGCCCAGCGCCGTGGCCCAGGTGTCATCCCACGTCGTGGTCTGTACCTGTACCGAGGTGGTGGAGGTCGCGGCCACCTGCGCCGCTGCCACCAACGGATCGATGGCGGCGGCCGCGAGCGCCGCGCCTCCGGCCGCGACCCGGGCCAGGAATTCCCTGCGCTCGGTCACTTTTTCCCTTCCGCCCTCATTCGCTCCTTCATCCGGGCCAGGCTGTCCTTCAGCTCGGACTTGATGATCCCCGCTTTCTTGGCCAGGTCCTCCATCACGTCCTGGGCCTCGCCGCCGGCCTTGTCGGCCCGCGCCTTCAATTCATCCACCTTCACTTCCAGCTTGGCCAGCTCCTCCTTGGCCTCGGCCTTCGCAAGGTGCGCCTGTACGCGCAATTCATCGCGCTTCTGCTCCAGGTCCTTCAGCGTGTCCTGCCACTTCGCTTTCCAATCGGTCATGTCGACCTCCGGTTCAGGAACTTCCTTAAGCCTACCCAAGGGGCCGCTGGCCGCAAGCGGCGGCTTGGCCCCACGCTTCAGAAATCGAACTTCGCCGGCGTTCCGGTCAGCCCCAGCTCGGCGTCCGCCACCTTCTGGGCCAGGTCCCACGGCCCGCCCCCGATCCGGTTGGTCAGCACGATGACCGCGACCTTCAGGTCGGGATACATCACGAACCCATTGGTGAAGCCCCGGGTCTCGCCGTGGTGCGACAACCGCCGGAGCCCCCGGTCGGTGCCGACGAACCAGCCCATCCCGTACGGGCCCGCGGTCCCATCGGTGAGCGTCGCGGGGGTCCACGCGCGTTGCTGCAGCTCGGCGCCCGGGAGCGGGGCACGCCAGAGCGCCTGCACCCACTTGGCCAGATCGTTCACGTTGGTGTAGACGCCGCCGTCACCGAGGACCGCGCTGGTGTTGCTCTGGTCGGCACGCACCCAGACGCTGTCGTGCTGCGAATGGCCATAGGCCCGGTGGGGCACCACCGAGATTCCCTCCTCGAACGCCACGGTGCCGGTCATGCCGAGGGGCGCGAAGATCCCTTCGTGCAGGAAAGTGGCGAAGGACTTCCCGCTCGCGCGCTGGACGGTGAGCGCCAGCAGGGCGTACCCGGAGTTGCTGTACCGATAGTGGCTGCCAGGAGCGAAGTAGAGCGACTCAGCACGGGCCACGAGCCCGGGGACCTCGGCGTCGTCCATCGGTGGGGCGCTGTCGGGGACGAAATCCTCGTAATCCCAGAGGCCCGAGGTGTGGTTCAGCAGGTGCTTGATCTGGACGGCGTGGGCATACTCCCGGAGGCCCACGATGCGGTCGGTGACCGGGTCGTCGAGCGAGAGTTGGCCCTCGTGCGCGAGGAGGAGGACCGCCGTGGCGGTGAACTGCTTGGTCAGCGACGCGAGTCGGAAGTCGGTCTCCGGCGTCACCGAATCCCCGGCGCCGACGTCCGCCAGACCATAGGTGTGGATCGTCACAGTGGTGTCGTTCACCACCAGGACCGCCGCACCGGGGGCGCCCGGCTGGGCGTACGCGGCGAAGAGCGAGTCGACTTGCGGATCTGTCATCGGTTCAGGTGAACCACAGCCGATTATGAGCGCTCCCAAGGCGACCGCGCACCACGGAGACACGGAGAGCACGGAGCGTTCTCTGCCCGACCGAACTCCAATTGCCGGTACATCGATCATGATGTTCACCAAGTGAAAGATAAGCTGCTCGGCGAGTGAGCCTCCGTGCCCTCCGTGTCTCCGTAGTGCGCTGTTCGTGCTGTCTCAAAGGAGCGCGGGGCCCTGGATCGCGGCGTTCTCAGCGAAGCGGGTGGGACGGAGCGATGCGGCATCGAGACTCTGGAACGAGCCATCGACGATCAGTTCGCTGAGCAACTGCCCTTCGGCCGGTGAGTGCATCACGCCGTGCCCGCTGTTGCCGGTGGCCGTGAAGGTGTTCGTCGCGCCGTGCACCCGCCCGAGGAGGGCGTGCTTGTCGGGCGACATCTCGTACAACCCGGCCCAACAGCCGAGGCGGTCCACCGGGATGTCGCGGAGAGCCGGGATCCGCGCCTGGGCCATCACGGTCACTTCGCGCACCCACGCGTCGTCCACCGCGGTAGACCAGGGATCACGCGGGTCCCCGTCTGTGGGACGAAGCAGGAGCACACGACCGTCGCGCACCCGGAGGTGGAAACCGTCCCCTGCCCAGATCGTCATCGGCATCCCCCCCGGCAGCGCCTGGGTCGCCACGGTCGGCGCGACCTGCCGACGGAGCGGCTGGACCGCGATGGTGACGCCGAGGAGACGGCCGACCTCCCCTGACCAGGGGCCGGCGGCCACGACCACCGCCCCGCACGCTACCGGCCCCCGGTCGGTGACGATGGCGGTGATCACCTCGCCGGTCCGTTGCACACCGATCACTCGGGTGTCCCACCGCACATCGGCGCCCAGTGCACGGGCCCCGTTGAGATACCCGCCGAGGATCGCCAGCGGGCGGATGAAACCGTCCGTGGGGCAGAAGGTGCCGCCGATGACCTTGGGATCGTGCAGGGCGGGATTGAGCCGCCGGATGTCGTCGGTCGACACGACCACGGCCTCGGTCACCCCTTCGGCGCGCTGGAGTTCGCACCCTTCGCGCAGGATGGCGAGCTCCCGCGTCGTGGTCGCTAGCCAGAGGTAACCTGCCTGCTCGTAGCCCGGATCCGCGCCGACATCCTCCTGGAATGCGCGAAGCTTTGCGCGAGCGAGGAGGGAGAGCCGGATGTTGATCGCGGTGCCATACTGAACCCGGAACCCGCCGGTGGCACGGGCGGAAGAGCCGTCCCCTCGGCCATTCCCCTGGTCGAGGATCGTCACCCGTACGCCACGGCGCGCGAGATGCCACGCCACCGACGCGCCCACCACCCCGGCACCGATCACAACGACGTCAGGGTGTTTCATCGGCAGACCCCTTGCTTCCGATCACGCATTATTCACCACGGAGAATCGGAGGGTCACGGAGATCCACGGAGGATTGGTTTTGTGGTCTCAGAGTGAGATCCATCCATGAGACCACATTCTCAGGTGGCTCTCCGTGCCTCTCCGTGTTGCTCCGATACTCCGTGGTGAACGAGGGATGCCTACCGGAGCCGGTCACGCGGTGAAGATGTGTTCGGGGTGCTTGAACGCCTTGAACTCCAGCGCGTTCCCGCTGGGGTCCACCAGGAACATCGTCCGCTGTTCGCCGGGCTGACCGACGTAGCGGTCGCGCGGTTCGATGATGAACGCGATCCCCGCCTTCCGGATCCGTGCCGCCACCTGCTCGAACTGCTCCCAACCGAGGACCGCGCCGAAGTGCGGCATCGGGACAGCGACGCCGTCGACCTTGCCGGTGTTGACCGTGGCCATCGGGGCGCCGGTATTGTGACAGGAGATCTGGTGGCCGAAGAAGTCGAAGTCGACCCAGGCGTCGGTCGAGCGCCCTTCCTTGCAGCCGAGGACCTCGCCGTAGAAGCGGCGGGTGGCGTCGAGGTCGTTTACGAAGAAGGCGAAGTGGAATGGTGTGGTCATCGTTGCCGGAAGTAGGAATAGAGTCCGAGAGCGAGGATAAGGGGGATGACGATGAAGGCGCGCCGGCGCCGACGGGACTGGAAGGCGTCGTAGCCCAGCACATCGAGATACTGCAGCTGCATCATGGTCTCGCCTACGGCCCCGGCATTCAGGAGCCGCCGGAAGATCATCTTCCGCAGGAAAGATGTGAGCGGAAGCTTGGTGGCGGTCTCCGGTGTGACCGCGCCGGCGAGCTCGAGGGCGTCGATGATCCGCCGCTCGCCCGTACGCACCGCGAAAGCGGTGCCGAGCGCCACGGTTCCCAGGACACGGATCCAGATCTGCACTCAGTGCTCAGTCGTGGAGGACGAGGTAGGCTACCGCCCGCGGTCCGGCGGCGCAATCGCACATCAGGCGGAGAAGTGTCGGATCTGGCGGAGCGCCCGGGTCAGTTCCCCCCGCATGTCGGGGTGGGCGATGGCGATAAGGGCCTCCCCACGTTCCCGGAGGGTCAGGCCATGCAGGTACGCCACTCCATACTCCGTCACCACCCAATGCACGTGTCCGCGAGTCGTCACGACGCCGGCCCCGGTGTCGAGCGCCGGCGCGATCCGGGAGATCGTTCCCCCGGCGGCCGTGGACGGGAGGGCGATGATCGGCTTCCCGCCCTGGGAGCGCGCGGCCCCCCGCATGAAGTCCATCTGCCCGCCGATCCCCGAATAGATCCGATGGCCCAGCGAGTCGGCGCAGACTTGGCCGGTGAGGTCGACCTGCAGCGCCGAGTTGATCGCCACTACCTTCGGATTCCGGTGGATGATCAACGTGTCATTGGTCCGATCGCAGGGGAGGAACTCCACCTGTGGGTTGTCGTCCACGAAGTCGAAGAGCCGCTTGGTACCGGTCACGAAGCTCGTCGTGATCCTCCCGGTGCTCGAGGTCTTGAGGTGGTTGGTGATCGCCCCGGCCTCCCAGAGGTCGAGCATCCCGTCGGAGAACATCTCCGTGTGGATGCCGAGATCGCGTTTGTCGGTGAGACGACGGAGGACGGCGTTCGGGATCCCGCCGATGCCGGCCTGCAGGGTGCTCCCGTCCTCGACCAGGGCGGCGACCAGGGCGCCGATGGCGCCTTCGGTCGCCGTCTCAGGCGCAATGGGGTGTGCCGGAAGCGGACGGTCGGTGAGGGTGAAGGCCCGGATCCTGTCGAACGGGACGAATGCGTTGCCGTGGGTCCTCGGCATCTGCAGGTTGATCTCGGCCAGCAGCACCTTGGCGGTGTCGGCGGCCGCGCGCGCGGCCTCGACCGAGGTCCCCAGGGTGCAGAGGCCGTGGGCGTCGGGAGGGGAGAGCTGCAGCAGCGCGGCATCGAGCGACACCCGGCCGCTGGTAAAGAGGCCGGGGATGTCGGAGAGGAAGATCGGCATGAAATCGGCCCGCCCCTCCGCCACGGCGTCCCGCAGCTGCGCCGAGAGGAAGAGCGCTACGTGACGGATGCGGCCGTTGTGGGCGGCATCGGCCGTGGGGACCGGGCCGTCGAGATGGAGATGATAAAGACGTACCCCTTCCAGGTCGGTGCGCCGCGAGAGCGCTTCGAGGAGGGGGGTCGGGGTGGCCGAGGTCCCGTGGACGTAGACTCTGTCTCTCGAGGCGATATGGCGGACCACTTCCCCCGGGGAGACCGCGCGGGATCGCCAGTCGATCTGATGTGATGTCATTCCAAGAATCTACCGCAGAACTGTGAAGACACCTTGAAGCCTGGCTGGCCTTTCCGGCATCAGGTGCTCGTGTGTGCCCAGATCTGTTTGGCCTGCCCCAGGTGGCGGTGCTGATGGGAAGGCAGGAACGCGAGGCATCCGTAGATGTTGTAGTTCACGTTCGGATTGAACGGAGAGACGATATTGACCTCGTTCAACCGGAGCCCGTCGAGCGCGGTGAGCGCGCCGAGCTGGACCCCCTGCCAACGCAGGAACTCCGTGACCAGCGTTTCGACGGGCGCCACCGACCGGGAAACGAACTTCGCGGGAGTCTTCATCCGGAAGCGGACCTTCGGGCCGATCGTCTGGCCCAGGATCCAGCTCCAAAAGTCGCGGCGATACCGGATCCCGGCCCGCGCCGGTCCGAGTGCCAGGGCGCGCGCGATCACTTCCGGGAATAGCGCGGCGTAGGCCTCCCCGGTCAGGTTGAGATGCGCCACGCATTCCGCCACCGACCACCGCTCCGGATCACGCCGCACCGGCCATTTCTCCGCTGGGACCGCGCGGGCCAAGGCGTGCATCCGCGCGGTGGCGGAATGGAATTTGTCGGCGAGGGTCTGGATCTGGGGATGCACTTACAGCTGCTCCCGACGAACGGCGATCACTAGGATCACGAGTGGGCCGATCTCTCCGAGAAGTATCCCTGAGCCGAGCCAAATGGGGGCGATATCCAGGTCGGTGGAATGGAATCCCATCCCGACCAACCAGGAGCCGAGGGCCACGCAACCCATCGCTGCCCCGAACCACCAAAGGCGTTCCCGGACGATCGCCTGATTGGCGGTCTGGATCTCCTCGGCCCAGGCGGCCTCCCGGGCACGCCGAGCGGGAGAGATCGTCAGGAGATTGGGCATCCTATGCGGTGCGGCCCCCGAACACTCTCCCCAGCACCCCGCCGATCGCGCCCGACACGAGCGTGCTTCCACCCGCGATCGCGACGGTCATCAGCGGCACATCCCCCAGTCCCATCGAGAGCAGCGAGCCGAGTACGCCACCGATGGCGCCGGCCGCGGCGCCACCGCCGGCATTCTGCGCGGTCGTCCCGCCCTTGGCCAGCATCCCGTAGCAGAGCCCACCGATCGCGCCGATCGCGGTCCCCCCGACCGGGGCGAGATTGGGTCCCGCGAGGTTCGGCGCATAGTGATTCACCAGCACCATGATCACCTGCAGGATCGTGGAGATGATCGCCGACTTGGTCAGGGCCTGGTTGTTCATCGCTGCTCCTGGTGTTGGAGGGGTCGCCTACGGTACGGTCTGGATCGGTGGCTGTCCAGAGAGCCAACGCCACGCCTCAGCGGTCGCGTCGAAATGGCTGGTCTGTGGCCCGATCATCGAGGGGGGAAGGCCGCTATCCTCACCTCCCGGCCATTCGTGACCCTGGCCGTGCACTACGACCGCCGAGAGCAGCGGGTTCCAACGGTAGCGGGTGATGCCCGGCTCCTCGCGACGCTCCGCCGGAACGGCATCCAGCCCCTCCGACTCGGCCCACCGCCCGAGCGTCTCGAACACCGGCGGCATCGTTCGCTCCATCCCCCACGGCAAGGCAACGGTGCCTCCCGCGAGCGGAAGCATCGGATCGGTGTCACCGAAGATCGCCAGGAGCGGGCGGATCGGACCGTGGCGGGGCGGCAGGTTCACCAACCCTCCCGCCACTGAGACTCCCGCCGTCCATCGCTCCGGCTCCTCGGCCAACAGCTTCCAGATGAGCGCCGCCCCGTTGGAGTGCCCGACCAGGAAGCGACGGGACGGATCGATCACGATCCCACGCGCGGCGAGGTCTCCATCGATCGCTCGCAGGAACGCAGCCTCATCGAGCTGTGCCCGCGCCTCCCCTGGCTTGGGGCGACCGCTGTTCCAGATCCGAGGATTGTCACGAAAACGGGGGGGACGGCCTGGGTCGTACGGCAACGCGTCGGGCGCAACAACGACGACTCCTTCGCGCCGCGCCAACTCGGCCCAGCCCTGGAGATCCAGATAGCGCGGCCCTTCGCTCCCGGCGCCGTGCAGCACGACCACCAGGATCAGGGGCGCTCCTATCACGGCTGCTGGAACTTCGGCATGCCACGAACGCTCGATCCCCTCCTGCAGCAGAGTGGCGTCGATCCGGGTCATTGGGTCACTTCGCCACGGTGCATCGGAGTTTCACGGAGAGGCACGGAGTGTCCTCCGATCCTCCGTGGTGAATGAGCTGTCATGCTTCAGCCGACCCTGCATCGGGTCGCTCTGAAGTCCCGGGGCCGGCAGGGTATGGCTCCCGAACGCCACCACCCACGACGCTCGAGACGCGCCGAGTCTTCGGTCGCCCGCAGGCGATCAGCATGCTGCAGGTTCTTCCGGTCGTAGAGATACACCACCGCCCACCCTCGTCGCACCAGCTCCTCGTTCACCATCCGGCCGTCCTCAAGCCAGACGAACGCCAGCGTGCGGCCATAGCGGTCGAGCGAATCGCGTCCGAGCTCGAGCGCCACAGTCACGTCGCGGTGGATCAGGCGCTGGAGGGTGGCGGTGGCGCTGTCTCCCGCGGGATGCTGGGCCCGCTCGGGAGCATCGATCGATAGGAGCCGCACCCGCCGCCCCCCGGTGCAGGTGAAGGTGTCGCCGTCGATGACCCGCGCGACCCGACAACTCGGCCGCGGCGGGGCAGGGGACTGCGCCAGCAGGGCGGCCGACGCCGCCAGCAACGCGAAAGGGAGGGATCTCAATCGACCTCCTCCTCCGCCGCTCGCAAGTATCGCTCGGCGAGCTGTTCCTGGCGGTCGCGCTTGCGGCGGCGGGCGTCGGCCAGGATCAGCCGCATCTCGGGCACCAGCTCCTTGGCGCCCCAGACCAGCCCCGTGGCCTCTTCAGCGCCGATCGAATCCGCCACGTCCGCGCCTTCGAGCATCGCTTCGGCGGCGGCGCGCAGGAACGACGGATCGTCCCGCGGCGGCAACGGGTACCGATGCTCCGGCTTCGGCTCACCGGCCGCATCATCGTTGACGAAGGCTCGTGACATTCAGGTGCTTCCAATATGGCTCCGTGAACCTCGCACGAAAACGCGACAACGCGAAGTAGCGCGAAACAGGTTTGTGGGTATGCGATGACCGGGATCTTGACTGTGGGCACCCAAGTCTGTTTTCGCGAACCTTCGCGGTCTCGCGTTCTCGCGAGAGGTTGGCGGAGGGTCGCTCGAGGCCTACTCCACCTTCAATATGCCCACCGCACCCTTGGTGGCGTCGGCGAATGCATGGGAGACAAAAGGATAGTCCCCCGGCTCGACCAGCCGTACCTCGAAGATCGCACCTCCGCCGACCGGCACGTCGACGGTCTGTACCCCTTCGAGCGTCGGAGTGGACCGGGCGTCCTGGAACACCCGCTCGAAGATCCCTCCCACCACATGGAATGCGGAAGTCCGGTTCGGGCCGGCGTTCACGAGGTAGATGCGGGTGAGCTCCCCCACCCTGGCCGGGAGAGGATGGGTGGCGTACTGCGCCGCCCGCCCGTTGAAGACCACATGATCGGGCGCGAGGGAAAGGAGCTCAGGCCAGTCGACCACCATGAGTGCCGAGTCGGTCTTCGAGCCCGCCGACTTGGTGTAGAACTCACTCTGCACCAGCACATACTCGCGCGCCGCCGGACGGGGACGCACCGGGTCGACGATGATGGCGCCGTACATCCCGTTCGCGATGTGCAGTGCCACGGGGGCGGTCCCGCAGTGATACATGAACGCCCCGGGGAGCCGTGCCACCCAGCGATAATGCAGAGAGTCCCCCGGATTGACGTTCACGTACACCCGGCTCGGTGCGATCTGAGCGGCGTGGAAGTCCATCGAGTGCGGGATGTGTGCCTTGTTCACCAACGTAAAGTCGACCGTGTCGCCCACCGTGACGCGGAGAACGGGGCCGGGGAGCTGGCCGTCGAAGGTCCAGGCGTCGAAGGGGACCCCGTCGGTCAGGACGATCCGGGCGTGCCGCATCTCGAGGCGGATCTTGTGGTGATGCCCGGTCGAACGGGCCGGCGCGGTCGCATCGACGGGGGCGGGTGTGTTGTCGAGCCCGATCGGCGCTTCGCCGTGGGACATATCGGCGGGAGGATGTGCCGGCGCTTGGGTGGAAGCGCCGCTGGTTGGCGGGGCCGCAGGGGACTTGCACGCGGCGAGGATCATGGCAAGGGCGATATATCGGCGCATCAACGCTCTCCTGGTCGGGCGGGGTCGAACACGTGGATCACGCGCTCGGTCATCATCTGGTCCACCTGCGCGCCCCACGCCTTCATGTGCGGGGCGGTGATATGGGTATCGAGCGCGGCCGGCGACGCCCACTTCTCGACCACGACCACCACATCGTCGCCTACGGGGGTCTGGAATCCCATGAACGGCGCGTGATCCACCGCCGGCCCGTACTCGATGCATCCCGACTCGGCGCGCACCAGCGGCGTGAGTGCGCGAAAGGTCTCGAGGAACGCAGCCCGCGTGCCGGGGCGGAGGTGCAGGAAGGCGATGACGTGAATCATTTCAGAACTTAGCCTGGGAACTTCCCTGGCGGCGGCTCCCACAACTCGATCTTGTTCCCTTCGGGGTCCATCACCCACCCGAACTTCCCGAACTCCGACTCCTCGGACTTTTCGTCGACCGCACATCCCTCGGCACGGAGTTCTCCCAACACCTTGTGGAGGTCCTCGACCCGATAGTTCACCATGAACTGCGACTTGCTGGGATCGAAATACTTCGAGGAGTCGGGGAAGACGCTCCAGACGGTGAGACCGTCCTCTCCCTCCTTCATTCCGTCACGCCAGCGAAAAGTGGCTCCGCCCCAGGTGTCGATGGGGATGCCGAGGTGGTCACGATACCAGGCCCGCAGCGCGTCGGGGTCGCGCGCCTTGAGGAAGATCCCACCGATCCCGGTGACGCGGTCCATGGGCTACTTGGCCGCCGGCACCGGCGGGGCGATGTCGCTGTTCCAGATGTCCTGGACCACTTCCCAGCTCGTATCGGTACGCCGCCAGGTCTCGAGGTACTTCCCGTGGTCGCGGATCTCTCCCTGCGGGGATGGCATCGTCCAGGTCCAGTTCCCCTCCACGATGGCCCAGTCCCCCGAAACGCGGATGACGGCGGGCGTGAGGGTGAGGGAGCCCTTCATCGCCCAGCCCTGCGCATAGAAATCGCGGATGTTGGCGCGTCCGGAGATCCGTGGCATCGCCGGTGGCATCATCACGGCATCCTCGGCGTAGATACCCGCGATCAGGGAGTCGTTCTGGCTTGAAATTGCCTGATTCCACGAATCGATCCTGCCGCGGATCGCCTGTTCGTCGGCTGCGGTGTCGGTCGAGGTGCTGGCGGGTGCGCAGGCGGCGAGAATGAACAGCATCGCCGCCGCGGCGCGGTGCAGGGTGGACATAGGACCTCCTGATGGTGAACTATGCGCGGTGGATCACGCCTCGTCGCGTTGCTGGAACTTGTAAATGTAGCTGGGGCGGAGATAGCCGACCTCGAATCCGGCGCGGAGGACATTCCGATAGCCTGGTGCGTCCTTTTCGGGCGACTGCTCGGCGGTCTCCAGGGTCAGGACCTCGCACCCCGCGACCTTGGCATCCATGATCCGCCTGGCAATGAGCGCGGACTGCCCTCCCTTGCCCCTTCCCTCGTGGAGGCTCGCGGCGAAGCCGAACCACCCGATCCGGCCGTCCACCAGCATCGCGGCGGTCCCGACCGGGCGCTCCCCTTCGAACGCGATGTAACACTTCCACCCGGGCGCTCCCACCATTGTTTCCACCACCAGGCCGAGCTCGCGGTCCCAGCCGAATCCGGCGCAGACCACATCGCCGAAATCGCGGGCGTATTCGGGACCGATCTCTTCCACCCTGAGGCCGGTGGGAGCTGGCCCGGGAGGCGCCACGTCGCGCACCAGCCGCACCCAGTTGTTGTAGCGCGCGAACCCTACGTCCTCGGCCGCGGTGATCGTGGGGCCGACGGTGACGAGGGGGGCGAGCTGGACGAAGAAGCTGGGGACCATCGCCTCTTCGTACGTCGTGACGATCTCAGTCATCGTCTTCTTGTCGGGAGGCCCGGTGAGGCCGAGTCCGAGGACCCGATTGCAGGCGAGTATGTCGACCTTCGACATCCACATCGCGGTGGCGGGGCCGAAGTCGCGGGCCCCGATCCCGCACGCAGCGACGGCCGAGGAGGGGGCGCGACGGTACACGGCGCTCCACGCCCGGAGCTCAGCGCGTTCCAGCTCGGCCACCAGGCCAGGGGTCATCGGGATGGGCATACTCAAGGCTACGGGGCGGGGAGGGTGAGGGCAAGGAAAAGGCCCCGGATCGCTCCGGGGCCTCGTGGGCCCGCGATTCATCGCGGGCGGCTCACTGCCTCACCTCCTTTCGGATCGCCAGGAGGAGCAGGGCAAGCCTCCCGAGCCGCCCGATCGTCCCGCCGACTGCGGGGGGTCCGGTCCCGGAGTCGGCCGCCGCCTGCAGCATCTGGTCCGCCAGCTCCGTCAACTCTCCCTCGGCACCGAGTCGAAGGTCGGACACGGTCACCGAGCCCGAGGCCAGATGATCGAGGACCTGGAGGAAGGTGGGGAGCGCGTCCGGTCCGAGCGTGAGGGCGAGCGAGAGTTCATACTCTTTCCCGCGCCGGTCCCCCTCGCTGGCGGTAGGCAGCAACGAGCGGATCTCGATCGGCAGCGCCGGATCTGCGGCGCGGGACCGTCCGAGGGAATCGCGCAGGTCCCCGAGGAGACGGCTGAACGTCAGGGCGGCGTTGGCGGGACTGGGTCCCCTGGTCCGGAGGCCAAGACGGATCGCCAATCGTCCGGCCGGGCGCACCACGACCGACTCGGTGGGCGCCGGGGCGGGCGGGGGTTGGGCGACCTGGGCGGCCGGCAGGATGGTGATGGCCAACGCGAACAACGACAGGTGCATACGACACTCCTTGTGGTGTGGTTACCACAGAGATGCGGAGCGTCTGCAGGCTTGCACAGCAAAAGGGCCCCGATCTCCCGGAGCCCTTCCTACCTTCCTACCCTCGTACCTTCCTACCTCTTCACGCGCTTTTCCTCTTCGCCGCGACCTTGACCTTGCCCACCCGCTTCCGCGCCTTCTTCGGCTGCATCGACGGCTGGAACAGGTACTCGGGATCACCGATGGAGAGCCGCTTCTGATCGGGCGCAGGCTGCTTGTACACGTAGCGCTCGCCGCGGTAGTTCCGGAGCACCACCTCGTCCTCGTTCATCGACTCCACGTACTCGGGCAGTAGCGGGATCTTCCCACCGCCCCCGGGGGCATCGATCACGAAGGTCGGGTTGGCCAGCCCCGAGGTCCAGCCCCGGAGCGACTCCATGATCCGGATCCCCGTCTGCACGGTGGTGCGGAAGTGCTCCGCCCCGGCCACCTGGTCGGCCATGTAGATGTAGTACGGCCGCACCCGGGCCAGCATCAGCTTGTGCATCAGCTCCTTCATGATCACCGGGGAGTCGTTCACTCCCTTGAGCAGCACGGTCTGGCAGCCGAGGGGGATCCCCGCGTCGGCCAGCATGCCGAGCGCCTTCACTGCCGCCGGAGTGAGCTCCCGGGGGTGGTTGAAGTGGGTATTGATCCAGAGCGGATGGTACTTCCGGAGCGTATCGCAAAGCTCAGGCGTGATCCGCTCTGGCAGGTGGCAGGGCACCCGGCTCCCGATGCGGATGATCTCGATGTGCTTGATGCTCCGGAGCCGGGTCAGGATCATGTCGAGCCGCCGCTCATTGAGCAGCAGCGGGTCGCCACCGCTCATGATCACGTCGCGGATCTCGGTGTGCTGCTCGAGATACTGGAACGCCGACTCGAACTGGCTCATCGGGATCTTCTCGGGGTCGCCCACCTTCCGCCGCCGAGTGCAGAAGCGGCAGTAGCTGGCGCACACCGGGGAGACCAGGAAGAGCGCGCGGTCCGGATACCGGTGCGTGATATTCGGCACCGGCGAGTCGGCGTCCTCGTTGAGCGAATCGACGATCCCGTCCTTGATGTCCAGCTCGGCCATCGTGGGGACGTACTGGTTCCAGATCGGGTCGCCGGGCTCCTCGATGAGGTCGAGCATGGCGGGGGAGATGCGGAACTCGAAGTTCTCCACCGCCTGCTTCAGCCGCTCGATGTCGCCGACGTGCTCCGCCCCGAACCGGGCGGACAGCGCCTCGAGCGACTGGATGGAGCGTTCCTTGAGGATTTCCTGCCAGGTAGACGCCATACGGGAGGTCTCCGTCAGACCTGAGATGGGGTGAACCGCTTGGTCAGTATGACCTGGGCATCGCCAGGGGCATACAGGTCCGGGATGGTGGCGGCCACCTCATAGCCTTTGGCCAGGTAGAAGGCCCGCGTGGCGTCATACGCCGAACGGCCCCCCGTCTCCACCACGAGCAATCGAGCGCGCCCCCGGAGGCGCAGCTCCAGATCTTCCAGGATCGTGGAGCCGACCCCCGCGCCATGCAGCGCCGGGTCGACCGCGATCCAATACAGGTCCCAGGTGCCCTCGGCGCAGGGACGCCGTCCCCACGCCGCCCACCCTGCGAACCGCCCCTCCACCTCCGCCGCCATCGCTTCGTAATCCTGCTGCCCCGGCTTGATCGCAGCGTCGAACACCTCGAGCGCCACCGGGATCTCATACTCCTTGAACACCCCCACCGCGCGGGTGATCCGCTCCAGCTCACTCCGGTCCGACGCCTGCAGCGGACGGAGGAGGGTCTTCGCGGTCACCCCAGCGCTCACGCCACCTCTTGGGTCAATGCGACGGCGGCCGTGCGCGAGAGTGCCCGGTGCATCGATTCGTCGACGATCTTGAGGAGCAGGTCGGCATAGTCCATCCCGACGGCCCGCCCCATCCGGGCAAGCCCGGCGTTATCGGACAGATCAGGATTCGGATTCACCTCAAGCACCCAGGGGCGCCCTTCGGGGTCGAGTCGGAGATCCACTCGGCCGTACCCCTCTCCCCCCGACACCAGTTCCCACGCATGGCGCGCCACCGCGACGATCCGACGTGCGGTCTCGGCGTTCACTTCGGCCGGGCAGACGGGGATCGAACCCAGGTCTTCGGGGCTCCCCTCGTCCCACTTGGCGGCGTAGGTGAGCACCGGCCAGCTCCCCTCGGGCATGTTGTCGAAGCAGATCTCCGACATCGGGAGCACTTCCTTGCCGACGAACCCGACGTTGAACTCCCGGCCGGGCACATACTGTTGAATGAGCACCTCATCCCACTGCTCCAGCTGCTCGGCGAGCCGCTTCTTGAGGCTCCGGCGGCTGGTGCAGACCGCCCCGGCGTCGATGCCGAGGGAAGCGTCCTCGGCCGCCGGCTTGACGATGGCGGGGAGCGGGAAGTCCATGGGGATGCGGCTGTTGGCCTGGGCCAGCACGAACCGGGGAATGGGGATCCCCGCCGCTTCCATCAGGGTGTTGGCCACGTGCTTGCGGTGGCAGATGGTCACTGGCCACTGGCGGCAGCCGGTATATGGCACCCCCAGGAGCTCCAGCGTCCCGACGACGTAGTCCTCGTACTTCGAGTGACCGTCGAGCCCTTCGCACAGATTGAAGATCACATCGGCGCGCCGCGCCTTGGGGATCCAGGAGAAGTCGCCCAGACGGATCGGCAGCAGGGCCACCTGGTATCCCTTGGCCTTGAGGCAGTCGCGGATGTCCTCCGCGCTCTCCGCGACCTGGGCCACGTCCTTCTTGTCCCAGTGCGGACCGCCCGGATCATAGAGGATGACCGTTTTCATACGTGCGCCTCTCGCAGGAGCGACTTCCCGCTGATCCGGCGCCAGGCGATGTCCGCCACGGTACGGAGCAGGTCGTCATAGCTCATCCCCATCGCGCGGGCCGCTTTGGGAACGCACGAATTGTCGAGCGGATTCGGGAGAATGCCGGGGAGCGGGTTCAGCTCGACCACCATCGGGGCGCCGGAGGCATCGCATCGGACGTCGATCCGGCACCAGTCACGGCAGTCGAGCGCCTTGTACGCCGCCAATGTGGCCGACCGGATCTCCTCGGCCAACGCCTCGGGGATCTGGGCCGGGCACTGGAAGATGTCGAGCGGGTTATCGAGGGTATCCCAGAGCCACTTCGCCTCGTATCCATAGATCGGCGGAGCGCCGGGCGGGAGCGTGTCGAACCGGAAGGCCACGATCGGGAGACAGCGCGCCTCATCGCCGTTGCCGATCACTGCCACCGTGAACTCCTGCCCCGGGAGGTAGGTCTCGATCACCACCGGCTGCTGGTAGGTGGCCAGGAGGTGCTCGACCTGGGTGACGAGCTCCCCTCTATGGTGGCACAGCGACTTCACGCTGACCCCCTTGCCCGACCCCTCGAACGCCGGCTTGGCGAACAGCGGGAAGGGGAGGGAGACGTTCCGGGCCTCGGAAGGGGTCGTGACCACCACGAAGGGGGCGGTCGGGACACCGCGCTGGGCCAGGATCTCCTTGGTGCGCCCCTTATGGAGGCAGAGCGCCAGGGTCAGCGCGTCGGAGGCGTGGCAGGGGATCCCGTAGAACTCGCAGATCGCGGGGACGTGTCCCTCGCGATTCACGCCGTAGAGCCCTTCGGCGATGTTGAAGACGAAGTCGGGACGGGCGGCGCGGAGCTTTTCGGGGAACTGCTGGTCGGCTTCGAGGCGGATCACTGCGCCGATGGTGGCGAGCGCGGCAACCACGGCATCGATCGTGGCGGGCTCATCCCATTCGGCGTAGAGGTCAGGCTGGGGGAGGTCGGAGCGAAGCGCGCGAGGGTCGGCGGAGGGGGAATCGGACCCTGCCCCGGCCACGGCGGCCGGCGCATCGGGTTTGAGATTGTATGCCAGTCCGATCCGTATTCCCAGAAAATCCTCTTACAAAAAAGTCGCCTGGCGGAGGCGAGCCGACCATCGCGGAGAAGTTGCTGACTCCAAGCTAAGAAATATCCGACAAAGGTGCAATAGTATTTTCGATATTGGTCCGACGAGTTTTCCGGTGAGCGGTGAGCGGTAAGCGGGGAGCGGGAGGTCATCGGACATCGATCGGGCCGATTTCTGGGAAAAAAGTGAGCGGGCTCACACGGATCGATGCATCCGAGGGCCCGCTCACCGTTCACTGCTCACCGCTCACGCCGTTCAGACCTTATGGAACTCCACCCGTCCCGCTTTGGTGCCGTCCGGCGCGTCGTACACCTCGAAATCGGCGAAGAGCGCGGGCGCCTGGCCCCTGAGGACGTCCAGGATGGCCACCGCGACGCGACGGATCTCCTGCTCTGCGCCCTCGCCCAGGCGGAGTTCGAGCATCGTGCGCCAGGCGCGGAGGTTCCCGCTCACCACGATCTTGGTCTCCGTGGCGTTGGGCAGCACGCTCCGGGCCGCCTCGCGCGACATCTTGCGGCGATGGATCTTGTTCTCGACCGATGCATATCTCTGCATCAATCCCTCGACCTGGGCGACGTAGGTGGCGTGCGCCGACTCCATCTGCGCAGCCCACGCCGCTTCGAGGGCCGGGTCCCCGATGATCGCGGGAGGGACCACGTACGCCGCCCGGCTCTCATCCACGTACCGCTGGGAGAGCTGGCTGTACCCGAAGCCGGCGCGGTGGCGCACCAGCTCGTGGGTACAGCTCCGGCTGATCCCCTCGAGCAGAAGGACGTAGGTCGAGTGCTCGAACACCGACCCGTGACCCTGCTTCAGGATGTTCGTCAAATATTCGGCCGTCGATCGCTCGGCCGGGTTGTGCTGGCTCATGTAACA
>JBDSIR010000078.1:0-4917 GCA_039917855.1 Gemmatimonadales bacterium | reverse complement strand
CCAACCGCTCGCCGTCGCTCTTCGGGCAATTGTTCGTCGGTTACGCGTTCGCCGAAGGCTGGGCGCATTACACGGAGGAAATGATGTTCGATGCCGGCATCGATGGCGCCACCCCGGAAGTGCATATCGGACAGCTGACCGAAGCGCTGCTGCGCAATGTCCGTTTCCTGTCGTCCATCGGCCTGCACACCGGCGGCATGACCGTCGCCGATTCCGAGACGATGTTCCGCGAACAGGCGTTCCAGGATGCCGGCAATGCCCGCCAGCAGGCGGCGCGCGGCACTTACGATCCGGCTTACCTCAACTACACGCTGGGCAAGCTGATGATCATGCAGCTACGCGAGGACTGGACTGCTACCCGCGGCGGCCGGACGGCTTGGAAAGCTTTCCACGACCAGTTCCTGTCATACGGCGGTCCGCCAATTCCGCTGGTGCGCAGCCAGATGATGGCCACGGCGCCGGAAACCAAGCTCTGGGCCCCCGCCAAATAATCGCTACGGACGTCTCGCCGCGCTCGCGGCGAGGCGTCTTCTTTGCCCCGCTCACCGCTCACCGCTCACCGCTCACCGCTCACCGCTCACCGCTCACCAATCACTCCTCGGCTTCGTACTGCTCTTTCAGTCGAGCGACGACCGCCGGATCGGCGAGGGTGGTGGTGTCGCCGAGGGTCTTGCCTTCGGCGATGTCGCGCAGCAGCCGCCGCATGATCTTTCCCGAACGGGTCTTGGGGAGGTCGGCGGAGAAGAAGAGGTCGTCCGGGCGCGCGATCGCGCCGATCTTCTTCACCACGTGCTCCCGCAGGTCGTCCTTGAGGCCGGCGGTGGGCAGGCGGCCTTCCTTCAGCGTCACGAAGGCGGCCAACGCCTGCCCCTTGAGCTCGTGCGGCCGTCCCACCACCGCGGCCTCCGCCACGTCGGGGTGATCCACCAGCGCGCTCTCCACCTCCATCGTGCCGATCCGGTGGCCGGCGACATTCAGCACGTCGTCGACCCGGCCCAGGATCCACCAGTAGCCGTCGGCGTCGACTTTGGCGCCATCGCCGGCGAAATAGCGTCCCGGGAAGCGACTCCAGTAGATCTGCTGGTAGCGTTCATCGTCGCGATAGATCGTCCGGAGCATCCCCGGCCACGGTCGGGACAGCACCAGGAATCCGCCGCCCTTCGATATGGCCTTCCCGGTGTTGTCGACCAGCTCCACCGTGATCCCGGGAAATGGGATGGTCGCGCTCCCCGGCTTGGTGGTGGTGACGCCCGGGAGCGGCGTGATCATGATCCCCCCCGTCTCGGTCTGCCACCAGGTGTCGACGATCGGGCAGCGCGCTCCCCCGATGTGGTGGTGATACCAGATCCACGCTTCCGGGTTGATCGGCTCGCCGACGCTGCCGAGGAGACGGAGGGTCGAGAGGTCATGCTTGGCGGGAAGCGCTTCGCCCCACTTCATGAAGGCGCGGATCGCCGTCGGCGCGGTGTAGAACACGGTCACGCCGTAGCGCGCCACGATCTTCCAGAAGCGGTCGCGTTCGGGCCAGTCGGGGGCGCCTTCGTACATCACCACGGTCGCCCCGTTGGCCAGGGGGCCGTAGACCACATAGGAATGCCCCGTCACCCAGCCGACGTCTGCGGTGCACCAGAAGACGTCGTCGTCCTTCAGATCGAAGACATACTTGGTGGTCGCGGCCGCCTGGGTCAGGTAGCCGCCCGTGGTGTGGACGATCCCCTTCGGCTTTCCGGTGGTGCCCGAGGTATAGAGGATGAAGAGCAGGTCCTCGGCATCCATCGCCTCGGGAGCACACTTGGGAGACTGGGCATCGAGCAGCCGGTGCCACCAATGGTCTCGCCCCTCGGTCATCTCGGCGAAGGACTCGTCACCTTCGCCGCCGGGGCGTCGGCGCACCACCATCACATGCCGGATGGTCGGACATCCCTGGACCGCTTCGTCGGCGAAGCGCTTGAGCGGCACGATCTGGCCACGGCGATAGCCGCCGTCAGCGGTGATGAGGACCTTGGCCGCGGCGTCGTTGATCCGGTCGCGCAACGACTCGGCGGAGAACCCGCCGAACACCACCGAGTGTACCGCGCCGATCCTGGCGCAGGCGAGCATCGCGATCGCCGCCTCGGGGACCATCGGAAGGTAGATCGCCACCCGGTCACCCCGCTGGACACCCAGCGCCTTGAGGGCGTTGGCCGCACGGCCGACCTCGCGGGCCAGGTCCCAGTAGGTCAGGGTGCGGCGGTCACCCGGCTCCCCTTCCCAGATGATCGCGGCCTTGGTCCGACGGGATGTGGCCAGATGCCGGTCGAGGCAGTTGGCGGCGACATTGAGCTTCCCGCCGACGAACCATTTGGCGTGCGGCGGGGTCCAGTCGAGCACCCGGGTCCACGGCGTCATCCAGTCGAGGGCGCGGGCCTGGTCGGCCCAGAATCCCTCGGGGTCCGCGGCGGCGCTCGCGTAGAGTTCGGCGCGAGCGTTCGCCTGGGCCGCGAATGCGGCAGGGGGGATGAACCGGCGCTGCTCATCGAGCAGGGTGTCGATCTGATCGGACATTGAGGGCCCAAAGGGGAAAGGAGTTCCACCACCAGTTGCGCGACCCACGACCCACGACCCACGACCCCTAAACTAGTGACCGCGGTCACCCCCGCGAGGGCCGACCGTACAAGGCTTTGACGCTGTCAAAAAATTGATGGGTTGCAACATACCTTGCACCCCCGCGCCATGCCGTGGGTTCTGGAACCTATTTGGCCGCTCTGACCCTGTTAAGTCTTTGTCTATCAACGTGTTAGAAAGTGTGGCACCGGTCTCGCCATAGGGATAGGTGGCGAGGCATTGGGCCCGCCAGACAACATTGCCGCCCGATCAGAGCACACCCGGGGTGACCCGGGGCCGCAATCCAAGGGATCTCGCTGCACTGAGATCGACCTCGGACCCGAAGGTGGCGCATCTTTCCCGCGAACGCGGGGGAATCGCGCTTCGGTGTGCGGCGGGAGCGAACGCTCCTGGCCAGGGTGGAGGGACATTATGATGGAGACCGCCCCCATGACCACCACCGAGCACCTCGTGGCCCCCGAGCATCTGGGGTTGCAGAGCCGGACCGACTTCCGCCAGGAGGCGGTGGCGATCCTTGATCGTCTCCCCCAGGTCAGCGGTCGGCTGGTCGTGGATCTGAGCGCGACCCGCCAGGTCGATTCCGCCGGGCTCGGTGCCCTGATGCTGATCCAGCGCAAGGCCGCGGAGCGCCACCAGGTGGTGGTGCTGCGGAACGCGAACGAGGAACTCCGGTTCCTCCTCGTCCTCACGCGGCTCGACGACCTGTTCGAGCTCGATCCTCCCGCCCGCTAGTTCGCCCCCGGCGTCGGCTATATTGGAACAGCCCCATACCCCTGGGGTCTCCGGCGCCGAGGAATGAATGACCGAGCCACTCCAGCGCCGGCGCGTCCTCTTCATAGAGGATGAGCCGGCGCTCCGTTTCAGCTACGAGCGCTATTTCCGGGATCGTTATGACCTCGCCTTCGCGGCGACGGGCGCCGAGGCGCTCGCCCAGCTGCGCACGGTGCGCCCCGACGTCCTGGTGCTCGACATGCGACTCCCCGATACCGACGGCGTCGACCTCCTGCGCCGGGTGCGCGAGGAGCGGCCGACCATCCCGGTCTTCGTCACCACCGCCTACATCAGCATGGAGCCGCGCCTTCGGGTGCTCGACCTTGCGTTCGAAGGGTACCTCGTGAAGCCATTCGAGCTCCGGGAGCTGGGCGATCGGATCGATGCCCTTGCCTGAGGCGCCGCTCCTCGAGGCGCGGGGTCTCGTGCGTCGATACGGACGCAACACGGTCCTTGCCGGGCTCGACCTCACCCTCCAGCCGGGTGAGGCATTGCTCGTCCTCGGCCCGAACGGAGCGGGAAAGTCCACCCTCCTTCGTCTGCTCGCCGGACTGGCGCGTCCGGATGGCGGATGGGTCCGCATCGGGGGATCCCCGGTGGCCGACGCGCGAGGGCGCCTCGGGTACCTCGCGCACGAGACCTTCCTGTACGACGACCTCACGGTCCAGGAGAATCTCGTCTTCGCGGCGCGGCTGTACGGGCGTGCGGACCGCGTCGCGATCGCGACCGCGCTGGAGGCGGGTGGGCTCACCGCCCAGCGGGACCGGCTGGTGCGGCACCTTTCGCGCGGGCAGGCCCAGCGTGCCGCGCTCATCCGCTCCCTCCTGCACGGTCCCGATCTGCTGCTGCTCGACGAGCCCTACACCGGCCTCGACGCCGCCGGTGCCGCCGCGCTCACCGGATCCCTCCAGCGGGCGACCGGGGCGGGGCGCGCCGTGGTGATCGTGGAGCACCATCCGGAGCAGGGGTGGGAGGCGGTGACCCGTATCGCGGCGCTCGCCCGCGGGCGATGGGTGCTCGAGGCCCCGCGCCCCGCCACCCCGCTCGAAGCGACCACTCGCTATCGGGAGGCTCTCAATGGGTGAGTTCACCCGCATCGCCCTCGCGGTGGCCGCCAAGGACCTGCGGCTCGAACTCCGCACCCGCGCCACGATCCTCTCCGCGGTGGTGTTCGCCGCGTTGGTGCTGGTGGTGTTCAACTTCTCCCGCGATCCCACCGCGGTCCTGGCCAGCGACCTGGCCCCCAGCGTGCTCTGGGTGACGGTGGCGTTCGCGTCGGTCGTGGCGCTCAATCGCGCCTTCACCGTGGAGCGCGAGCACGCCGCCCTCGACGGACTGCGCCTCGCCCCCGCGTCGCGCGGTGCGCTCTTCCTCGGCAAGGCGCTCGCTAATCTGGCGTTCGTGCTGCTGATCGAGGCAGTCACAGTGCCGCTGTCGGTGTTGTTCTTCGAACTCCCCGTCATGACCGCCGGATGGGGACTGCCGCTGATCCTGGTCCTCGCCGCGGTCGGATTTGTTGCGGTGGGTACTCTCCTCTCGGCG
>JBDSIR010000077.1:0-5841 GCA_039917855.1 Gemmatimonadales bacterium | reverse complement strand
GGATGGGCGGATGGGCGGATGGGCGGGTGGGGGGATGGGCGGACCACGAGGATAGGAACCGTCCCGAGCGCAGCGAGGGACCTGGCCCGTCTGGATCGAACTCGACCTCTGAGTCCGGTCGGCGCCGGAAAGGTCCCTCGTCGCTGCGCTCCTCGGGACGGTTCCGTGCTGTTCCATGTCGCCAGTCCGTCCATCCGCCTCTTGACACTCTCGCCCTTGTGTAATACTGTATGCCTACACCAATACACTTGAGGTCGCGGTGTCCTTTCGGCTCGATCCCCGCAGTCCGGTCCCCCTGTACGCCCAGATCGCCGAGCAATTGCGGGTGGCGATCGTGGCGCGGGACCTGACGCCCGATACTCTGCTCGATTCGGTCCGCGCCCTCGCGGGCCGGCTCCGGATCAACCCCGCAACGGTCGTGCAGGCCTACCGGCAACTCGAGGTGGAGGGATTCGTGGAAATGCGCCAAGGGAGCGGCACCTTCGTGCGGGACATCGGTACCGAGCTCCGGAGTCGGGAACAGGAATCGCAGGCCCGTGAACTGGTGAAAGTCCTCATCGAAGAAGCGGGGAAGCGGGGGATCCGGATCGAAGCCCTGCGGACCGCCTTCGACCGACTGACCCGGGAGACGAAGTCGTGAGCGACCTCGCGATCCGCACCGACGGCCTCACCTGGCGCGCGGGGCAGAGCTTCATGCTCGACAAGGTCGATCTCCGCGTCCCCACCGGCGCGGTGTACGGCTTCCTCGGCCCGAACGGCGCCGGGAAGACCACGACCATCCGCGCGCTCCTCGGCCTCCTCGGCGGAGTCGAAGGGAAGATCACCCTCCTCGGTCACGATATCCCAGGCGAGCTCCCCCGTGCGCTGGCCCGGACCGGCTACGTCCCCGAGCGGCCCCACCTCTATCGCCACTTCACGGTGGCCCAGGCTCTCACCTACCACTCCGCGTTCCATGCCCAGTGGGACGCGGCGTGGGCCGAGTCCCAGCGGGCGCGCTTCGGCCTGGCGCTGGATCGCGAGCTCGACCGTCTCTCCAAGGGCGAGATGGGGAAGTTGATGATCCTCCTGGCGCTGGCGCAGCGGCCCGAGCTCCTGATACTCGACGAGCCGACCGACGGCCTCGATCCGGTGGTACGGCGCGACGTTCTCTCCGCGCTGGTCGAGTACGTCGACGAGCGGAAGGCGACGGTCTTCATCTCGAGCCACCTGGTGCACGAACTCGAACGGATCTGCGACTGGGTCGGCCTGATGGACATGGGGCGGCTGGTGGCGGAGATGCCGATGGGGCGCTTCAAGGCGGGGGTGCGACGCCTTCGACTGGGCGGGGTCCCCCCGGTCCCTGACGGGGCGCCGTTCACTCTGCTAGCGCGCGAGAACACCATCGGGCGTGGCGAGGAGTGGTTGGTGCGCGACTGGGCCGACGGGATGGAGCAGTGGTTCCAGGCCCAGGGGAGCCCGCTCCGCGAAGTGACGGCGCTGGATCTTGAGGATGTGTTCGTCGAGCTGCTGCGCTGGGCCCGCTTCGATCGGAGGTCGGCATGAACGGACGGATCTTCCGGGTCACCCTCGCCGCGCAGGCGCGCTACGTGGCCCCCTTCCTCGCACTGGCCGTGCTCATCGCGGTGGCCCTGCCACTGGCGACGCTGCAGGGGATGAACGCGAGCGAGGTGTTCCAACTGGACCGAGCGGGACTCGTGCTGGCCCAGTCGCGCACTCTCGCCGGTGGCTATCCGATCCTGGCGCTCTGCCTCGGCTTGTTCCTGGCGGTGGCCACCTGGCTTCCGGATATCCACCAGCGCTGGGCCTACGTCCTGACCCTGCCGGTGGCACGGTCGCGGATCGCGCTGATACGGGTGGTGGCGGGGATCACATTGCTCGTGCCGGTGGCACTCGCTTTGTGGATCGCCGGGATGCTCGCCGCACGTGTGGCCGACCTCCCCGATGTGGTGCGCGCCTATCCGGGGGCCCTGACGCTCCGGTTCCTCGCCGGCGGCGCGGTGGCGTTCGCTGCCGGCTCCCTCGTGGTGCTCGCGGGGAAGCGGCTCTGGATCATTCCCGTCGCAATCGGCCTGCTCCTCTTGTTGCAGACGGCGGGGTTGCCGATCTGGTCCAACGTCATCGACGCCCTTTTCCTGCACCCGCTGGGACCGTTCCACCCTCTCGCCGGCCAGTGGCTGCTGTTCGATGTCTGAACGACCCCTCCTGCTCATCCTCGCCCTGCTCGTTGCGGCCCGTCCAGGCATGGCCCAGACGGTCCCGCAGCTCGAACACCGGTTGCGACTGCTTCAGGAGCGCCGCGAGGCGGTGGTCGACTCGATCGCCCGCCGGTCGGATCGCATCTTCGAGGACCAGCCGCGTGAGGTGGTGTTCGCGGGGCCGGTCCCCATCGCGTATCCCGCTTGGGCCGCCGCGAATGCCCGGGCGTCGCTGCCGAAGGTCGCTCCGGTGTGGCTTGAACGGTACGGCGCGGCACTCGATACCCTCCTCCGCGACACGATCACGATCGGACTCGATCCCACCGCCAACGCATCCACCAGAGGCACCGTCATTGGTGAGTGGCGTCTGGGCGCACTCCGCTCCGAGGTCGTTGCGGGACTCGGCCCTGATGTCGTCTACGATTGGATCACGGTGGTCCCCACCGAGGCGCTCGGCGTCTGGGAGCGGTCGTTGCTCGACACCACGATGCGGGCCTGGCTCGGACGTGGGCTCCGCGGGCAGAGCGCCGAGCGGCTCCTCGATGGAAGCGTGCGCGACCTGGTGGCCTCTCCTTCCGCGGTGGCGCACCGCTGCCTTGGGGGAAGGGTCGAGGAGTGCGCCCGGGTGCTGGACCTCAGTGGGCCGAGTGAGTCCCTCACCCGGTGGTACGACCTGCCGGACATCGCCGCGTTCGCGGATCGCATTGCCACCGAGTCCTGGGCCCGGGGCCGCTCCGAGTGCGTGAACCGCCACGACCTGGACCAATGTCGTGCGCTCCTGCGGCGCAACCACTTCACGCCGCCCCGGCCCACCAACGACCGGGTACGCGCTGGGTTCTATGCCTTCGCCATCGTCACCGGTGGAGAGGGTGCGTTCCTGCGGGTGCATCGGGCCGCCGGTCGGTCGGTGGCCGAGCAGCTCGAAGCGGCGGCCCAGCTTCCGCTGGACACCCTGCTGGTCCGCTGGCATGCTGCATTGCGCGCCGACCGGGGGCACGCGCAGGGCGACCTCACCCCGATCCTGATGGTGGCACTGGCCTGGGCCGTCGGGACCACCCTCTTCTTCTCCTGGAGGTTCCGGTGGCGTCACGTCTGAGCCGGTGGGGCTGGATGGCCCTGCTCGGGGCGGCGGTCGTGGTGGGGGTGCTTCTCCCGCCCGGTGACGACCCGCTTCTCATCGGCTCCTGGCAGTGGCCGAGCGAGAGCACCGATCGGTTGGAGATCCGGAAGGAGGCGCTCGACCAGGCGCTCGCTCGCACCGAGTGGGAGCTTGCGCGAGCGCAGGAGGCCCAGCAACTGGGGCCCCTCCTGCACTTCGGAGGCGATCCCACCGCCTTGGGACGGGACCGTAGAGGAGTCCACGTGGACCTCGCAAAGACCCGGGAATTGGAAGCGGTCTGGCAGTCTCTTCCCGTGCGGTCCCCGAATGTGAGGACGGTCATCCTCTTCGAGCGCCACGGGAGGATCCGCCGTGAGCTGAGCGATGGTCCAAGGGCAGACGGCGTCTGTTATCTCAATCTCGAGGCAACGAACCAGCTCCCCGTCCGCAATGCGGTCCATACTCAAGGCGGAGAGTGCCTCTTCAGCGAGCGATTCGGGCCTCCTGGCAAGGGATGGCAGACGTGGTTCGACAGTCTCCCCTTGCTGGGAGCCGAATGGGACGCCTCGATTCGCAGGTCGAACTTTTGGGACGAGACTGATCGATCGGTGGTCGCGCAGCCCTGGTTCTCTCGAAGTTACTGGGGAGGCTTCCTGGCGAACGGCGGTTGGGCCTGGGGGCCTCGAGGCCGATCGTACGCGGCTTGCTTGGCCGGGCGCGGAGATCAATGCCGCACTTCGTTCGGTATGGAAGGCAGCTGGTCGTCATCGTCGGGCCGGTTGGCGTTCCTGGACCAGATGCAATGGATCCCGGTGGAAGCGCTGCCGAGGGCGCTCCTGACCGAGCTCGGTCCGGAACGATTCGCCGAGCTCTGGCGTGCCGACGATCCGCTCGGGATCGCCTACCCCAAGGTCACCGGCCGCCCGATCGACGACTGGTTGATGCACTGGGCTCAGGACCGCAGTGGCCGGTTGGTGCAGGATATCGAACTCTCTGCCCTGGCCTGGTTCGGGGTGCTGCTCTGGCTCCTGCTGCTCGGCGCCTGGAACCTGATCCGGCTCAAGGTCCGCGCGGTGACCTGACCCCGTCCCCCAGTACGTTGTGCAGCACCCCGCGCAGGGTTTGCTCGAGCGCGGGGCCCTTTTGCACCACCGCCTGGACGATCCCTTTCAGGCGGCGCACCGCTTCGCTGTCGACGTCGAGCGCGGTGACGACCGCGACCGGCAGCGACGCGTAGCGCAGGTCCGCCCGGAGCGTTGCGAGGAAGGTGCCACCTTCCATCACCGGCATCATCAGGTCGAGCAGGACCAGGTCGGGGCGATCCTTCGCCATGGCGTCGAGCGCCTCCAACCCGTCGCGCGCGGTGCGCACCTGATAGCCCTCGGCGCCGAGCAGGGCGGCGAAGAGCTGTCGCGTGTGCACGTCGTCGTCCACCACCAGCACCTTGCGCCGATCGGTCGGAAGGATCCGCTGCACCACACCGAGGAGCCCGTCGCGCTCCACCGGCTTGGCCAGCACGTCCACCACGCCGAGCAGGGCCCCGCGATGTTCCGCCGCCTCGATGCTGACCACCAGCACAGGAATGCCGGCGATCCGGGGATCGGCCCGGAGCTGACGCAGGAACTCCACCCCTGAGATCCCCGGCATCCGGAGGTCGAGGGTGATGAGCGCCGGTCTGAGGGTGCGCGCGTGGTCCAGCCCCTCGGCACCGCCCGTGGCCTCGGCGGTGCGGTAGCCGTCGTCCTCGAGGTAGCTCCGGAGGAGGGTCCGGGCGTCGGCCTCGTCGTCGATGACCAGGATGAGGGGAGCGGGTCCCGGGGGAGGGAGCGCAACCGGCGTCAGCTCCCGATGGACCAGATCGGCCGCCGCCCGCGCTGCCGACGCGGGGAAGGTGATGCTGAAGATGGAGCCCTTCCCCGAAGCGCTCGCCACCGACAGGTCGGCGCCCATCAGCCGGAGCAGGGAGCGCGAGATCGTGAGCCCGAGCCCGGTGCCGCCGAAGCGTCGCTCGGTGGACGCGTCCGCCTGGGTGAACGCCTCGAAGATCGCCTCGAGCCGATCCGGCGCGATGCCGACGCCGGTGTCGATCACGTCGATCCGGAGCGGCCGCCCTCCGGCCTCGGCCACGACCTTCACCGTAACGCTGCCGTGCTCGGTGAACTTGAGCGCGTTCCCGATCAGGTTGATCAGCACCTGCTTGAGACGCACGGGGTCGACCTCCACCGGCAACAGTCCGTCGGGTGCGATCGCCTGGAGTTCGACGGAGTGGGTGGCGGCCTGTCCCCCCAGTTGGGCGATGGTATCGCGCACGAGCGGAGCGAGGTCGGTGGGGACCGGGTGCACCTCCATCCGCCCCGCCTCGATCTTGGAGACGTCGAGGACGTCGTTGATCAGTCCCAGGAGATGAACGCCGTTGTCGCGGATCCGGTCGAGGAACTGGATGTCCTGGTCGCCCAGGTTGCCGGCGCGGTTGCGGCGCAGGAGGTTGGAAAAGCCGATGACCGAGTTGAGCGGGGTGCGGAGCTCGTGGCTCATCGTCGCCAGGAA
>JBDSIR010000076.1:0-9305 GCA_039917855.1 Gemmatimonadales bacterium | reverse complement strand
CGGATCGGGGGCACGGGGGAAATGTAAGGGGTGGAGGGTCGAGGGTAGAGTGTCGAGGGTAAGGGTGGGGGCTAGTCTGCCCAATATTCCCGCGGCGAAGCCGCGGCCGCTGTCCTAAACCCTGGCCCGTGGTCGCGCGATTCATCGCGCGAGGTCCCGGGCAGAACGGCTGTCTTGCGGGATGTCATCCCGAGCCTCGTCCTGCCTGTCCTGCCTGTCCTGAGCGCAGCGAAGGAAGGGATCTTCTCGACATAGACCGAATCAGGCGGTCTGGCTCCAGTCAATGCAGGCTAGATCCCTCGCTCCGCTCGGGACGGTTCCTCTCTGAGGCCCCCTTACCCCTTACCCCTCACTCCTTACCCCTCACCCCTCACCACGTCACATCCCCCGCTCCATCCCGATGATTGGCCTGCCGAGCGAGAGTGAAGAGCAGGTCGGATAGCCGATTGAGATAGACGAGAAAGAGATCCGGCACCTCATTCTCGCGCGCGAGTGCCACCACGCTCCGCTCCGCGCGCCGGCAGATGGTGCGCGCGAGGTGGAGCGCGGCCGCCTTCGGTGTGCCGGCGGGGAGGACGAACGCCTTGAGCGGCAGCAGTTCCTTGTCCGCCTTGTCCATCGTTTTTTCGAACAGGGTGACGCGCTTCTTCGAAAGCTGCGCTTTCAGGAGCGCCTTCTTGACCTTCTCCGGGTGCGGTGTGGCCAGATGTCCGCCGAGTGAAAAGAGGTCGCGCTGGATCGACTCGAGCAGCTGGTCGGAGAAATGCACCGGCTGGGTGGCGCGGGCCACGCCGATGGCGCTGTTGAGTTCGTCCACATCGCCATACGCCTGGACCCGGACGTGGTCCTTGGGGACACGTCCGCCGCCGAAGAGGCCGGTCTCACCGGCGTCGCCGGTCTTGGTGTAGATCTTCATGGTCTTAAGGTAAGCGGTGAGCGGTGAGCGGTGAGCGGTGAGCGGGCCCAACTTAGGAACCGTCCCGAGCGGAGCGAGGGACCTGCTCGACATAGACCGAATCAGGCGGTCTGGCTCCGGTCAATGCCGGCAAGATCCCTCGCCCTTCCTTCGCTACGCTCAGGACAAGGCTCGGGATGACTCCCATCAGAGGACGCCTCCGCTCCACCCCGCTCACCGCTCACGCTCTCACGCCCGCAAATGATCCGCCCGCCACTGGGTGACCATCGCCTTGATGGCCCGCTTCGAGGTGATCCCTTCGTTCAGCACCCGCGCGGCGAGGGCCGGGAGCTCCTCATCCGAGGCAAAGCGGAGGCCGACCAGCTGCCCGCGGGTGAATTCGCCGAGCCGAGGCCGAAGGTCCGGCGGGAGGAGCCGGCCGAGCCGCATCCGCTCTTCGAGCCGGATGACGCGGTCCTGTACCGAGAGCGGGAAGGAGCGCAAGTACCAGGCCATCAGGACAAAGGCCACCGCCATCACGATCCCCCAGAGATTCACCAGGCTCGGCGTCCGCACCGCCCAGATGATCCGGAGGATGAAATTGACGGTGACGATCCCGAGGAGCACGAAGTGGTAGCCCGGGATGAGGCGGACGTGGTTCTCGAACTTCTGCGGTTCGTTCATCGGATCTCCCGAATGGAAACGGAATCGAACAAAACTGTTGAGCGCCTCTCGCGCCTCTCGCGCCTTTGGACTCTTGTCACCGCCACGCCGCCAAGATAGCGCCCATCATCATCAAGTACACCAGCTGATACCCCGCGTCGATCACAAAGGTAGAGAATTTCTTCTCGCTGTACATGTTCGCCGTGAGCCCGATGGTCGCCGCGAAGCCGAGCCAGCAGAGGGCGCCGAGCTTGAGCCCTCCTTGCCAGCGGATGATCCCGGTGAGCTGGATCAGTGCCGACAGCACCAGCGCCACCACCAGATACGCCGCGAACGAGACACCGTACGCCCGTGGGGCGGTCCCCTTCATCTGCTCGAGCTGGGCCGGGGTGTAGGCGTGCTCCTTGAGCCAGAGCTTCCCGAAGAGGGGCATGTACCAGAGGGCGCCGAGCGCGAAGGTGGCGAGGGCGGCGACGAGGACTGCGAGGTAGTTGAACGTGATGCCGTACATCGGGCCTCCGGGTATTGGGTCATCGATCGCGAACGCGCCAGCGACCTTGGTCGTCATCATCCACGCACGCGCCTCCCACCTCCACCGCCGCCACCAGATTGTTCGACCGCGCCTCGATGGCGCCCCAGAGGACGCTCTGGGCCTCGACGTCGACCTGCTCCAGGAAGAGATAGTCGCGGTCGAGTCCGAAGCCGCTGACGCCGTCGAGCCGGCGCCAGTAGAGCGGGAGCATGCTGGCCCCCGCATACGGCCGCAACTGGCCCCGCCGGAGTTCGACCACGGTCGGCGCGAGCACGCTTTGCCGCCAAGTCCCCTCCGCGTCCCAGATCATCACGGCGCTGGCGAGCAGCACCTCCCCCCGCGGGGTGGTGCGCCGTTCGCGGAGCGCCACGGCGTAACGCACTCGCCCCTGTCCCGCCCAGAGCGGGGCGACCTCCACCGCATCGATATCCTCCAGCGGGTCCTGCAGCAGCCGGCGGTCGGTCGGCACGCCGAGTGGGGTGGAGCTGCGTGGCAAGCGGAGGGCGAGGACCGAATCCATGTCCCGTGCGGTCCGGGCGATCAAGGCTTCTTCCGCGGCGGCGGCGAGGCGGGGGGGCGGATCGCGCCATTGGTTGGCGTCGCTGGTCTGTCCCGGCCGGAAGGAGCCGACCACCGGCCCGCGGAGCGACGGCGCCCGCGAACCGCGCACCGGCCCCGAGACGACCATTTCCGCCCGCGCGCCCCGCCATCCGCACGAGCTGCCCCTGAGGCGGACCGCCTCGAGCAAGACGTTGCTGTGCCCATGCGGCGAGGCGACTCGGCCGGCCTCGACCACCGCGGAGCGTCCGAAGGCCCGCGCGCGGTCGACCGGGATGATCACCGTCCCCATCCGCGCCAGGGTGGACCAGAGATCACGACCCTCGCGGTCGATGCCGGGACGGTATTCCCGCGCCAGTGCCGCGATGAAGCCGGTGTCGCTGCTCAGGAGCGTCACCCGCTCGTCCGTGCCGCTCCCCGCAAAGGTCCCGATCAGCACGCCCGAGGTGTCGATCCGGGCATCGCTGGTGAGTTCGATGGCGCGGAGCGGATAGGGCGGGCGTTCGGTGGTGATGTATTCCCAGGCCGACCCGAGGGCGGCGCATCCTCCCAGGAGTGCGACAAGGCCGGTAAGGGCGGTAGCGGCGGTAAGGGAACGCGAAGGCATGGGCAAAATCTGTGGCGCCATCGGCAAAGCGGCTAGAGGGCACCTATATTGAAGTCCACAGACGCTCAGACGCTCGATCAAGTGGCCGAGCAGCTTCGAGGCCCGACCAGGAACCGATGTCCCAGAACGCAGTCACAGACATCACCGTCATCGGCGGAGGGCCCACGGGGCTCTTCGCCGCCTTCTACGCCGGGATGCGTGGCGCCTCCTGCCGCATCATCGACGCGCTGCCGACCCTGGGCGGCCAGCTGATGGCGCTCTATCCCGAGAAGTACATCTACGATGTCGCCGGCTTCCCGCGAGTGCTCGCCAAGGATCTGGTGGAAGGGCTCGCCCAGCAGGCGCTGCAGTTCGGCGCGGAGCCGCGCCTGGGCGAGACGGTCACCGGGCTCCGGAAGGAGACCGTCGACGGCTCGGAGATCTTCATCCTCGAGACCGATGGCGGCGTCTATCCCACCCGCACGATCGTGATCGCCGCCGGCATCGGGGCGTTCGAGCCGCGCAAGCTCGCGCTGGACGAGGCGGTGGCGTGGGAAGGGAAGGGGGTCCACTACAACGTGATCGACCTCAAGGCGTTCGCGGGCAAGCGGGTCCTGCTGGTCGGCGGCGGCGACTCCGCCTTCGACTGGGCCCTCGGACTTCAGGGGGTCGCCAAGAGCGTCACCCTGATCCATCGCCGCGATGGCTTCCGGGCCCATCAGGCCACAATCGACCAGGTGATGCGGCTGGAGGACGAGGGGAAGTGCACCGTCCGCACTTTCGCCGAGGTGAAGGCGATCGAAGGGGCCGGCAAGGTCGAACGCGCCATCCTGGAGGACGCCAAGACCAAGGAACGGTGGACCATCGAAGTCGACGCCATCATCCCGCTCCTCGGCTTCATCTCCGACCTCGGCGCGATCAACGCCTGGGGACTGGCGCAGGAGCGGTCGGACATCGTCGTGGACCGGGTGATGGAGACCAACGTGCCCGGCATCTACGCCGCGGGCGACGTGTGCACGTACGCGGGCAAGCTCAAACTCATCGCCACCGGTGTGGGCGAGGCGGCGATCGCGGTCAATAACGCAGTGCATCGCATCGATCCGAAACGGAAGGTCAATCCCGGCCATTCGTCGGATATGAAGATCTTCGGGAAATAGAGGCGGGAATGGCGCGGGCGATCGAGATCCTCGTGGTCGAGGACGAAGTGGCGATACACCGGATGGTGGAAGTGGTATTCCGCGCGGCGTCGGCGGACTTCCTGGTCCAGCGGGCCGGGAGCCTGGCGGAGGCGATGACCTCGACCTGCCCGACGCGAAAGGGCTGGAAGGAGTGCGTTCGCTCCTGGCGCTCGCCCCGAGGTCGGCGGTCGTGATCCTCACCTCCACCCAGGACGACACGATGGCGCTCGAAGCGATCCGCCTCGGCGCCCAGGACTGGCTGCAGAAGGACGCCGATCTCCAGCGCCTGCTGCCGCGCGCGGCCACCTTCGCGGTGGAGCGCCAGCGGCGTCGGGTGGGGCTGCTGGGGCAGATCGAGAGGTTGCGGGAGTCGCCGGAAGGGTAGACGGCAAGGCGGCGAAGTCCGAGACGGCGAGTGGGGGACCGGCCGGAGGCCGCTCCCCTTTTTTCGTGCCCTGTCATCCTGAGGGAGCTTCAGCTCCCGAAGGATCTCCGGCCTGTTGCAGCGTGATCCGGCCGATCATGTCGAGATTCGTCCGATTGCGGTGCGATCCACCACCTGGTCGCCCGATTCTGGACCTTCGCGCGAAGCATTGCGGGCCTGTGCTGGTGGAATGCGCCAAGATCCTGGATGTCCGTTCAGTCGCATCAACAGAGAGGACGGGGGATCCCGGCAATGCAGTCCGGAGATCCTGAGGGAGCTGAAGCCCCCTCAGGATGACTTCGCGCGTAGTACCTGAGCGGCCTCCGGCCGGTCCGCGTCTCGCCGCCTCGGAACCCGCCGCCTACTTCCCCATCTCCACCACCAGACTATCCAGCTGCGCCAGCATGTCCCGTCCGCGCTGGGTGTGGTGGTTGGCCTGGATGGAGAAGGTCCAGGTATGCCCATCGGGGCGGTCGATGTAGCCTGACAGGGTATTGACCCGCGAGATGCTCCCGGTCTTGGCCCGCACCCGCCCTTCGAGCGGGGTGCCGCGGAACCGGTTCTTGAGCGAGCCGACCTGCTGGGCGCGCGGCAGCCCGGCGTTGAAGGTGTCGAAACGCGGATGCCGGGCGATGTACCGCAGCACCTGCGCGAACGCGCGCGGACTGATCAGGTTGTTGGACGCGAGCCCCGATCCGTCGGTCATCGCGATCTGGGTCGAGTCGACGTGCACCGAGTCGATCAGGAACCGGCGCTCCACTTCGAGCCCCTTGGCCCAGCTCCCTTCACCCCCGAACATCCGACCGAGCTGCTTCAGCAGCATCTCGGCGTACCAGTTCTGACTGGTGTTGAGGATCGGGAAGATCCAGTCCTTGAGCGGCCGGCTCTCCACCTCGGCCAGCGCCTGGCAGCAGCTGCGCACCTGCCGGTAGGCGGTGGAGTCGGTGGTCGATCGGGTGGTGCCGATGACGGCGATGCCGTAGTCGCTCAGCACCTTCCGCAGCGCCCGCGCGGTGAAGAGGTCGGGATCGGGCATCGCGAAGTACTCGATGCCGCCGCGACTGGAAGCGCCGACAGTACCCTCGGCCCAGAGCGCCAAGCCTCCCGGGGTCCGGAAGAAGTCGATGTTATCCGTGCTGTCGGCGGGAAGGGTGCGGGTGCGATTCTCCAGCGAGACGTCACCCAGATCGGGGGTGAAGGCCACCGCCGCGGGAGCGTTCACCATCGGGCCGGGACCCCAGCTGATATCGATGCTGTTGTCGTTGAAGCCGAGCCCGGAGACCGGGGCGGCATACCACCAATTGAGGTCGTACCCTTCCCAGCCATAGTGCACCATCGTGGGCTCGAAGTAGCTGCCGTCGCCCACCAGGTCGCCCCGCACCACCGTGATCCCGCGGGCGCGGAGCTGTTCCGCCAGCAGCTTGAGTTTCTCGAACGGGTCGGTGTCGCAGACACCGGGGGCGAGGGTGTCCACCGAATAGCAGCGCACCCCGAAGGTCGGATCGCCGCGGCCGTAGAGGATCAGGTCTCCCTGCAGGACCCCGTTCTCCACCGGCCCGCTGCCGTACAACGAGGTCTTGACCTTGAAGTCGGGTGCGAGGAGGGCCGCGGCCACGGCGCTCACGATGATCTTGGTGTTGCTGGCGGGGACGAAGAGGCGGTCGGCGTTCCGGGTGTAGACCGTCCGGCCTCGATCATCGATGACCACCACGCCCCAGAGGGTCCGGGCAAAGGGCATCGCGTCGAGCCGGCTGTCGAGCCGACGCTGGAGCGACTGGGCGCTGAGGCGCTGCGGCGCTGCGGCGGTGAACAACAGGAGTGCCCACAGCGACCACCGCCCGAGCGCCCCAGCGCCCCAGCGCCTATTCATACACCACTCGTGGATCAGCCTTGGCATACGCCACATCCGTCAAAAGGTTCACCACCACGAATACCACGCTGAGGAACAGGATGCTTCCCTGGATGGCGGGGAGGTCACGCTTGCCGATGGCGTCGAGCACGTACCGCCCGATGCCGGGCCACGCGAAGATCGTCTCGGTCAGGATCGAGCCGGTCAGGTAGCTCCCGAAGTCGAGCCCCAGCACGGTGATGATCGGGATCAGCGCATTCCGGAGTCCATGCCGCAGCACTACCGGCGCCTCGCGCAGTCCCTTGGCGCGGGCCGTGCGGATGAAGTCGCTCTGCAGGACCTCCTGCAGGGAGGTGCGGGTCATCCGCGCCAGCACCGCCACCGAGCGCATCCCCAGGGTGAGCGCCGGCAGGATCAGGTAGGTGATCCCGCTGGATCCCGACGGGGGAAGCCAGCGGAGCTGCACCGCGAAGACCAGGATCAGCAGGAGCCCGACCCAGTATACCGGGAAGGAGACGCCGAGGTAGGCGCCGATGGTGAGGAACCGATCCCACCAGGTGCCGGGTCGCCAGGCGCCGAGGATGCCGATGGCGATCCCGGCGATCGAGGCGAACAGCATCGCGGCGAGGGCCAGGCGGAGCGTGGCGGGGAACCGATCCGCGATGTCGCGCGCGATGGGGCGCTGGGTCACGTACGAGGTGCCGAGGTCGCCGGTGAGGAGGCCACCCACGTACTCGAGGAACCGGATCGGGAGCGGCTCGTCGAGATGGAGCTGGGCGCGGAGCCGTGCCACGGTGAGGCTGTCCGCCCTTTCGCCCACCATCGCCTGGACCGGGTCGCCGGGGGCGACGTGAAGCAGGAGGAAGGCGACCACCAGCACCCCGAAGAGGGTCGGGATGAGAAGGAGCACTCGGCGAAGGAGGAAGCGACCCATCAGGGCGTGGTGAACCTGACGCCGGTCCAGTGCTGGCCATTGAAGATCGCCGGCACCCGCCACCCGGTGAGGTCGGGGGTGAGGGCCCAGAGATCGACCGGCGCCCAGAGGAAGACCCAGGGCGCGAGCTCGTGGGCGCGCGCGTCGGCAAGCCGTGCGAGGCGGGCCTGCTCGAGCGTGTCGGTCGAGGCCCGCATCGTGGAGGTCAGGCGGTCGAGCTCGGGATCGCTCAGGAAGGCGCGGTTGCCGCCGGTGCCCCGGTTGCTCGAATGGAAGAGCGGAAAGAGGAACGCCTCGGCGTCGGGGTAGTCGGCGTACCAGTCGGTGAGGAAGAGATCGGCCTCCCCCTTGGCGCTCGCGGCGCGGGCGGTCGGGCCGTCGCGTTCGAGGATGGTGACGCGGAACCCCGCTTCGGCCCAGCTCTGCTGGAACGACTGGGAGAGCCGGCCGTACTCACTGCGGCTGGTGCGCCAGAGCTCGAGGTCGACCCCGTTGGGGTAGCCCGCCTGGGTCAGGAGCGCCTTCGCCTTGGCGATGTCGAACGGGTAGGGCGCGAGTGTGGAGTCGTACCCCGCGAGGCCGGGGGGGAGGGCGCCGCCGGTGCGGACACCGCGGCCTCCCATCACCGTGCGGAGGATCGTCACGCCGTCGGTGGCGTAGTTGAGCGCCTGACGCACCCGCACATCCTTGAGCGGGCCCCGCGTGGTGTTGATCGCCACGTAGAGCTGACGGATGGTGGGGCGCCGCTGGATCTCGGTCGGGTGGGCCTGCTCCCACCGCGCCGTCTCGGGGAAGGGGACCTCCGCGACATCGAGGAGCCCCGCCTCGTATTCGGCCGCGATGGTCAAGGCTTCGGGAATGATGCGCACCCGGAGCGAATCGACCTCCGCCTTCTCGGCGCCCCAGTAGTCGGGATTCCGGGCCACCCGGAGTTCGCTGCCGCGGTCCCACGCTGCGAAGCGCCACGGCCCGCTCCCGACCGGATGATCGGCGAAATCGGCCGGGAGGGGTGAGGGGGCCACCGCGGCCACGGGCATCGCGATGAGCTTCGGGAAGACACTGAGCGGCGTCTCGAGCCGGACGACGAGGGTGGTGTCGTCGACCACCCGGATGCCGGGGATGTCGGTGGCGGTCCCGGCCACGAAGGCCCTGGCCCCGGCGATAGGGAGCAGCGGCCAGGCTCGGCCGCCGCCGGTCTTGGGGTCGAGCGCGCGGCGCCACGAGCCCGCGACGTCCTCGGCGGTGAGCGCCGAGCCGTCGTGGAACTTGATGCCGGCGCGGAGATGGAAGGTGTAGGTCGTGCTGGCGGCGTCGATATCCCAGCGGGAGGCGAGGCCGGGGAGGAGGTGTCCGTCCTGATCGAACTGGGTCAGGCCATCATACAGCATCGCGACCATCTCGCCCGAGGGAACGTCGGTGGAGAGCGCGGGATCGAGGGAGCGCGGCTCATTGGTGAGGTAGTACTGGATCGTCGACGACCGCCGAGGACCACCACAGGCAGCGAGGAGCAGGGTCAACGCGAGATATCGATTCACGGGATCCGGGTGGTGTGAGAAGGTGTTGCGTGTTGCGTGTTGCGTGCTGGGTAGGTTCGGCCCACCGGCCCACCGGCCCACCGGCCCACCGGCCCACCGGCCCACCGGCCCACCGGCCCACCGGCCCACCGGCCCACCGGCCCACCGGCCC
>JBDSIR010000075.1:0-16611 GCA_039917855.1 Gemmatimonadales bacterium | reverse complement strand
CTCCCGGTCACGGTGCTCACCGGCCCCGCGACCGACAACGAGGTCGGCAACGACTACATCAAGGCCTCCCTCGGTGTTCCCGCCTTCAACGCCCGCAAGCAGGCCGATGGCCTGGTCGAGTGTACGCTCGAAGCGGTGCGGCTCTGGCACGGCCGCAACTCGGCCGCCGCGTGAAGACCGCCGTCATCGGGGCCGCTGGATACGCCGGCGGCGAGCTGGTGCGTCTCCTGCTCGGACACCCGCAGGTGAAGTCGGTCGTGGCCACCAGCCGAAGCCAGGCCGGGAAGAAGCTCGGCGAAGTGCACCCCCAGCTGACGCACATCACCGACGCCAGCTTCCAGGCGCTTAGCCCTGTCGAAGCTGCCCAGGGCGCCGAGGTGGTGTTCCTGGCGCTGGAACACGGGGAGTCGGGAAAGATCGCGGGTGATCTCTTTTCTCTCGGACCCAAGCTCATCATCGATCTCGCCGCGGACTTCCGAACTTCCGATCGCGCGCTCTCGGAGCAGTACTACGGCCCGCATCCTCGGCCCGACCTCCTGCCGAAGTTCACCTACGCGCTTGCCGACGTGCTCGGCCCGTCGCTCCGCGGCAAGATGGCGCTCGCGGCTCCCGGCTGCTTCGCCACGGCGGCACAGCTGGCGCTCTGGCCTCTGGCGCCGGGGCGCTGGGGCGCTGGGGCGCTGAACGGCGGACCGGCGATCTGGGCGGTGACTGGTTCAAGTGGCGCCGGCGTCGGTCTCAAGCCCACGCTCCACCACCCCGCCCGGGCGCACAACGTCTTCGCCTATTCGGTGATGAGTCACCGTCACGAAGCGGAGATCCTCCAGCAGTGGCGCGAGTGGTCCGGCAACGAGAAGGCCGAAACGCGGCTGATGGTGCACGCGGGACCGTTCGTGCGGGGGATCTACCTCACACTCCACGCGCGGGGCGAAGGGCTCTCCGCGGGTCTCTACCACAAGGCGTACGCCAACCGTCCCTTCGTGCGCGTGCTCGATCGGCCGCCGGAATTGACCCACGTGGTGGGTACTAATTACGCCCACATCTTCGCCGCGGCCTCGCCCGATGGCCGGGAGATCCAGGTCATTGTCGCCATCGACAACCTCGTGAAGGGGGCCGGTGGGCAGGCGGTGCAGGCGATGAACCTGGCGTTGGGTCTCCCGGAGACCGCCGGTCTTGAAGGGGGCGGCATATGGCCGATCTGACCGCCCATCCGCCCATCCGCCCATCCGCCCTGCTGGCCACCTATGCCCAGTTCCCTATCCACCCTGTTCGCGGTGAGGGGAGCTGGCTGTACGAGGCCGACGGCACCAAATGGCTCGACATCTACGGTGGCCACGCCGTCTCGAGCACCGGTCATTGTCATCCGCACGTGGTCGAGGCGATCCAGGACCAGGTGGCGGAGTTGATCTTCTACTCGATGGCGGTGCCGCTGCCGCAGCGTGAGCGCCTGGCTGACGAGCTTGCGCGGCGCTGTCCGGGAGATCTCTCCAAGGTGTTCTTTTGCAACTCGGGGGCCGAGGCGAATGAGAACGCGCTCCATGTCGCGCGGAAGGCGACCGGGCGGTCGAAGATCGTGAGTGTCACCGGTGGATGGCACGGCCGCACGCTCGGCGCAGTCTCGGTGACCGATGGGGCCAAGTACCAGGCGCCGGCGATCCGTGCCGGCGTGCCACTCTCGACCAAGGTGGCGTTCAATGTTCCCGCGGCGTTCGACGGGGTGGTCGACGAAAACGTCGCCGCGGTCATCATCGAGCCGATCCAGGGACTTTCCGGGGCGAAGGACTGCACCCCCGAGTTCCTCGCCGCCGCCCGGAGCGCCTGCGACCACGCGGGGGCGGTGCTGATCTACGATGAAGTGCAATGCGGTGTGGGGCGGACGGGGAAGTTCACCGCAGCGGAGAGCTACGGGGTCATCCCCGACATCATCACGCTCGCCAAAGGACTCGCCTCAGGGCTTCCGATCGGTGCGACGATCATCACCAGCGCCCTCGCGACCAAACTCGAGCCAGGCGACCTCGGCTCGACCTTCGGCGGCGGGCCGGTGCCCTGCGCGGCGGCACTCGCGACCCTCGAGGTGCTCGACCGGGAGGACGTCCTTGCCAACGTCACCGCCGTCAGCGCCAGACTCGTCGCCGGTGCCCATGCTCTCGGCGCCAGGAAGGTGTGGGGGCGCGGGCTGCTGCTCGGGCTCGACTTCGGGCGCCCGGCCGCCGAGGTCCAGCAGGCACTCTGGGTCCATCGGATCCTGGTCGGCACCTCGGGGGACCCGGACGTGGTGCGGCTCCTTCCTCCGCTCACCATCTCGGCCGCGGAGGCCGAACTTCTGCTCACGGGATTGAAGGCGGTACTGTGACCAAGCGCGACTTCCTGGCGATGGAGGAGTGGGGTCCCGACGAGATCGACGGGCTCCTGGCGCTCGCCAAGCGGATCAAGAAGGGGGAGTTCCCCGGCGGCCTCGAGAAGAAGGTGCTGGCGCTCGTGTTCATGGATCCCAGCCTCCGGACCCGCGCCAGCTTCGAGACCGCGATGTTCCTGCACGGTGGCCACGCCGTGATCCTGGAGCCGGGGAAGGGGAGCTGGAGCCTCGAGACCGACCTCGATGCCGTCATGGACGGGACCACGGTCGAGCACATCATCGAGGCGGCGCGCGTCCTCGGTCGCTACGCCGACGCCCTCGGACTCCGCAGCTTCCCCAAGGGGACCGATTGGGACTCGGCCCGGCGAGATGACGTGGTGCGGAACTTCGCCCGATACTGCGAGAAGCCGGTCATCAACATGGAGTCGGCGCGACGACATCCCTGCCAGGGGCTGGCCGACGCGTTGACGATGCAGGAACAGCTGGGCGAGACCCGCGGCAAGAAATTCGTGCTCCACTGGGCCTGGCACCCGAAGCCCCTCCCTACCGCGGTGCCGAACAGCGCCGCCATCGCCGCGGCGCACCTCGGCATGGACGTCGTGATCGCCCGCCCCAACGGCTACGACCTCGATCCCGAGGATATGGGGATCATCGAACGACTGGCACGGTCGCGGGGAGGTTCGCTCGTGGTCACCGACGATCTCGACGGCGCCATCGAGGGGGCCAGTGCGGTGTATCCGAAGTCGTGGGGCGCCCTGGAGTATTTCGGGAGGCCTGAAGAGGAAGGGAAGTTCCGCGCCGGCCTCCGCGATTGGAAGCTCACGATGGACCGGGTAAAGGCGACGAAGAACGGCAAGGGACGTGTGCTCCACTGTCTCCCCGTCCGCCGCAATGTCGAGATCGACGGGGCGGTGCTCGACAGCGCCAACTCCGCGGTGGTGGACCAGGCGGAGAACCGGCTGCATGCGCAGCGGGCATTGCTGCTGGAGCTTATGGGAAAGCAGTAGTCAGCGGAACCGTCCCGAGCGCAGCGAGGGACTTGGCATACACAGGAGCGGTCGCTGTCAGGACGGCAGGTCCCTCACTTCGTTCGGGACGGTTCCGATGCGATCGACGATGGCCATCAGGGAGTAGAGCTATGATCGACAGCAGCAAAGGCATCGCCGGCCTCAAAGGCGCTCTCCGCTACGTGCGCGCCTACCGCGACCAGACCTTCGTCGTGAAGCTCGGCGGCGACGTGCTCAGGGACACCACCGCGCTCGATCATGTGGCGGGCCAATTGGCGCTGCTCCACTCGCTCGGCATCCGTCTCGTAGTGGTCCACGGCGGCGGCCCCCAGGCGAGCGACCTTCAGCGGCGGCTCGGCCAGGAACCCCTGATGGTCGCGGGACGGCGCGTCACCGACGATGCCGCGCTCGAGACGGTGAAGATGGCCTTCGGTGGCCAGCTCAACACCGACCTGGTCGCGGCCCTTCGCGAGCACGAGATCCAGGCCGTGGGGCTTACCGGCGTGGACGGTGACCTCCTCACCGCCAAGCGGCGCCCCCCCGTCCGCGTCATCGACGACAACGGGATCGAGCGTACGGTGGACTACGGCCACGTCGGGGACATCGCCGGGGTCGATCCGCGCGTGCTCACGACCCTGCTCGATGGCCGGTTCGTCCCGGTGGTCGCGAGCCTTGCCGGCGACGGCGACGGCAACATCTACAACGTCAATGCCGACACGGTGGCCGAGACGGTGGCGGTGGCTCTCAGGGCGATGAAACTGATCTTCCTCACGGCGGTGCCCGGTGTCCTGCGCGATCGGTCCGATGCATCGACGCTGGTGACCTTCGCCGATCCCGACGACCTGGCCGGGCTCATGGCGAGTGGTGCCCTGGCGGGCGGCATGCGCCCCAAGGTCGAGGCGTGCATCCGCGCCGCCACCGGTGGCGTGGAGCGGACCCATATCATCGACGGGCGTTCGCCCGATGCGCTTCTCCTCGAGGTGTTCACCGGGGCGGGCGTGGGCTCGATGATCGTTGGACGGAAGGAGAAGGCCACGTACATCGGTGTCGACCTCGCCGACTGAGATCACCCTCCTCCGCGACCTGGTCGCGACCCCCTCGGTCAGCGGGAACGAGGCGGGAGTCGCGGCGTTCGTGGTGAACTGGGCCGAGGCTCTGGGGCTGAGGGTTCGGAGTGACGAAACGGGTGTCGTCATTCGTGTGGGCGGGCATAAACCAGGTCCACGACTGGCATTGGTCTCCCATCTCGATACGGTCCCGGCGGGAGAGGGCTGGACGGTCGACCCGTTCAAGGCCACGATCGACGGTGACAAGCTCTTCGGCCGAGGCTCGGGGGACGCCAAGGCCTCGGTGGCGGCGATGCTGAGCGCGGCGGTCGATGTCGCCTCGTCCAGGGGCCCTGCCCACGGGGAGCTCCTCGTGGTCCTCGGCTTCGGCGAGGAGACCAAGAACACCACGATGCCCCACGCGGTCGCCAAGCACGGTCCCTTCGATGCCGCCGTCATCGGGGAACCGACCAACCTCGATATCGCGGTGGCCCAGCGCGGCCTGATGATGGTCGACCTGATCGCCAAGGGGGACCAGCGCCACGCGGGCTACGCCTCCGAGGGGGGGTTCACCAATGCGGTGAGCGTCCTCGCCGCCGATCTCCTGGCGCTGCCGACCCTCGCGCAGGATCGCGCCCACGCGGTGCTCGGTCACCCGACCCTCACCGCCACGATGGTCGAGGCAGGAGTGAGTCGGAACGTCACGCCGCCCAGCGCCAAGGCGGTGCTCGACATCCGGAGCACTCCCGCCTGGACGCACGAAGAACTTGGCGCCGAGCTCAAGAAGCACCTCCGTTCCGAGGTGATCGTGACCAGCGAGCGGTTGGTGCCCTGCGAGACGCCGGCGAACTCCTCGCTTCTCGCTTCGGCACTCCGCGCTCGCCCACTCGCGAAGACCTTCGGCTCCCCCACCTGCTCCGACTGGGTCTTTGTGCGTGACGCCGACGCGATCAAGTGCGGCCCCGGCACCAGCCGACGCTCGCACACGCCGGACGAATACGTCGACCTTCCCGAAGTGACCGCCGCCCGGGAGTTCTACGCCCGCCTGGTCAAGGAGTATCTGGGATGACGATCTCTCGCTCCGCCCATCCGCCCGTCCGCCCATCCGCCCTCTGGGGCACCGGCGCCCCAGTTGATGCACAGATGCTGGCGTACACCGTCGCCGACGACCGCGAGGTCGATGCCCGGTTGATCCGGTGGGATATCCTCGGCAGTCTTGGCCATCTGCAGGGACTTCCGATCCGCGTGGGCGAGCAGCGCGAGTGGACCCGCGCCCTTCGGGCCGCCCTTGCGTCGCACGCCGCGGGCCGGCTCACCATCGGCGCCGAGCACGAGGACGTGCACTCCGCGGTGGAGTTCTGGCTTACCCGGCGATTCGGCGGCGTGGGACTCGGTGTGCACGCCGGCCGTTCCCGCAACGACCAGGTGGCGACCGACCTCCGGCTCTACCTGCGCGACGCGCTCCTCACATTGCACGGGATGGCGCTTGAATCCGCCGACGCGTTGGTCCGCTTCGCGGCGCGACATCGGACCGTGGTATGGCCCGGCTATACCCATCAGCGCCGCGCGATGCCCTCGTCGGCGGCACTCTGGGCGCTCGCGCACGCCGAAGGTCTGCTCGACAGCGCCGAGTCGCTCGATGCGCTCTATCGACGGGTCGATCGCTCCCCCCTCGGCAGCGCGGCCGGCTATGGCACCCCCCTCCGGTACGACCGCAAGGCGGTGGCGCGGGCCCTCGGCTTCGGCGGACTCGATGCCAGCGTCACTGCGGTGCAGAACGGGCGCGGCAAGCTCGAGGCTGCGGTCCTCTTCTGGTGTGCCCAACTCGGCCATGATCTGGCCAAGCTCTCGAGCGACGTGATCCTCTTCAGCGCCGAGGAGTTCGGCTGGATCGTGATCCCGGCGGAGCTCGCGACTGGATCGAGCATCATGCCGCACAAGCAGAACCCCGACCTCTTCGAGCTCACCCGGGCGCGTTCGGCGCAGGTGGAGGGGGCTCTGGCCGAGGTGATGGCGCTCGGGCGCGGCCTGTCGAGCGGGTATCATCGCGACTTCCAGTTCCTCAAAGCACCCCTCTTTCGCGGGCTCGATCGCACCACCGAGATGCTGGGAATGATGACGGCTGCGATCCCCCGGCTTCTGGTCGATCGGGTCCGCGGCGCCCGGGCACTGAGCGGGGATGTCCTGGCGACCGACGAGGTGTTCCGCCGTACCGCGGCAGGGATCCCGTTCCGCACCGCCTACCGTGCGGTGGCGGCCGAGGTAAAGAAGGGGGCGACGCTTCCGTCGCTCACACCCGCGGAGATACTGGCTGCGAGGAAGGTCGTCGGAGGAATGGGGAACCTCGCCCTGGGCCCTGCACGCTCGCGTATCCGCTCGGCGCGGCGCTGGAACGCCGCTGCGCGACGGCGGTGGGCCGGAGCGCTCGCGCGCCTTGCCGGAGGCCGTCGATGACCGCCGAGCGAAAGAAACGGCACCTCCGGATCCTCGAGATCATCTCCACTCGGCGCATCGAGACTCAGGAGGAGCTCGCCGAAGCGTTGCGGGCCGAGGAGTGGTCGGTGACGCAGTCGAGCGTGAGCCGCGACATCACCTCACTCGGCCTGGTGAAGGTGGAAGGGGCGTATGCCCGGCCGGTGCGTGGGCTCAGGAACCACGGAGATCCGGATGAACGGCGGATCGCGGAAGGGCTCCTCACGGTGGATCGGGCGGGAGAGGCCCTGGTGGTGATCCACACCCCTCCTGGTGAGGCCAACCGGGTGGCGGTGGCGCTGGACCGACTGGCCTGGACCGAAATGTTGGGCACCATCGCCGGCGATGACACTATCTTTATCGCGGTACGAGATGGCCGGGCCCAGCGTGAGGTGTTGAAACGCCTCTCGCGATTGGGCGGATAGGCCGCACTATCCCCGACGCAGAGGAACGAATGGCACGGACCGTATTCACGGAATTCAGAGGGAAGCGGATCGCCCGGCTGGACTTCGCGAACATCGCGGAAGAGCCGGAGGCCCTCGCCGCCATCCTCGAGGCGGGGGGGATCATCCAGGCCCAACCACCCAAGTCGCTCTATACCCTGACCATCGTCCGCGGATCGCGGTTCAACAGCACCGTGCTCTCCGCGCTGAAAAAACTCGCCGCCGAAAATGCCCCCTTCGTCCGTGCCGGTGCCATCGTCGGAATGGGAACCCTGCACAAGGCGGCGTACCTCACGGTGATGTACTTCTCCAAGCGTACCATCCCTGCCTTCGATACCGAGGACGAAGCGAAGGCTTGGATCGCGGGGCAGGAGTAGGCGGGCGGTCCGGCGGTCCGGCGGTCGAGCGGTCCGAAAGAAGAACGGGGTCCCCGACTTGGGAGCCCCGTTCTGCATACCGACCGCCTGACCGCCCGACCGCCTTACCGCCTGGGGTTCAGGATATCCTCGATCCTCGCCAGCACATCGTTCAGGTGCAGGCGCGTATTCCGATCGGTGACCCGGATCAGCGAGGTGCGGATCTGGCCGCGGAGCTCCACCAGTTCACCGCGAGCGAAGGCCCGGATGTCCGACTGGGTCATCGTCACGTTCACGAAGCCGGCTGGCGGGGTGAAGCGCGGCGGGAACGTCGGTGCCGGCACGTCCGCGGTCATGAGGAACTGGATCCGGTCGAGCCAACCCCGCTGGAGATCGCGGCGGAAGTTGTCGACCACCGGGCGGGCCGACGACAGCTCGGTCCAGACCGCCTGGTGCACGTCCCCGAAGAGCTCGCCCAGCGAGTAGGAGCCCGGCGCGGCGAGCTGCGACTCGTTCAGCCGCGTCATCCGCCGCGGTTCGAGGAGGTTATTGAGCACCGCCACCTGCCGCTGGCGGAAGCGCTCGACCATCCCGATCCCTTCGATCCGTGACAGCGTCTCCTGGTCGATCATCCAGGTCGGGGTCTTGAACGCCTGTTCGCCCAGGAAGCGCACAGCCGCCTGCTGGCGCGCCTTCGGGATGATGGTGAACGGGGCCGCGGGCTGGTCGCTCGCGCGGCGGGTCCAGTCCATCCCGCCGACGATGGTCGTCACGTGGCCCATGTAGCGGCCCCACTGGACGATCACCTGATTGTAGAGCTCGCGGAGCTGACTATGGTCGGCGCCAGGTTCGCGGGTCCACTCGCGCAGCTGCGGGAGGATCCGCTTGAGATTGGCGATGCCGTACTCGCTGGCGCGGACTCCGTCGTTGGTCAAGTCCTCGGTCTGCGAGCCGGGGTCGGTCTGACTCGGGTCGCCGAAGCGGTAGATAGGATCGTCGGCGTGTTCGAGGATCCAGCCGTCGAGGGTCGACTTCTCGGCGTCGGTGGTATGGGCCGACGGGATGGGCCGATAGCCCCAGCGGATGGCGTAGATGTCATACGCCCCGATGTCGGGATAGAGGCAGGCGTTGTCGCCGGGCTGCGCCACGTAGTTGAACCGGGCGTAGTCCATGATCGAGGGGGCGGTGTGCATCCGGCAGGTGAAGTCTCGCGACCGGAGCGAGTCCACCGGATAGCTCGAGCTCGCCTTCATGTTGTGCGGCAGGCCGAGCGTGTGCCCCACCTCGTGGGCCGAGACGAACCGGATCAGCTGGCCCATGATCGAGTCGGCGAAGGCGGTCCCCCGCACCGAGGGATTGACCGCCGCGGTCTGGATCAGGAACCAGTTGCGCAGCAGGTTCTGCACATTGTGATACCAGCCGATGTCGCTCTCGAGGATTTCGCCGGTCCGCGGGTCGACGACGCTTGGTCCGTACGCGTTCTCGATGTTCGAGGCGAAATACCGGATCACCGAGTAGCGCGCATCTTCGGGCGAGAACTCGGGGTCCTCGGCCGGGGTCGGCGGGTCCCGGGCGATGATGGCATTGCGGAAGCCGGCCTCGGCGAAGGCCACGTTCCAGTCCTCCACCCCCTGCTTGAGGTAGGGGCGCCACTGCATCGGGGTGGCCGGGTCGATGTAATAGATGATCGGCTTGACCGGCTCCACCAGCTCGCCCCGCAGGAACGCCGCCGTGTCTTTCGGCTCCAGGCGCCAGCGGGAGATGTAACGCCGCACGACGGCCCGCTGTTCGGGACGCGAATAGTCGGTCTGGGCGGTCGAGAAGTAGCCGACCCGCTCGTCCCACCGGCGCGCCTGCATAGGGTGCTCGGGGAGGAGCACCATCGACTGGTTCGCTTCGATGGTGATGCTGGACGTGCTCGAGTTGCTCGGCGGTTCGGCTGCGTCGTAGGTCAGAGTGGCGCGGACCTCGACATTGGTCGGGTAGCTGTGGATCCAGTTGATGAAGGAACGCCCGTCGTCGAGCCGGCGGATCTTCAGTCCGTCGCGGGTCCCCTTGTCGAGCCCGAAGATCGGGAGATCCTTGGCGAAGAGGCCCGTGACCTCGATCACCACCGCCGAGCTGTCCTTGTTCCACGCGGCGATGTCGATCGCGGCGATGATCGGCGGCAGGTTCGAGTTGGCCACCGCGATCGCGATCGGTTGGGTGGTGTCGCTCGCGACGTTCTCGTAGTTGCGCACCCGGAGGAGGATCTTGTCGTTGGGCCCCCGCTCCCAGGTGATCACCTGCTCGTTGAGCTGCTCGCCGCCATAGCCGAGGTCGGTGCTGGTGCGGGCCTGACGGCTGACCACCAGGATCTCCCGGCCGAACAGGGCCTTGGGGATCTCGAAGTACCACTTGTCCTTGACCTGATGCACCAGATAGAGCCCCGAATCGCTCTTGGCCTTGTCGGTGATGACCTCGGCGTAGGGCTTGGGGCCGGTGCTCGGGGTCGCGCCGCCGGGACCGGCTCCGGGGCGGGCGCCATTGGCCGGCGTCGGTTGCTGCGCGCTGCCGGTGGCACAGGCCGCAAGGATGGTGGCGAGGGCGATACTTACGCCGGCACGCACGTGTCGGTGCATCATGAGACCTCAGATATGGTGGGACGGGTGGTGCGATAGACCCGGAAATGCTACAGGGTCGCTGGGTGAGAGGGAAGGCGGCGGAAGGAGAGTCCAATTTGAAACAGCCTCACCATTTTGGATCTCTCAGCAACGACCTCACCCCCTTTCCCCCTCTCCCTTATGGGAGAGGGGGCACGCACGGATCGGCTCCCCCTCTCCTGTAAGGGAGAGGGGGTTGGGGGGTGAGGTCTGATAGTCACCCGCCTCCGGACCGCGCCTTCACGATCTCCGCCATCACCGCCAGCGCGATCTCGTTCGGTTGCTTGCCTCCCAGCGGCAGTCCGATCGGTCCCCGGAGCCGCGCGATCTCCGCCGCAGAGAATCCCTCCGCCAAGAGCGCCGCTCGGCGCTTTTCCTGATTCTTCTTCGACCCGATCACCCCGATGTATCGCGCCGGCGACCGGAGCGCGAGGCGCACGCACGGCTCGTCGAGCTTGGGATCGTGCGAGAGCACGCAGACGAAACTCCCCGGCCCCAGCCGCTTGGGGAGTTCCTCCGCGGGCCAGCCCAGCATCAATTCATCGGCGTCGGGGAAACGCTCGCGGGTCAGAAAGGCCGAGCGGGAGTCGAAGACGAGCGTCCGGAAACCCATCCGCCTGGCGAGCGGCACCAATTCCTGCGCCACGTGTCCCGCACCGATGACGCAGAGCTCGGGGTGACGGGGGAAGGCCTCGAGGAAGGCGCCATCGGCCATCGGCCATCGGCCATCGGCATGCGCGGGGAGGAGTTCCGATCGTTCAGCGCGCAGAGCCGCGATCGCTCGTTCGACGAGCTCCGAGGGAAGTCCCTCCCCTTCGACCGTCCCGTTCTCGAGCACACGCCAGCGCGCCGAGCCGTCGAGGGAGGTGACCACCACACTCCCCCGGACGTCGGACATCGCGCTTCGTACCTCATCAGGCACCGACGCTTCCGCCAGCACCTCGATCGTCCCGCCGCAGGCGAGTCCCACCGACCAGGCGGTCTCGTCGCTCACTTCGTAACGCAGCCGTTTCGGGGTGCCGCGCTTCCGCGCCGCCGCGATCTCCTCGATCACGGCGTTCTCGACGCAGCCGCCGCTCACGGAGCCCGCCATCCGGCCATCGGCTGCGGCCAGGAGCACCGCCCCGGCTGGTCGGGGAGCGGAGCCCCAGGTGCCGAGCACCACGGCGCGCGCCACCGGGCCGGCGGCGTCGAAGCGGGTGAGGTCGGCAATGAGGTCGCGCATCAGCGGTCGGTGTCGCCCTTCGGGTGAATGTACAGGTGGGCCGAGAAGAACAGCGAGCGCGCGAATGGGTAGAACAGGATGGGGAGGAGCACCATCATCGAGACGCCGCCGTATTGCATCGCGTCCCACGGGACATCAGGCCACGTCTTCAGACCCCAGGTGATCATCACCACGATGAAGATGAGTTCGCTCGCGACCAGGTTGAACATGTAGGTGCCGACGATGTAGCCCTGCTCCCCCCGCTCGAGCCGGATCCCGCAGGTGAGACAGCTCTCCCGTACCCGCCAATAGTTCCAGAATATCGGCCGACCGCCGCAATTGGGGCAGGCGCGGGTGAGGGTGCGCCAGAGGAGGAGTGGAATGCTGGAGGGGGCCATCATTGGCGGGCGGCTTTCGCGAAGTCGTCCCAGAACTCCTCTATGGTGCGGCGGATCAGCGGTTCGATGAGGGTCGCGCCGAATTTCGCCAGTCGCCCATGCACCGTCGTCTCCGCGGTCCATTTGAGATCGGTCCGGTCGGCGCCGAGGGGTTCGAGCCGCACCGACGAGCGACCCTGGAGTCCGGTGCCGGGACCGGTACCGCGCACCCGCATCAGTCCCGCCGTGGGGGGGACGAGGTCGTGCATCTCGACCTCGAGCGTGATCGGCAGCTTGAAGAAGGCGATCCCGATCCAGGTGGTGACCGCGAAGCCCCCCTCCGGGTGCATCCGCGCGCCCTCGGACGATCCGGCGCAGCGCGCGATGACCTGCGGGTCGAGCAGGGTGCCCCAGACCCGCGCGATCGGGGCCGCGACCTGCCGCGTCCCCTTCCAGGCGAGCTGCATCAGCGCTCGTCGAGCCGCGCGAGGTCTTCAGGCGTGTCGATGTCAGGGTTCATCCCTTCCACCGTCACGGTCGTCACCAGCTCCGGATGCTCGGCGAGGAGCGGCCCCAGCCCGGTATCTCCCGAGAGGAGCCCCACCATCGGCCACGCATCACGAGTGAGGATCACCGGATGGCCACCCACCCCATTATCCGCCGCGTAGGCGGGGCGCACCACCGGTCCCGCCCCGTTCCGCCACGCCTCCACCACCTTCTCGATCGCTGCGATCGGCACCCTCGGCTGGTCGCCGAGCAGGACCAGCGCCGCATCCGGGAGAGGATCGAGGGCGAGCTGATCCATCGCCTCGAGGCCGAGCCGGAGCGAGTGCGAGAGTCCGAGGCCGGGGTCCTTGTTGTTGGAGACGCGCAGGCCCCGGTCGCGGGCCAGCTGGCGGAGGGCGGTGTTCCGATCGGGGATGACGGCGATCCCTCCCACGATCAGGCCGCGGGTCCGGGTCTCCACGAGGGTATCGAGGGCATACGCCACCAGAGGGCGGCCACGGTGGGGGCGGAGCAGCTTCCCCCCTCCGAATCGGCGCCCCTCGCCGGCGGCAAGGAAGAGTGCATACAGATTCATGCTCCAAAATAGTGGCATTGGCCCCAGCGTGGACGGGTCGGAGACGAGATGCTCGTTCGCCTCCTGGTGTCGGCTCACGAGCACCCCGTCTCCTCCCGGGTCCACTCGTCTCCTCCCGGCTCCACTCGTCTCCTCACGAGTTCTCCCGTCTCCTTATGGCTCCCTTGTCTGAATCTGCTTCACGGGGTAGCGTGGAGACAGCGACAGCCCCGTGCCGCGGCCGTCGCTCGCCGTTACGCTCTCCCCCGAGGCTTCCCCGCATGCGCATCGCCCTGTTCTCAGAGGTCTATTGGCCGATGGTGAGCGGCGTCGGGGTCACCCTCCGGAATCTCACGGGCGCCCTCCAGGCCCGCGGGCACGAGGTGCGGGTATACACCGCGACCTATCGAGCTCCCGACGGCACCCCGGTCCCGCCCGAGGTGTGTCAGTCCCCCAGCGTGCCGCTCTTCCTTTATCCTGACGTGCAATGGGCCTTCCCGCGGAACCGGGATCTGGTGCGCGACCTCGCGCGCTTCGCCCCCGACGTCACCCACGTGGCCACCGAGTGGGCGATGGGGCTCGCCGGCCTCAAGGCTTCGCGCCAGCTCGGCATCCCGCTCGTCGCCAGCGCCCACACCGACTACGAGAAGTACGCCTCGCGCTACGGGGTGGAGTGGGCGTGGCGGATGGGGTGGACCTACCTGAAATGGTTCTACGGCAAGACCAGCCGGGTCCTGTGTCCCTCGCGGGTGTTCGAACAGCACTTGCGGAGCCGCGGAGTGCTGCGCACCGGACTCTGGACCCGCGGGATCGACGGCGAGGTGTTCAATCCCCGGCACCGCAGCGCGGGATACCGCGAGCTCTTCGGGGTGGGGCCGGACGACCTGCTGGTGACCTATGTCGGACGGCTGGCCGCCGAGAAGGACCTGACCGTGCTGCTCGACGCCTGGGCGAGGCTGGGAGACCGCCGCGGCAACGCCCAGTTGGTGCTCGTGGGGCAGGGGCCGATGGTGGGGGAGATCCACTCACGCAAGCTCCCGGGGGTCCACCTCACGGGGCTGCTCCGGGGGCAGGACCTGTCGGAGGCGTACGCGTCGTCGGACATCTTCGCTTTCCCCTCCACCACCGAGACCTTCGGCAATGTGGTGCTCGAGGGGATGGCGTCGGGACTCACGCCGGTGGTGGCGGCAGCGGGGGGGATGCTCGACTTCTGCGATGACGAACGCAACGCGCTGATGGCGCAGCCCGGAAGCACGGCGCACTTCGCCGAACAGCTGGGCCGCGCGCTGACAGATCCGGCGCTCCGTCAGCGGCTCTCTGCCGGCGCGCTCGAGACGGCCAATGGGCGCCGGTGGGACGCGATCTGGGACGGGGTGACGCGGGTGTACAGCGACGCGGCGGCGGGTGCGGGCCGACTTCTCACCCGGGCCGCCTGAAGGATCCTCGCCCCGCACACCAACTGCGGCGCGCGAACCCATGATGGACCGAACCCACGATGTTCCGCGCGAATGGGCCGCATCGCATCACAGCGATAAAATGAATTGTGTGGTCTCAATCCGGAGCTCCCCGTTGAGACCACACAATTGTTTACTCGGCCGTGCGACTGACTCCACCGACTAGCACGGAGCCTCCTGGGTTCAGGCCATCATGGGTTCGCGCGCCCGTGGGACCACGTGGCTCACCGCTACCGACCTGCCAGACCCAAGAGCTGCTCGGGCCGCTCCAGCCAGTAGTCGGGCTCCGTTCGCTTGAGTTCGCTCCGGGTGAACGGCCCCCAGAGCACCGCCGCGGTCTGCACGCCTGCCGCTCGACCCGACTCCATGTCGTGCACGCTGTCCCCGATGAAGACCGCCGCCTCGCGCGTCACGCCGAGCTGGTCGAGCGCGTTGAGCACCGGCTCGGCGTGAGGCTTGGGGTTCACCACATCGTCGGCGCCCACGATCACCTCGAATTCCTGTTCCAGCCCGAGCAATCGGAGGCCGCGCTGGGCCCCCGTACGGTTCTTGCTCGTCACCAGACCGAACCTGATCCCCGTGGTGTGTATCCGTTTCACCACGTCGACCACTCCCGGATAGGCCGTGGCCATCAGGTCGTGATTGGTGAGGTTGAAGTCGCGATAGGTGGCGATGAGCTGCTCCATCGACAACTCGGCGCTGACCGACTCGCGGAACTGGACCCGAAGGGGGGTCCCCAGTCCTGCCAGCCAGTGGGCATCGGAGCGAGGGGGGAGCCCGTGGATCCGGTAGGTATGGTGATAGCTGTCGAGGATGAGCCGGACGCTGTCCAGCAGCGTGCCGTCGAGGTCGAAGAGGAAGGTGGTCAGAGGCGTCATAGCGACATTCTAGCGACGATGGGTCCGAGGCGCACCCGTCCGCTTGCGGAGGTCGCGGGTCGGGTGCTAGCCTTGCGCACCCCCTGCAACGCTCCATACCGGGAAAGTCATGCCCGTGCGCAACGCCGGACCGCTCCTGTTCGGGACACTTCTCCTTGCCGGTTGCGGAGGCGGAGGCGGGGACACTGTCGTCATCGGGGTCGCCGGCCCTTTCAGCCAGCCGCGCGGTGTCTCGATGAAGGCCGGCGCCGAGCTGGCGCGTGATGAGATCAACAAGGCGGGCGGGGTCGACGGCAAGCCGATCGAACTCGTCTTCCAGGATGACAGCGCCAATACCAATGCCGCGGTCCGCATCGCGACCATCTTCCGGGCAGACCTGCGGATGGTCGCGGTGATCGGTCACCTCACCAGTGGTCCGACCGCCGCCGCCGCGCCGATCTACAACGGTAATGACGATCCGATGGCGCTCATCAGCCCCTCCGCCTCGGCGCCCTCGCTCACCGAGGATGGGGGACGGGCGGTGTTCCGGATCTGCCCCACCGACTTCGCCCACGGCCAGGCGCTCGCCGGCCACGCGCGGAGCGTCCTGCGCGCCCGGACCGCGGCGGTCCTCTACGAGAACGACAACTATGGCCGCGGGGTCTCGGCCAATTTCGTGGCCGACTTCCGCCAGCTCGGCGGCACCGTGGTGAGCGAGGACCCGTACAACAAGGCGATCGCGAGCTTCGAGCCCTACCTGCGGCGGCTGCAGCAACGGGGCGGGGCCGACGTCATCCTCATCGCCGGCACCCGCGACGGCGCCGAGCGGATCCTGGCCACCCGCGACTCGCTCAAGCTGACCGGGGCCATTCTTGCGGGTGACGGAGTCATCGGCATCGAGGCTGCGGGGAAGGCGGAGGGGATCTTCGTTTCCAGTGCCTGGCTTGCCGACCGCCCCGATGCCGTCAGTCAGGCCTTCGTCAAGGCGTACCGCGCCGCCAACGCCAACGCGACGCCAGACCACCGTGGCGCCGGCGCGTACGACATCGTACACATCCTGGCCCGCGCGGTGGGCGCGGTGGGCACCGACCGGATCAGGATCGTGGAATACCTCGCAGGGGTCGGGACGGTCATGCCGGCCTACGATGGTGTCACCGGCAGGATCGTGTTCGATGCCGCCGGGGACGCCAAGGAAAAGCCGGTGGCGATCGGCGTGGTGCGGAACCGCGCATTGGTGACGGCAACGCCATAGACCCGCGATTCATCGCGGGGAAAACGCCACCGCACCCACGATCCTCACTGTCCGGATCCCGGCCACGGCCCCCGTTCCCTGGGGG
>JBDSIR010000074.1:0-4495 GCA_039917855.1 Gemmatimonadales bacterium | reverse complement strand
GGCGTTCATCCCGGGCCAGGCGTCCCAGACCGGCTCGGGGAACTCGATCTCATGCGCCGCTTGGCCATCGACGGTGAGGCGGAGTCGTGCCAGCCCCTCGCGTCGTTCGACCGCGACCCAGAATGATCCGAAGAGATCGACCCCTTCGAGCATCGTGTCGGCGCGATGGGAGATCACTTCGCGCCAAGTGGTCGGGTCGTCGACGGTGGCGCGGGGCGACGCGACCAGCCTGAAGTTGCGCCCGGTATCGTTGATCCGGAGCCAGAGCTCATCGCCCCTGTCGTCCACTTCGTACTCGATGTCCTGCGCGCGGGGGCGCACCAGCGCGGGCTCCGCCTCGGGCCGATCGGCGGGGATCCAGCGCCACTCGCTGGTGGTGTGGCTGCTCACGCCGAGGTAGAGGTGCTGCTTGCTGCGGCCACGGCCGATGCCGACGCGAAAGCGCTCGTCCCCCTCTTCATGCACGAGGTGGTGATCAGCGGCGCCGAGCTGGTGACGGTAGACCCGCCACGGGCGCTTGGCGTCGTCCTCGACGGAATAGAGGATCGTCTTCGAGTCGGCGGCCCAGGTGGCACTGGTGACCTTGGGGATCTCGAGCGACAGGATCTCGCCGGTGACGAGGTCCTTGAGTCGGAGGGTATATTCGCGGAAGCCGGTGTGATCGGTGCTGTAGAGCAGGAGTCGATCGTCATCACTCACCCGCATGACCCCCAGGGCCATGTACGTCTGCCCTTCGGCCAGCTGGTTGACGTCGAGCAGGAGCTCTTCAGGTGCATCGAGGGAGCCGCGCTTCCGGCAATGGATGGGGTACTGCTTCCCCTCCTCGGTCCGCGTGTAGTACCAGTACGAACCGTCCTTGTACGGCACCGACAGGTCGGTCTGCTTGATCCGCCCCAGCATTTCGGCGTAGAGCCGCTCGCGGAACTCCGCGATCGGTGCCACCACTTCCTCGGCGTAGGCATTCTCCGCTGCGAGATAGGCGGTGGCCGCCGGGTCCTCCTTGTCGCGGAGCCAGGCGTAGGGATCGTCGCGGCGCTCGCCGTGGAGCTCGTGGACGTGAGGGCGGGTGGGGGCACGGGGAGGGGTCGGCAAGTCGGGCCAGTGAATGAGAGGATGTGATTCGGAGCGGTTCCAGGCGGGCAGTCCGGCCCTGGGGAGGCCTCGCGGGAAGTGAGATCGGTATTGGTGGCCGTCGACATTCACCACGGAGGTTCGGAGCTGCACGGAGACGCACGGAGAACTGCAACAATAATGGGGCCCCAGGGGAAGACTTCACATGAGGCCACAACGATCGCTTTTCTCCGCGTATCTCCGTGGAACTCCGATGCTCCGTGGTGAAGGTCGACCTATGGGGTCTCTCTGGCCAGGCTGTCGACGCTGATCTTGAGCTCCTGGAGCCCCGCGAAGAAGGCGGTGGTGTCCTGCGCGAGGATGATCGCCGCGTTGAGCGGCTTGAGCTCGGCCGAGAACTGCGGCATCGCGGCATGTTCCTCATCCGCACTGACCACCAGGGCCGCGATCCCCGCGAGGCCGAAGATCACCGCCGTGCTGATCGCCGCGATCCGGATCTTCGGCAGCGCAGTGGCGATGGTGAGGTGCCCGTACAGCATCGCCGCCGAGACGATGAAAATGAGCAGGACGATCGTCGCCTCGAAGGCCGGAATGCCGGGGGCGACGAAGGCGGCGTATTCGACCGCCGATACCACCCCCATCATCGCGAGCGCGGCGACCGACACCACGATGGAATGCGCCAGGAAGCGGCCGCGATGCCACACCGCGCGGGTGGCGAGCGCCCAGGCACCGGCCCAGAAGGCGATCATCGCGATCATCAGCAACCCATCGCCCAGCACCTCCGCGCTGCGGTGGATACCGGCGTCGCCGAGGAGCCGAGTGAGGCCCCAGGCAGCGCCGGCCGCCACCGCCGTGGCGGCGCCTACCCACCACTGCTCCCATCCCCCGGCCGCGGGAGCCGACACGTGCGCCGGGAGGGCTGGGGGCACGGTCGCGTCGGCCGGGACGATCCTGAGAGTGCTCTGTCCCGCGCGGAGGATCACCCCTCGGCCCAACGGGACGACGGTGACGCGGTGGACCTGGTCCTGGGACCAGAGACCGTTCTCGCTCCCCGCGTCCTCGACCTTGAACGAACCGTCGAGGTCACGATAGATGCGCGCGTGGATCGGCGAGACCCACGGGTCGTCGATCAGGACGTCGCAGCCGTATCCGCGTCCCACGAGGGCCGGCATCGTGTCGACCCGGTGGCGCGCACGCACGTGGCCGCGGCGATCGAGCACCTCGACCCAGACTAGTGCACCCATCGGACCCTCGCGAAATAGCGCCGTGCCGTCGCCTCGGCCGCCTTGGAGGTGACCCCCGAGAGCGTCAGGCGGGTCATCACGCCGACGTTGCCGCGGCCGAGCTGGGCAGCCTTGAAGACCGCGTCATAGAGGCCGGGGAGGCGCTTGTAGGCGCGGAGGCAGAAAACGGTGCGCCACTTGGCGTTCCCCTGCTCGACGTTGCGGGTGCGGCAGCGGAACTCGGTCAGGTCCTCGTCGCCGCCACCAAGCCACTGCACGTCGCCCCCGAAGCGGTCCTGATACATCGCGTAGAAGCGCACCGGTGAGAGCTTGTCGCTGGTGAAGAGGGTGTGCCCGAATTCGAGCACGCCGGCCCAGAGATCCTCGGAGAGAAAGACCACGTCGTCGGTGGTGCAGAGGTGCTCCACCGATTCCCAGGGCCGTGAGGGCTCGCGGTCGGCGTCGGCCCAGCAATTGAAGAAGGGGGCGGCGCGGGTGGGAAGCTCTACCCCGCCGAGCGTGGTACTCGGTACGTCGCCGGTGAACATCGTGGCGAGGTAGGAGTCAGAGTAGGCGCGGAGCTGCTCGGCGACATCGGCAAGGAGATCCTTGGCGGGGGCCCACTGCGCTGCTGCCGCTTCGGAGAGGAGATGGGTGACGGCGGCGGCGGGAACGAGGAAGCTCACCTCGTTGCCTGCGGTGGAGACGTTGACTCCGACCACGCGCCCGGCGGCGTCGATGGTGGGGCCACCGCTCATTCCGGGGTTGAGGGCACCGGTGAGGTGGATCCGCGGGGTGAGGGCGTGGGCCATCAGGCCGTTATAGGTCCCCTCGACGATGGTGATGCCGAGCTCGTAGGGGTGGCCGAGGGAGAAGAGGCGGCGACCTTGGGGTGGGAGGCCTTCGGCGATGACGAGGGGAACGTCGCCGTGTGGGGTGGTGGCGAGGACGGCGAGATCATGGATCACGTCGACGCGGAGCACTGTCACGGGTCGAGCGGTGCCGGCGCTGTCGAGCAGATCGGCGCGGTACCGGTCGGGGTGGGCCACGAGCTTGCTGACGACGTGGTAGTTGGTGATGAGGTGCCCGTCGCGGTCGACGTAGAACCCGGAGCCGGTGACGGCTTTGGCGCCGGTGGACGATTCGAGGAGCTGGATCTTGGGGACGCGGGCGGAGAAGCGCTGGAAGACGACGGCGGTCTCGCCGGTCGGTGCATCCTGAGGTTCCTGGGCGGATAGGCGGATGGGCGGATGCGCGGAAATCAGCAGCGCTGCAACCGCCAAGGATCGACCCAGTCCGCAGTACGCAGTCCGCAGCACGCTCCTCATCGCTGCCGTGTCACGCGCGTGGTCCACGAGCCATACAGGGGATTGGGGAGGAGGAAGTAGCGGCGGCCGAAGGCGTCGTCCTTGCCGGCGTCCTGGTCGCTCTCACCGGGGGCGGGGAAATCCCCCATCTGGTCGCCGACGAACACCAACACCGGCACCTGGATGCCGTTCCAGCTGCAATTGCCGTGGCCTTCGAGCACCTCGGCCCGGCGCGCCCGCTTGGGGTAGGTCGAGTCGGTGGCGAGGCAGAGCTTGTCGTTGTCGGTCCAGAGGCTGAAGCGCTGAAGGTTGGCGAGGGTCGCGGGCCGCGTTATCTCGTCGCGGTTGGAGATGAAGACGACCCGCCCCCCCTGCCGGCGCACGCCGGAGATGAATTCGACCACGCCGGGAACGATCCCCGCTTCACCCCGATTGACCCAGGCGTTCCACGAGCTGTTCTCAAAGCTCAGGTCATAGGCGGCGCGGTCGAGCTCGTACGTGGAGTTGTCGAGCACGGTCTCGTCGATGTCGAGCACGACCGCCCAGGGGCCGCTCATCCGGGCCGCGCGCTCCCGCACGGCGGCGTTCACGGCGGTCAACGCCTGGCGGTAGACCTGGCGGGTCAGCACGGCGTACTCCTCGGCGTCGCGGACGTACTTGACCTGTTTATTGGTCGGCGTCTGGGCAGTGGCGACGCGCGGCGGCGAGACGGCGAGGCTGAGGAGCAACAGCGCCATCAGCCATCGGCCATCGGCCATCAGCGAACGATTCTTAGGTCGCATAGGGGTCGGAGAGTCGGGGAGGATGGAATGTAGCACGCCCTCTCCCCGACCCCTCCCCCTGACCAACCTCACCCCCCGACCCCCTCTCTCTGACCAACCTCACCCCCCGACC
>JBDSIR010000073.1:0-13441 GCA_039917855.1 Gemmatimonadales bacterium | reverse complement strand
GTGGCCGATCGGCTGATCGAACGTCAGCAGGGTGGGGAGGAGATGCTGGGGCTGGCGATCGCGTGGCATTGCATGCGATCGAAGCGGGTACAGGAGGCGGGGAAATGGTTGATCGCGGGAGGGCGGGAGGCGATCGCGAGGAGCGCACTGGCGGAAGCAGAAGCGGCGTTGGAGTCGGGGTATCGGAATCTGGCGATGCCATTCCGAATGGAGTGCGGGGCGCTTCTAACCGAGGTGCTTATTGATCAAGGCCGCTATCTCGACTCACACCGACTGGCAAGTGCGCTCTCAGAAAGTGCCGGCGCCGCGCGTGATTTCCGTGTCGAGTCTCTCCTCCATCTGTCTTCACTGGCCCTTGCAGTCGCGCACCCATCTCGGCATGAAGGCACCTTAGAAGCGCTGTTGGCGATAGCTAGTGCAGCTCAGCCCCCGGACCACCGACTGCGGGCTGCCACCATAGCAACTGCTCTCGCATCCAGCTCACTCGGCAATTCACACCTTGCCAGCGCGCTCGGAATGCTTTCGGCCTCGCTCGAAGGCTGCCCGCCTAAACAAGCCGACCGCTATAACCTGATGCGCGCACAAGTATTCTACCTCCTGCGTCGGATCGGCGAGGCCGAGGAAATACTTGCGCGTCTGGACGCACTACCCGCGAAGGATGGACCCGCATTGTATCGATATCATCTGCAAACCGGCATTTACAACTGCAAGGTGTCGAGGGGAGACTATGCGGACGCAGTCGCATGCGCACAACAGGCCCTCAGTATTGCATTACGCGCCGGCTCCCCAGCTAAGGAACGCGCGACTGCTGCGAATCTGGCGGTGATTTTCTTGCGACTCGGAAGAATGGAGGATGCGTATCGCCTCGCATGTCATGCACGCGATCTAAATGCGGTCGATGAACCGAGCACAGTGGCGGTTGGCTGCCTGGGCGTGGAACTCTGCTGCCTGGCCTTGGCCGGTCGTGCCAGAGACTTTGAACTGGCTCTGGCGAGGGGGAGGCTGTTTACGGCGGGCGATGTGAACCCGGCGATTGTGGCAGTCACAAGGCTGTGGATCGCGGACGCATTGCACTTGAGCAATCGCACTCACGAGGCTTACGAGGAAGCCCGCGTCGGACTGGCTACCTTCGAGGCAGTGCCGGTTGGGTACCTGGGAATTGCTGCGCGATGGGCTGCAAACATGCACAGAAATCACCCGGACCCACGCTGGACCAGTACTCTCGGTCTAGCGATGAGCCATCTCGAAGCCGTGGACATGCTAGACAGGTTAGAGATCACCCTTGGCGCCCTAAGGACGCTTGAATTGGATAGCGAGACGACTACCAAGCTCAGGCACATCGCCCATTTGGCAACACAAAGCCTCCCGACCCATGCAATCTGGATGGTCGGACGGCTTGGCCTACCATATGGCACTTTACAACACTTACCTCAGAACACGCATCCAACCGCTTGAGCGTCGTTTTGGCGCTTCCTCAATTGCGACCTGAGGCTCTGAAAGCCCACGAACATCCTGAGGTGCGGCAAACATGCTCCGAACTAGCATTGACCGCAAAGCCACGTCGATTATGGCGGGATCAAACTGGCCCCCGCGACATTTTTCAAGCTCTCGTATCGTTTCATCGTACGTAGCCGCGCGGCGATAGGGCCGATCCGTCCGCATCGCGTCAACAGTATCCGCCACGGCAATAATCCTCGCACCTAGCGGGACACCCTCCCCTTTCAACTTATCCGGATAGCCCCCTCCATCCCACCTCTCATGGTGGCTCCGCACCGAATCCAGGACTGTCCCACGGAACGCAGAGACAACGCCAACAAGTTCCGCGCTCTTTATTGGGTGATCTTGAAGCACCATATGCTCCTCTTCGGTCAGCCGCGCCTCTTTTCTGAGGAGAGGTGCAAATTTCTCGTGGATCTTGCCCACGTCATGGAGGAGCGCTGCAGTGGCGATCAATTCAACCCGCTCGTAGGGGAGCTTCATTTCGGTTGCGATTGCCCGGGACATCGCTGCGACGCGCACTGAATGGCCCGATGTGTACGGATCTCGCGCTTCTATGGCCTTCACCATCAGTTCGAGCATTTCCTTGCTCTGTTGCTCGAGGCGATGGTACATCAGGTAGACGGAGCGAATTACAACAACTGGTGCGATGATACCGAGAATGCCAAAGCTCCCAAAACTATTGTATGCCCAAGCCACGAGAACCGCGAAGAAACTCGCGGCTACATCGTAGATGAATGGACCCTTGCTGATGCTTGACCAAATCTCACGAATGGGCCGGGAAGTGCTGAGGCCGATAACAACTGCGACAGAAGCTGAGTTGATCCCGAAGAAGATTAGCCCGAGTGCGAGGAACGGGAGACCGTCCTGCTCGATAGACCGGTAAGGAACCGAACCGTCGAGCAGGATGTAAATCTGCGCCGCGACCGAGATCGCCAAGACCCGTTGAGCGACGTTAAATGCGACACGGATTGCTTCCTTCCGCATCGCGACCTGTGCAACGAGCATCGCAATCCCACCAACAAGAGCTCCAATTGTTGGCCCGAACAGAATTGCAACCGCGATTTGTACGATGAAACTGACGGATCCCTGAGCTTGATGGGAGAGATTTACACTCCAGTACTCAAGCGCAATGGCCAGGGTAATGAAGGCCAACAAATCTGCGGCGCCGACCGTGGGGATGCCGAAAAGGGCACCGGAATAGACAGCCATTCCGGCCGCGAGCATCACGCTCACAACGAACAAGTACACTCGGACTCTATTCGACATACAAGGGTGGGAGGTCCCGGTCCTCCTGTCATCCGAAGCGCCTTACCAGGTCACTCCGTCCGTCATGAACAGCTTCGCGACAAAGCCAATCGCCGCGGCGAACCAACTGATCTGTATGATCATTCGAGCGTCACCTCCTTTAAGCGCGCCCAGGGGTGGGTCACGTTGTTAAGGAGCCAAGTCTCGCTATGACTTGACGACGCTCCGCTCTGTCAGTTGTCCGCTCATCTCCGCTATGTACCAACTGACCTAGCGAAGACCGGGGTTCCCTCCGTCTATCCTTTCAGTGTGAGTCGTGAGACTAGAGACTAGAGACTAGAGACTAGAGTTGATCGTCGAGAGGCCGAGTCCTTTGCTCTAAACTCTACGCTCTCGACTCTCGACTACCGCCGCACATCCGCCCACCGATTCGTGGCGTCCAGCACCGCCAGCACCGCGCTGCGCTCCGCGCTGTCCCTGATCTCCACCGCGCCGGCCAGCACCACCGGTTCCCGCCCGCCCAGTCCCCGCACCGCCGCGATCACGAAGCTCCGGTCGAACACCTCCAGCAACTTGGCCCCTTCGAGCTCCACCGAGTGATCGCCCAGGAGCTGATCCACCACGCCCGCCGCCGCCCGCGCCGACGCCTCGATCCGCGACTTGGGAGCATCGGAACACTCCTCCATCCCCGCCGCCGTCCGCCCGTCGAAGGTGAGGCTCACGTGCACTTCCACCCGGTGCTTCCGCCCCGGCACCACTCGGCAGCTCTCGAACAACACCGCCCGCTGCAGCGCCCGGTGCCGGACGGCATCCTGCTCCAGGATGTCGATCGGGCTCACTTCGGCGGTCTGGGCCACCGAGATCTTCCGGTGGTCGATCTTGAGCCCCAGCTGGGCCAGAAGCGCCGATTCGATATTCCGGACGATCTGCTTGGCCCCGGTACCGTGCTTGGCGAGGATGTGCACCTCGCTCACCTCGCCCAGTGGCGTCGTCACCACCCTGGCCGAGAGCACCCCTTCCAGGCTCTGCAGCAGTGTCTCCGCTCGGCGCACTCCCCAGACATCGGGACTGCTGGTCCGGCCTTCCTTATCGTCATCACGCAACGGGGCGTGGGTCACGTCTGACCTCTGGAAGAATTTGGCTATCCGCTATCGGCTATAAGCTATCGGCCATCAGCTATCCGGTGGTGCATCCGCCCGTCCGCCCGTCCGCTCATCCGCCCGCGTCCCATTGGGGACCTTCACTGTCGGCGGAGTCGCGCGCGCGATGGCGTTCCGCCCCGCGGCCTTGGCGCGATACAGCGCGCGATCGGCCAGCTCCATCAGGTCTCCCACCGGCGGCGTCTCGGGATCGAAGGCGGCCACCCCGAACGAGGCGGTCACCGACCCTTCCGGCATCCCGAGCCTCGGCCCCACCGACGCCACCCGCTCCCGCAGGATCTCCGCCACCCGCTCCGCACCCGCCGCATCGGTCCGCGGCAGCAGCGCCACGAACTCATCCCCACCCCAGCGCGACACCAGGTCGGCCGCACGCACCCCTTCCCGCAGTTCCAACCCCACCGCCTTCAGGACCGCGTTCCCCATCGCGTGGCCCCAGCCGTCATTCACCAGCTTGAAGTGGTCCAGGTCGAGGAAGACCGCCGCGAAGGTCTCGCCACTTCGCTTGCTTCGTTCGACTTCGTTCTGCAGCCGGTCCACGAACACCCGATAGGTCGCGAGCCCCGTCACCCCGTCCACCGCCGCTTCCCGCGAGGCCGCTTCGGCCCGCCGCTGCTGGTAGGGAGCGCACAACCGCAGCGTCGCCCTCCCGATGGTCACCTGCTCCGCGAACTTCCGGCAGGTGGGATGCCCACACCCACCGCAGTCCCACGCCTTGCCGTTCGGTCCGGTCCCGATCTCGTCGAGCACCGCGGCGATCTGCCGCTCATCGAACGGTCGCTGGCGCGAGCGGATGTCGAACGTCGCCCCGGTACTGGCCACCACCCCCTCTTCCAACACCGGGAACCGGCTCCGCGGTGGCTCGGTGCTCTCGCACACCTTGCGGCGCCAGAACAGCTCTTCCTTCGGTCCCGCGAGCGGATGATCGAGCGCCCCTTCGGCGCTCAGGATGTCGATGAAGCCGAGGTCGTGACCGTCGCGCATCGAACGGGCGAGCGCGGGGAGGGCGTGCATCCCTCGCACGATCTTGAACCGCCGCGATTCCGGCTTCCCGACCTCGGCCAGCATCGCGAGGGGGAGTCCTCCCGCCGCGGAGAGGTAGCGTCGCCGCTCCTCCGGGATCCGCGTAAAGACATCGGGCTGGGCCCCCACCGTCACGCCGAGCCGCCGGAACAGCTCGTCGAGGTCGCCGAAGGTGAGCGATGCGGTGACCAGACTGCCGCCGAGGGGCGGGGCGAAGCCGCAGTAGACCATCGGCATCGCGGTGCCGTATTTGGCGTGGAGGTAGCGGACCTCCGCCTCGCTCGGCGTGCAGACCGGCGCCAGGTGGGGCACCAGTTCGGGCCAGTCGCGGGTGATCGTCTGCACCACCACCGGATCGGTCGAGCGGATCAGGGTGCCCCAGGATGGATCGTCCCAGAGGTCGAGGTAGGCCATCGCGACCAACTCGTCGCCGATGACGCCCCGCGTCACCACCCGGAATCCCGCCGCCTGACAGGCGTTGACCACCTGCTCCGGCTTGGCGGGATAGAAGTGCGCCGCCGCCTCCGGGGCCAGGATCAGTGCCCCAATTCCTCCGGCCGCAACCGCGGCGGCCCGGGCCAGGTCCCCATGCGCCTCGATGGCGTTGTGAGGGCAGGCGGGGACACACTGGCCGCATCCTACGCAGGTATCGTCATCGATCTGCACCAGCGGCTCGACGACCGCAATTGCACCGACCGGACAAATGCGCACGCAGGCCAGGCAGCCAACACAGGCCTCGGGCAGTACTGCGAACATCGATGTCTGGGAGATCCGGGGAGCCCCGGAGGAGGTCACCTCAATATCGGGGGTGACCCCCGTCACGTCAAGTGCGGGGGTAGATTGCAAGTTGCGGCTGGACAAGGGGTTAGCCCAGTCCATAGGCCTTGAGCTTCCGGTACAGGGTCCGTTCCCCTATTCCGAGCACTTCTGCGGCTTTTCTTCGGTTCCCTTCATGCTCCCGGAGGGCCGCCTCGATGGCCGCCTGCTCGACCTCGGCCATCGACATCCCCGACCGATAGAGGATCGGTCCCGACGCCGAGGGCCGGCGGTCCTCCGCCGGCCGTTGCCCGCCGGACGAATGGACTTCCATCTCGGCCACGGGATAGGTGTCGGTGGCATCGATGACCTGGACCCGTTGGGGGCCGTCGTCGAGGCGACGCCGGAGATCCTCCACCTGGAGCCGGAGGTCCATCAACGAGCGGAGGATGAACTCCAGCTCCTGGGTGGAGACCTGCCCGTTCCCCACCCCCTCGAGCCGCATCGGGAGCATCCGCGACGCCCCCTCGAGGATGTCGGCGGGGATGTCGCTGGCGCGGATCTCCCCGCCGGGAGCGAGCACCACCATCGACTCGATGAGGTTCCGGAGCTGGCGAACATTCCCCGGCCAGGGCGCCCCCATCAGGAGCTGCATCGCCTCGGCGGTGATCCCCTTGAAGCTCCGCTCGTGCTGGGTGGTGAACTCGTGGATGAACCGGCGCACCAGGAGGGGGATGTCGTCCCGCCGCTCGCGGAGCGGAGGGAGGTAGAGCGAGAGGACGTTGAGCCGGTAGTAAAGGTCGTCGCGGAAGCGGCCCATCCCCACCGCGTCGCGGAGCGAGCGGTTGGTGGCGGCCACCACCCGGACGTCGACCTTGATCGGCGCCACGCCGCCGACCCGGAAGAACTGCCGGCTTTCGAGGACGCGGAGGAGCTTGACCTGCACGCTCTCGGGGATCTCCCCGATCTCGTCGAGGAAGATCGTGCCGCCGTCGGCCAGCTCGAAGCGCCCCAGCCGGCGTTCGGCGGCGCCGGTAAAGGCCCCTTTCTCGTGCCCGAAGAGCTCGCTCTCGAGCAGACCCTCGGGGAGCGCCGCACAGTTGACCGCGATGAACGGCTTGCCGCGCCGGAGCGAGAGATCGTGGATGGCCCGGGCCACCAGTTCCTTGCCGGTGCCCGACTCGCCCTGCACCAGCACCGTGCTCGAGACCGGCGCCATCTGTTCGATCCGGACCAGGAGCTCCTGGATGGGGGCGCTCTCCCCCGCGATCCCGGTGGCGCGCTGCAGTTCCCGGCGCCGGAGCATCCGCTCGATCGTGCTCACCGGGTCCATCCCCGGCTCGAGGATGAGGACGCCGGTCTCCTGGTCGCGCGCCGCGCGTGCCAGCGCCTGGCTCCGCGCCTCGTGCGCGCCGCCGGTCAGCACCACCACATCGGGGCGCGCCCTCCGGAGCTCTTCGCGCCAGTCGTCCACCGCCGCGAGAAGGGAGGTGTGATGGCCCGCCTGCTCGAGCACCGCGTTCACCCGCACGGCGGTCTCGAGATCGTCCATCGTGATGAGGAGGCGTCCGGGTGTCGTCATGGGTGGGACGTCTTGGCGCCCGAGAGAAGGTCGATGGCATGCGCCACAAGTGGCGCCAGAACAGCGAGCCCGTCCTTCACTCCGCCGGGACTGCCGGGAAGGTTGACGATCAGGGTCCGGCCGCGGGTCCCCGCGATGCCGCGCGAGAGCGCCGCCCGCGGGAAGCCCGGATACGCCGTCATCCGGAGCGCCTCGGCAAGCCCCGGCACTTCGCGCTCGATCACCGCGCGGGTCGCTTCGGGGGTCAGGTCGCGCGCCGTGAGGCCGGTGCCGCCGGTCGTGAGGATCAGGTCGGCCACCCCGCCATCGGCCCAGGTGGTCAGGCGCGCCGCGATGTCGCCGGTCTCGTCGGGGACCAGCGCGCGGGCCGCGACCGTATGCCCCGCCCCCACTGCCCACGCCGCGATGGCGTCGCCCGAGCCGTCGGCGCGTTCACCCCGGTGGCCGGCGTCGCTCACTGTGAGTATCGCGATGCGGATGGGCATGTGGGCCAGTGGGCCAGAGGGCCGGTGGGCCGCCCGCCTACTTCTTCTTCACCGAGCCCTTGGTCCAGAACGGCCGTTTCACCACCTCGGCCCCCACCATCTTGCCGCGGATGTCGACTTCGAACTTGGTCCCGACCTTGGTCTGGTCGGTGGGCAGGTAGGTCATTCCGATCGGCTCCCCGGTGGAGGGGCTCATGCAGCCGCTCCGGACGATATCGAACGGCTTGCCCCCCACAACGACGGGCATCCCGTGCCGGGGGATCGCCTTCTCGCCCAGTTTGAAGCCGACCAGCTTCCGCTTGAGGCCGTGGACCTGCTGCTTCTTGAGGGCTTCCTGCCCGGTGAACGGCGCGCCTTTCTCCATCTTCACGATCCACCCCAGCCCCGCCTCGAGCGGGGTGATGGTGTCGTCGATGTCGTTGCCGTAGAGCGGGTAGGCCACTTCGAGCCGGAGCGAGTCGCGCGCGCCGAGCCCGCAGGGGGGACAGCCGGCGGCGAGCAGGGCGTCCCAGAGGGCGGGGGTGTCGCTCGAGCGGCAGTAGAGCTCGAAGCCGTCCTCGCCGGTGTAGCCGGTCCGCGAGATGAAGCACTGGATCCCGGCGATCTTCCCGACCGTGAAGGCGTAGTACGGGATGGTGGAGAGCTGGATGGTCGAGAGCGCCTGGAGCTTCTTGTCGCTGTTGGGTCCCTGCACGGCGAGGAGCCCGGTCTCGTCGGAGGCATCACGGAGGCGGACGTTGGCGCCCCCCTTCTGGGCCACGACGTGGGCCCAGTCCTTGGCGATGTTCGAGGCGTTTACCACGATCATCACCCGGTCCTCCATCCGGTACACCGTGCAGTCGTCGACGATGGTGCCCTTCTCGGTCAGGAGGACCGAGTACTGCACCTCCCACGGCTTGAGCGCGCCCACATCGTTGGTCAGGAGCCGCTGTGCGAGCGCGTTCCGGTCGGGACCGCTGATCTCGAACTCGCCCATGTGAGAGCAGTCGAACATCCCCCAGTCCTTCCGCACCGCCTTGTGCTCGGCCAGGATCCCGGTCGGGTACTGCACCGGCATCTCCCACCCGCCGAAGGGGACCATCTTGCCGCCGGCCTTCACGTGGCGGTCGAAGAGCGCGGTTCGCTTGAGTGTTTCGGTCATGATCGGTGCCAGTATGGAGGTGGAGGGTGGAGGGTCAAGGGTGTCGAGCGCGAGCACCGAACGGGTCGGGCAACACCCTTCACCCTTCACTTCATCAGCGTCGCCATCAATGCTTTCTGCGCGTGCAGCCGGTTCTCGGCCTCGTCCCACACGCGCGACTGCTTCCCTTCCAGGACCCCCTCGGTCACCTCTTCGCCGCGATGCGCGGGGAGGCAGTGGAGGAAGATCGCGTCCTTGTGCGCCTGGGCCATCAGCGCCTCATCCACCTGATATCCCTTGAAGGCCTGCAACCGCTTCTCGGCCTCCCCTTCCTGCCCCATCGACGCGAAGACGTCGGTGTTGACGACGTGGGCGCCCGCCACCGCTTCCTCGGGATCCTCGGTGATGAGGAGCTTGGTGAGCTTGGCGTTCTTCTGGAAGATCTCGCGGTCGGGCTCGTAGCCTTCGGGGCAGGCGAGCCGGAGCTCGAAGCCGAGGACTCCGGCGGCGTCGATCCAGGAGTTGGCCATGTTGTTCCCGTCGCCGATCCAGGCCACCACCTTCTTGTCCCAGCCCCCGACATGCTGCTTCATCGTGAGGAGGTCGGCCAGGATCTGGCAAGGATGGTGCTGGTCGGTGAGCCCGTTGATGATCGGCACCGTGGAGTACTTCGCCAGTTCCTCGACCTCGGCCTGATCGAAGGTGCGGATCATGATCCCGTCGACGTAGCGGGAGAGGACCCGCGCCGTGTCGCGGATCGGCTCGCCGCGGCCGAGTTGGATGTCGCGGCTGGACAGAAAGAGGGCGTGCCCGCCGAGCTGGTAGGTGCCGACTTCGAAGGAGACCCGGGTACGGGTGGAGCTCTTGGCGAAGATCATCGCCAGGGTCTTCCCCGCCAGCGGCCGTTCCTTGTACTCACCCCGCTTCATCCGGTCGGCGAGATCGAGCAGGGCCGAGAGCTCGGCCTTGGAGAAGTCAGGGATAGTAAGGAAGTGGCGAGCGGGCATCGGCGCGGCCTGTCAGGAGTGCGTCATTTTGGCAGGGGAATGCTAGTTGCAAGACGGCGAGGCGGCAAGACGGTAGGGCGGTACGGCGGTACGGCGGTACGGCGGCGAAACGAAGGATGTCATCCCGAGCCTTGTCCTGAGCGCAGCGAAGGAACAGCGAGGGATCTACAAACCCAAGACCGGAGCGAGCATGCCAGCTTCAGTCTTTGCAGGCAAGATCCCTCGCTCTGCTCGGGATGACAACGCTTCTCCAGATCCGCCCCTACGGCTTGAACCTCTCCACCCCTTCCGCCGGCACGAACGGATGCCGCGGCTCGAAGTGCTTCCAGAGCAACGCGGACACTTTGCGGATCAGCACCCACCCCGCGTTGTTCGCTTCATAGCTGGTGTCGGCCTGTTCCTTGGTGATGATCGAGAAGACATAGTCCCCCGACGGGGCGTTCACCAGCACCACCTCAGAGCGTGACCGATCGACCGACCCCTGCTTCGTGGCGGCCTGTACCCAGGGGGGGATGGCCGAGATCGCCTCCGCGGTCCAGTAGCTCCGGGTCAGGTGGCGGTACATCTCCTGGCTCGCCGCCGGACTCACCGCCCTCCCCTGCCGGATCATCACCAGCAACTCCGCCATCTCCCTCGGCGTGGTGACCCCCCAACCGTACTGCGAGCGCATCGCTTCGCGCCCGGGGGTGCGGGAATTCACCCGGGTCACCTTGAATCCATGCTGTTCGAGCCACGCATTGATCGTGGTCCCCGTGCCCGCAAGATGCTGCAGCCAGAGCGCGGAAGTATTGTCGCTCAGGGTGAGCATCAGCATCTCGACCCAGGAGAGTCGGACGACGGAGCTGTCCTTGAGCTGGTAGCCGAGTTCGTCCTCATCGCGGTAGGCGAGAGAGTCGGTGTAGGTGAGCTGTTGGGTGTATTGGAGCTTGCCTTGCTGGATGGCATCGAAGGTGGCGATGAGGATCGGTACCTTGATCATCGAGGCGGTGGGGAAGGCGGAATCGGCGTCGATGGCGGCGGTGGCGCCGGTGCGGAGGTTCCGCACGTAGATGCCGACCTTGCCGTCGAAGCCGCGGACCGCGGCCTCGAGCTGGCGCTGAAGGGCGCGGTCAGGGCGCTGGGGCGCTGCGGCGCTGGGGCGCTGCGACACTTGGGCGAGGCGCTGCGGCGCTTGGGCGCTGAGGCGCTGGTTGCTCAGAATGCAGAGCCCCAGTGCGAAGCGGGAAATCAGGTTGATCATCTTGTGTGAAGTGTCGTGAGTTGTTGGCTTTGCGACCACCGCCGCAGCGCCCCAGCGCCACAGCGCCTAGAGTATGTACCGCCGCAGATCATCATTCTCCAGCACCGCGGCGAGCTTTTCCCGCACCATGTCGCCGGTGAGGATGATCGTGCGGACGCCACCCTCCGGCAGCTCGAAGAGGGTCTCCTCCATCAGCGTCGACATCACGGTGTGGAGCCGGCGGGCGCCGATGTTCTCCATCCGGTCGTTGGCCTGCCACGCCAGCCGCGAGATCTCCCGGATCCCCTCGACGGTGAACTCAAGCGTACTCCCCTCCGCCGCGACCAGCGCCTGATACTGCTTGGTCAGCGAGTTCTCCGGCTCGGTCATGATCCGGACGAAGTCGTCTTCAGTGAGGGGAGTGAGCTCCACCCGGATCGGGAAGCGCCCCTGCAGCTCGGGGATCAGATCCGACGGCTTGGAGACGTGGAACGCCCCCGCGGCGATGAAGAGGATGTGGTCGGTGCGGATATACCCGTAGCGGGTCTGCACGGTGCTCCCCTCCACGATCGGGAGGAGGTCGCGCTGCACCCCTTCTCGGCTGATGTCAGGACCGGTGGTGCTCCGCTCCCCGGCGATCTTGTCGATCTCGTCGATGAACACGATGCCGTGGTTCTCGACCCGGTCGAGGGATTCGTTCACCACGTCGTCCATGTCGACCATCTTGCGGAGTTCTTCGTCGACCAGGATGCGGCGCGCGTCGGGGACTTTCACAACGCGACGCTTCTTCCGTTTGGGGAGCATCTCCTGCAGCCACTCCCCCATGTTGAACCCGGGATCCTGGCTCCCCTCCGGGGGTCCACCCCACTCCGGCATGGGATAGTTCTGCGGCGCCAGCTCGACCTCGACCTCACGGTCGTCGAGCTTCCCTTCTTTCAAATCGCCCTTCAGACGCTCCCGCACTTTCGCTCGGCGGGCAGCTTCCGGATCGTCAGGTGCGGCAGGGGTCGGTGGAGGAGGGAGCAACAGGTCGAGGAGCCTCGCCTCCGCGCGCTCTTCGGCCTGAGGCCAGACGTCGTCCTCCCGCTCGGTGCGGACCATCGTGATGGCCACGTCCACCAGCTCGCGGATCATCGACTCCACGTCGCGCCCCACGTAGCCCACCTCGGTGAACTTCGACGCCTCGACTTTGAGGAAAGGGGCCCCGGCGAGCCGGGCGAGGCGGCGCGCCACCTCGGTCTTTCCGACGCCGGTGGGGCCGATCATGATGATGTTGTACGGCGTGATCTCGTCCCGGATCGACTCGGGCGTCTGCATCCGTCGCCACCGATTGCGGATGGCGATGGCCACCGCTTTCTTGGCCGCCCCCTGTCCCACGATGTAGCGGTCGAGCTCCGCCACGATCTGCCGGGGCGGCATCTCTTCGAGCCAGGGGAGGGGGTCGGGGGCTTTGGTCTGCGGATCGGTCATTATGTGTAAGTGTGGGAAAAGCGTGGACGAAGCGGGAATGTCATCCCGAGCGGAGCGAGGGATCTACTCAGCGTAGATCGACCCAGAGCACCCGGGTCGGATCGAGGCAGGCAAGATCCCTCGCCCTTCCTTCGCTGCGCTCAGGACAAGGCTCGGGATGACAGCCCTACGCCCTCGCCCCTTACTTCTCTCCCAGCTCCAGGATCGAGATGTTCCGATTGGTGAAGACGCAGATCTCGGCTGCGATCTCGAGTGCGCGCTGGCATACCTCGCGCGCCGACCGGCCCGGCTCCGTGACCAGCGCCCGCGCGGCCGCGAGGGCGTAGTTCCCTCCTGAGCCGATGGCGAGCACCCCGTCGTCGCTCTCGATGAGCTCACCGCCCCCGCTGATGAGGTAGCTGTGCTGGGTGTCGGCGGCGATGAGCAGCGCCTCGAGCCGCCGGAGCATCCGATCGCTCCGCCAATCCTTGGCCAGTTCGACCGCTGCACGCGGGAGGTTGCCGGGATAGCGATCGAGCTTCTCTTCGAACTTCTCGAACAGCGTCAGCGAATCGGCCACCGAACCGGCGAATCCCGCCAGGACCTTCCCCCCCTTGAGGGTGCGGACCTTGGTGGCGTTGGCCTTCATGATCGAGTCGCCGATGCTCACCTGTCCGTCGCCGCCGAGGGCAACGCGGCCGTCTTTGCGAACGGCGAGGATGGTGGTGCCATGAAAAGTGGTCATGCTGGAATCTACTCGGTGACGGGTAGGAGGTGAGGGGGGAAGAGGAAGGGGTGAGGGGGCGTCGCCGGAGTCATCCCGAGCAGAGCGAGGGATCTAGCAAGCACTGATCGGACCCGGAGTTCGGGTGTCGATCGGTGCCGAGTAGATCCCTCG
>JBDSIR010000072.1:0-12359 GCA_039917855.1 Gemmatimonadales bacterium | reverse complement strand
TACACGACGACGATCCCCGCGATCCCCTGATCTCGGAGACCCTTGGTGGGACCCTGACCCCGCGGCCTTCGGCTGCGGGGTCTCGGTTTTTGGTTACTTTGGTGGTCATGGAGGCACCGACGCACCACGCACGACGCACCACGCACCCGGAACACCGATGAATCGCGCCGACGCCCTCCAGCTCATGCACGAGTGGACCCCCTCGGAGTCCCTCCGCAGGCACATGTATGCCGTCGAGCTCGCCATGCGCGCCATGGCCACCCGCAACGGCGCCGACCCCGAAGCCTGGGGCATCGTCGGTCTGCTCCACGACTTCGACTACGAACGCTTCCCCAACGCCGACCGCGCTGCCGACCGCGAGCACCCCTCCGAAGGGGTCCGCCACCTCGCCTCCCTCGGCGCACCCGCCGAATGGCAGGAGGCGGTCCTCGGTCACGCCGACTACACCGGCACACCCCGCACGACCCCGATGGCCAAGTCCCTTTTCGCGGTCGACGAGCTCGCCGGCTTTCTCGTGGCCTGCGCCCTCGTCCGCCCCTCCCGGAGCCTCCAGGACCTCGAAGTGAGCTCGGTCAAGAAGAAGCTCAAGGACAAGGGCTTCGCCAAAGGCGTGAGCCGCGAGGACATAGCCAAAGGGGTGGAGGAACTCGGCACCACCCTCGACGAGCACATCACGTTCATGCTGGAAGCGCTGCGACCGCACGAGCGGGTGCTGGGGTTGGGGGGCGCGTGAGCGGACCGTGCGAAGTGCGAGGTGCGAAGTGCGAGGCCCCTGAGAACACCGACCTCTGCACACTCACACCCCGAACTTCGAACTCCGCACTTCGCACGCTATGACCTCCCTCGCCAACCGCACCCTCGACCGCGCCGCCGGATCGCGCCCGATCCCCGGCAACGCCGTCGACCTGCTGATCGACGGCCCCGACACCTTCCGCGCGATGCTCGAAGCGATCGCGACCGCCGAGCGGTGGATCCATTTCGAGAACTACATCATCCGGCACGATGCCACCGGGCGGCGCTTTGCTGAAGCGCTCGCCGCCAAGGCGCGCGCCGGCGTGCATGTGCGGGTCCTCGCCGATTGGTTCGGCAGCATGGGCACCCGGCGAAGCTACTGGCGATCCCTGCGCGACGCGGGGGTGGAGGTGCGCACCTTCAGTCGCCTGCGCCCGCTCGATCCCCTCTCGAACATCAGCCGCGACCATCGCAAGCTCGTCTCGGTCGACGGGCGCGACGCCTTCGTCGGTGGGCTCTGCATCGGCGACGAATGGACCGGGGTACCGGTCGAGGGGATCCTTCCCTGGCGCGACACCGCCGTGCGGGTCCGCGGCCCCGCCGCAGCGGCGCTCGACGCGACCTTCACCCGCACGTGGGGCATCGCCGGCGGCGTCATCCCCGCCAGCGACCGCCCCGGCAGCGTGGCCGAGTGCGGGGATGCGGCCGTGCGGGTGGTCCCCGGCGAACCGGGCGAGGCGCGGACCTACCGGCTCCTCACGGCGGTGGCCGCGGGCTCCGAAGAGCGGCTCTGGATCACCGACGCGTACCTTGCGCCGCCGATGCCGCTCCGGACCGCCCTGATCGATGCCGCCAGAGATGGCTGCGATCTTCAGTTGCTCGTCCCGGGGATGAGCGACCTCCCGCTGGTGCGGAATCTTTCCCGGGTGGGCTACCGCGACCTGCTCCGCGCCGGGATCCGCATCCACGAGTGGGAGGGCCCGATGCTCCACGCCAAGACCTTCGTGGCCGATGGGCACCTCACGCGCATCGGATCGACCAACCTCAACTACGCCTCGCTCCTCGGGAATTGGGAGCTCGACGTCCTCATCGACGACCCCGCACTCGGGACCCTCCTCGAGCAGCGCTTCCGCCGGGACGCCAAGGGCAGCCGCGAGGTCGTCCGGCGCGTCCCGAATGTCCCCGAACCGGTGCGCGCCTGGCTTCCGGAATTCCTCGAGCGACCGACCCCCCCGACCGAATCCGCGGCCCACCACTACACCCTTCGAGAACGGAAGCAACGGACCGTGGTCACGTTGTACTCGGTCGCGGCCGGCGCTGGTCGTTCACTTTTCCTGCCGATCCTGGTCGCCCTCGCCCTCCTGGGGATCGCCGCCTACTTCCTTCCACGGGTGGTCGCCGCTCTGACCACGCTGGCCGCTCTCTGGTTGGCGCAGTCCGCCGCCCGCCAGTTGCGACTCCGCCGTACCTGACCCCCTCAACGCCCCGCCCCGCCCCCGCGTAATGCACTCGGTGACCGACACCGACCTGGCCCGCCGGGCCGCCGAGGGGGACCCGGAGGCCTTCGGAGCCCTGGTGGAGCGCTGGGCCCCCGCCGTACGGCGGGTGACCCGTGCCGCCCTCGGCGATCCGGATGAAGCGGACGACGCGGCCCAGGATGCCTTCTTGTCCGCCTGGATCAACGTCGGTTCGTACGACCCCACCCGCCCTTTCGGTCCCTGGATCCTCCGGATCGCGACCAACCGGGCCTTCGACCGGGGTCGACGCAAGAAGGTCCGTGCCGCCGAACCGCTCCAGGAGGACCGTCCCTCCCGGGGACCGCTTCCCGACACGGAGACGGAACGAGTGCTGCTCCGCGAGCGGCTCGATGTGGCGCTCGCCAAGCTACCCCCCCGTCAGCGGGTGGCGGTGACGATGTTCGATGCTGAGGGATACTCCCATAGCGAGATCGCGGATGTGCTGAACGTGCCGGAAGGCACCGTGCGCTCCGATGTGTTCCACGCGCGGCGCGCCCTCCGGGCTTCGCTGACCATGTACCGAGGAGACGAAGGATGACCGAAAACCCCTTCGGACACGAACGGGACGTCGAGCTAGGAGCACTGCTCCGCTCCCACCTGGAGGCCGACCGCCACACCGAATTCGTGGCGCAGGTGCGCACCGCGATGCGCGCCGATGCCGTCCCCGGTCCGTTCGAGGTCCTCGGCGCCTGGATGCGCCCGGGCATCGCCGCGGCGGCGCTGATCGCGCTCGCGGCCGGTTGGTGGCTGACCACCGGGAACCGGGCGGAGGTCGCCTCGACCACCCCGGTCGAAGTGTTCGCTGCCGGCGGTGGCGCGGACGTGATGCTGGCAACGGCCTTGGAGGATCGATGAACGAAATGGTGAAGCAGCCCTGGAAGGCGGGGCTCCTGTTGATCGCCGTGTTCCTGGCGGGCGCACTCGTGGGCGGGGCGGTCGCGCGCTGGCGTCCCCCGATGATGCAGGGCCGGGACGCCAATGGGATGCTCAGGCACATGACCGAGCGGCTCGACCTGACCGCGGTCCAGCAGGATTCGATCAAGGCAGTGCTCGAACGGTACCGCCCGGCGATGGACTCGGCGTGGGCGGAGGTGCGGCCCAGGATTGAAACCGTTCGGGCCAGCATCCGTTCGGAGATCGCGGCGCAGCTCACTCCTGAGCAGCGCGCCAAGTACGAAGAGATGATGAAGCGTCACGGCGACCTGCGGCAGGGCCCGCCGCGCCGCCCCTAACTGGATCGGAACCCCCGGACGATGCACGCCCGTTCTTTCATACTGTACCTCTCCCTGGCCGCGGCCCCCCTGTCGGCCCAGCAGGTCGCCGACACCACGGTGCCGCGGACCCTCGCCCCGGCCACGGTGCGCGTCACCCTGGCCGACGCGCTGACCCGGGCCGTCATGGTCCAGCCGACCACGGTGCAGGCTCGCGGCAATGCGCAGAACGCCAACGCCCAGCAGCGAAGTGCCTACGGGGCCTTCCTGCCGAGCGTCAACGCCACGAGCAATGCCTCCCAGTCATACTCGGAGGGGCGCGCTCGCGTGGATCCGCTCACCAGTCAGATCGTCAGCGGCGGCCGGTCCAACAGGAGCCTGAGCATGGGGCTCAACGCGAGCCTCGATCTCTGGACCGGTCTGCGGCGCGGCGCCGACATCTCGGCCGCCAATGCGACCGACCGATCGGCCACGGCCGGCCTGGTCAACGCGCGGTTCCAGGTCACCCAGCAGACGACCGCCGCGTATCTCGATGCCTTGGCGACCCAGCAGACCGTCGAGGTGCGGGTGGCGAGCGTGCGTCGGGCTCAGGAACAGCTCAAGGTCTCCGTCGCCAAGTTGCACGCCGGATCGGCCACCCGATCCGACTCGCTCCGCTCCGAGGTCAATCTCGGCAATGCCCGGATCCAGCTGATCAATGCCGAGATCCAGCAGGCCACCGCTGAAGCGGGCCTGGGCCGCCTGATCGGCGCCGACGGCCGGGTGGCCGCGATCGACGACCCCGCCTACACCACCCAGACCGCCGTCGACACAACCAGCATTCGAGCGGAGGCGCGGGCGCAGTCGCCCCAGGTGCTGAGCGCGGAAGCGAATCTCGAGGTCGCGCGCGCGCAGGTGCGCTCGGCGTACGCGGCCTACTCGCCGTCGCTCACGCTGAGCGGCAGTTACAACTTCAGCGGCAGTTCGCAGGAGTTCGGGAACAATCCGCTCTATAACCAGCGCTCCGTCTCGCTCGGGCTCTCGTGGCCCCTGTTCAACCGCTTCCAGCGGGAACAGACCGTCGCGACCCGTCACTCGAGCGTCGATCTCGCCGAGTCCCAGGCCGGCGACGCGCGCCGCCAGGTCGACGCCGGGGTCACCCAGCGTCTGGCCGAGCTCGCCGCGGCCCGGATCCGCATCGAGATCACCCGGTCCAGCGTCCAGGCCGCGCGCGAGGACATCCGTGTCATCGGCGAGCGCTATCGCCTTGGAGCGGCGACCTTCGTGGACCTGCTCACGTCGCAGGAATCCCTGACCCAGGCGGAGGTCGATGCCGTGAATGCGCGCTTCGATTATCTCCGCGCCAAAGCGCAGGTCGAAGCGCTGATCGGACGAAGCCTGTGACCAAGGACCTGCTCGACACCAGCGAGCGGATGGCGCTGCTGCCCTCCGACGTGCCCCGCGATTCCATGATCGTGACGCGCAACATCGAACGACATTATGTGATGGGCGCCGAAGTGGTGCAGGCGCTCCGCGGGATCGACATGACGATCCGCAAGGGTGAGTTCGTCGCCATCATGGGACCCTCGGGATCTGGGAAGTCGACGCTGATGAACCTCATCGGCTGCCTCGACACCCCGACGCACGGCGAATACTGGCTCAATGGTCACCGGGTGAGCGAGTTGCAGGACGACGAGCTGGCGCTGATCCGGAACAAGGAGATCGGCTTCGTCTTCCAGACGTTCAACCTGCTTCCCCGCGCGACCGCGCTCCAGAACGTGGAACTCCCGCTGGTCTACGCCGGCATCCCTTCCAAGGAACGCCGGGCCCAGGCCGAGGGCGCGCTGGAGCGGGTCAAGCTGGCCGACCGGATGGAGCACCGTCCCAACGAGCTCTCGGGCGGTCAGCGCCAGCGCGTGGCGATCGCGCGCGCTCTCGTCAACAATCCTTCCATCCTGCTGGCGGACGAACCGACGGGCAACCTCGATTCGACCACCAGCGAAGAGATCATCAGGCTGTTCATAGAACTTCACTCCCAGGGTCAGACCATCATCCTGGTGACCCACGAACATGACATCGCGATGCACGCCAAGCGGCAGGTCATCATCCGCGATGGCAAGATCGACCGCGACTTCGAGACGGAGCAGAGCCACTGATGTCCCGCCCATCGATCATCCTCGCCGCCGCGGTCCTCGCGGTGGGTTGTGCCAAGAAGCCATCGGCCCCGGTGTACCAGGCCCTGGCCGTCGAGCGCCGCGACATCATCGTCTCGGCCCAGGCCTCCGGCAGCATCAAGGCCGATACTCTGATCGAGGTCCGTTCGCAGGCCTCGGGTGAGGTCACGAACATCAAGGTCCAGACCGGCGACGTCGTCCGGCGCGGAGCCCTGATGATCGAGATCGACCCCCGCACCGCCCGGAACAACGTCGAGCAGGCCCAAGCCGCGCTCGATGTGGCCAAGGCCCGGCTGCAGAACGCCACCGCGGCCAAGCGCCGCTCGGACGAACTGTTCCAGTCGCAGGCGATCAGCGAGACCGAGCGCGACGTCGCCACCCTTGACTTCGCCAACGGCAACGCGGAGCTGGTGCGGACGCGGGTGGCGCTCGAGAACGCCCGCATCGCGCTCGAGCAGACCGAGGTCCGCTCGCCGATCAACGGCACGGTCATCACCAAGACCGTCGAGCGGGGGTCGGTCATCACCTCGTCCACCTCGGGTGTGGGCGGCGGGACCATCCTGATGACCATGGCCGACCTGAACCTTGTCCAGGTCCGCACCCTCGTGGACGAGACCGACATCGGCAAGGTCCAGCCGGGCATGCGCGTCACCGTGACGGTGGACGCGTATCCGAACCGTCCCTTCGAAGGGACCGTGGCCAAGATCGAGCCCCAGGCCGAGACCTCCCAGAACGTGACGATGTTCCCGGTCATCGTGCGGATAGCCAACCGTGAGGGGCTGCTGCGCCCCGGAATGAACGCCGAGGTCGAGATCCATGTCGGCGAACGCAAGAATGTCCTCGCGGTCTCCAACTCCGCCCTCCGGACCCAGCGCGATGTCGCATCGGCGGCCTCGGTGCTCGGGCTCGACCCGGCCGACGTCCAGCGCCAGCTCGCCGTCTCCGACAGTGCCACGCGCGCCGCTGCACCCGCCACCGGCGACACCGCCAATCGCGCCTCCCTCGGCGCCCGGAGCGGTCAGCCGGCGGCGCCGGCCAAGCGCACCATGACCACGCCGATGGGTACCATGAACCTCCCCGACGGCGTGGTCATGGTGCGCGCCGCAAACCCGCAGGGGCGCCGCGGTGGCCAGAGCGAAGCGGACACCCGTCTCGGCGGACAATACATCGTCTTCGTCATGCGAAACGAGACTCCCGTTCCGGTGTCGATCCGCACCGGCCTGACCGACCTTGACTACAGCGAAGTGACCAGCGGCCTCCAGGAAGGGGACTCCGTCCTCGCCCTGCCGAGCGCCAGCCTCATCAATTCGCAGAGCGAGATGCAGAGCCGCATCAACCGGATGACCGGCGGCGGAACTGTACCCGGCATGACCCGGCAGCCCACGACCACCGCACCGGCCGCGCCCAGCGGCGCGGCACGGACGGGGAGGCCCTGACATGCCGCTCTCGGAGATCATTGCCGTCGCGTTCCAGTCGGTCCGCGCCAACAAGCTGCGGTCGATGCTCACGATGCTCGGCATCGTGATCGGCGTGGCCGCTGTCATCACGATGGTGGCGCTCGGTTCGGGGGCGCAGAAGGCGGTCGAGGACCGGATCAACGCCCTCGGCGCCAACCTGCTCAGCGTGTTCCCCGGACAGATGTTCATGGGTGGCCGCGCCTCGGAGGTCCGGGTCTCGATGACCGTCGACGATGCCCAGGCGCTCGAGCGCGACGGCACTCTGCTCGCTGCCGTCGTTCCCGAGATGCAGCAGAACGTCACGGTGAAATACGGGACCACGAACCTGAACCTCGCCGTCGTGGGCTCCACGCCCAACTACACCCAGGTCAAGAATTACACCGTGCCCTTCGGACGGATGTTCACCGTCGGCGACAACGAGGCGCGCCAGCGCTACGTGCTGGTGGGGGCGTCGGTCCCGCAGATGCTCGGCGTCAACCCAGCAGCACTTCTGCGCCAGACGATCAGCGTGAAAGGGATCCCCTTCGAGGTGATCGGCGTGCTGTCGGAGAAGGGCGCGGCCGGCTCGTGGCAGAACCCCGACGAACAATTGCTCATCCCGCTGCAGACCGCCCGCTATCGCGTGTTCGGCACTGACCGCGTGCGCAGCGTCTCCGTGCAGGTCAAGGACGGCGTGCCGCTCGAGCAGGGGATGGTCGACATCGAGCGGATCCTCCGCCGGGAGCACAAGGTCCGCCCCGGGGGCGACAACGACTTCATGATCCGGAATCAACGCGATATCCTGGCGACGCAACAGCAGGCCACCCAGGTGTTCACCGTCCTGCTCGCGAGCATCGCCGCGGTGAGTCTGGTGGTCGGCGGGATCGGGATCATGAACATCATGCTCGTCTCGGTCACCGAACGGACCAAGGAGATCGGCATCCGGAAGGCCCTCGGCGCCACCAAGCGCGCCATCCTGATGCAGTTCCTGGTCGAGGCGCTGGTGCTCTGTCTGGCGGGCGGGATTGTCGGTATCATCCTCGGCACCGGCACCGCAGTGCTCCTGTCGTGGAAGTTCAACTGGAATACGCTCGTCTCGCCCGTGGCCATCGCGGTCGCCTTCTTCTTCAGCGGCGCGGTGGGGCTCATCTTCGGCATGCTCCCGGCCCGGCGCGCGGCGAACATGGACCCGATCACCGCGCTGCGGTACGAGTGAGTTGTGAGATTGGAGTCTGGAGTCTGGAGTCTGGAACACGGTAACGGTGCAGGTCGGAGGAGCATCCGACCTGCACCGGTCTCAATTTGACAGCCTCTCGACTCTAGCCTCTCGACCCTCTTCGGGTAATATTCGTCCCAACCTTTCCTGACCCGGGACCCGACCGTGCTCCTCGCTCTCTTCCTTGCCGTCCAGGACACCACCCCGCGCCTCTATCCCGGCCGTGGGGCTCCTGCTGTCGATGTGCCACGGCTCGAGGCGGCCGCCACAGTGGACGGCCTCCTCGATGAACCGGTGTGGGCCCAGGCGGCCCGGCTCACCGGCTTTTCCCAGTACCAGCCCGTGGACGGCCGTCCCGCCGAGGAGGCGACCGAAGTCCGGGTCTGGTATTCGCCCGATGCGATCTGGTTCGGGATCATCGCGAGCGACAAGGAGGCGGGTACCATCCGCGCCACCGTGGCCGATCGCGACAACATCGGCACCGATGACAACGTCCGTATCTACCTCGACACCTTCGACGATCGGCGCCGCGCCTACTTCTTCGGCGTCAATCCGCTCGGCGCCCAGGAGGACGGCGTCCGGACCGAAGGGGCCTCGTCCGCCGGGAGCATCTTCGGCGGGTCGATCGACCGGACCCCGGATCTCCTCTGGGAATCAAAGGGCCGCCTGACGCCTGAAGGGTATGTGGTCGAGGTCCGGATCCCCTTCAAGAGCCTCCGCTACGGCGGAGGCGATCCGAAGCAATGGGGGATCCAGATCATCCGGCAGGTGCAACGGACGGGGTACGAGGATGCCTGGACCGATGCCCGCCGCGGCAACGCCTCCTTCCTCGATCAGTCCGGGCGATTCACCGGGATGCACGACTTTCGGCGCGGCGTGGTCACCGAGATCCAGCCGACCTTCACCAGCGCCTGGAGCGGGGGTCGGGATGGCGTGACCGACGAGTTCAAGCGCGCGGACCCGACGTCCGACATCGGGCTCAACCTGCGGCTCGGCTTCACGTCATTGACCCTCGATGGGACCTACAACCCCGACTTCAGCCAGGTCGAGGCCGACGCGGGGCAGCTGGCGCTCAACCAGCGGTTCGCGCTCTTTTTCGCGGAGCGTCGGCAGTTCTTCCTGGAAGGGATCGAGCTCTTCAGCACCCCGAATCAACTGGTCTACACCCGGACCGTCGCCGACCCTCAGGCGGGGGTGAAGCTCACCGGCAAGCTCGGGGGGACCACCATCGCGTACCTCGGCGCGATCGACCGGGTGGACGGCGAGAACGACGCCTTGGTCAACGTGGCGCGCGCCCGGCAAGACTTCGGGACCAGCAGCTTCGTCGGACTCACCCTGACCGACCGCACGGAGGGTCTCTCCACCGACCGCTCGGGGTACAACAGGGTCGGGTCGCTGGACGTGCGCTACGTCTTCGGCGGGATGTACTACGCCGCCGCCCAACTGGGCGGTTCCTCGACCGACGACTCCGATTCGACCGACACCCGGCGTGGTGCGATCTGGCAGGCGGAGCTCGACCGGACCGGCCGGAGCTGGGGATTCAATTACAAGATCGTGGGGCTCAGCGAAGACTTCGAGAGCCGCTCCGGATTCGTCAACCGGACCGGGATCGTGTTCGGCCACATCTTCAATCGCTTCAGCTGGTACGGTGCGCGCGGAGCACTGATCGAGAACGTCACCACCTTCTTCGGCCCCAACCGTACCTGGGACTACGCCGGATTCGATGCTGGGGATGCCATCGAAGGAAGCAACGAGGGGACCGTCCAGTTCCGCGTACGGGGCGGCTGGACGGTGGCGGTCAAAGGCTCCACGTCATTCATCGACTTCGAGCAGGACCGGTACACGGGCTTCACGGTGGACACCGGGACCGGTCCCGTCCCTTTCACCGCGCGCGCTTCCTACGACGACGGCCGCTCCATCTCGCTCGATATCGAGACCCCCACGTGGCAGAAGGCCGGCGCCTCCTTCTCGTACGAGCGGGGCCGCACCGCGATCTTCGATGAAGCCTCCAATGGTGGCTACTGGTCAGTCGAAGGGGAACTCTCCCTCCGTCCGCTCCCGTCGGTACGGCTCGAATTCACCACGCTCTACGCCAGGCTCTGGCGCATTCGCGACGGGTCGGAGTTCGGTCGCGAGATCATCCCGCGGCTCCGGGCGGAGTTCCAGCCGAGCCGATGGCTCTTCTTCCGCTTCGTGGGGCAGTACGCCTCGTCCCGCGTCAGCTCGCTGGAGGATGGCGATGACAACCCGATCACCGGGGGCGATCCCGCGGGCGAATCGAACGACCTCCGCTTCGACCTCCTCGGCTCCTACGAGCCAAGCCCGGGGACGGTGGTCTTCCTCGGCTACGGCACGGGCCTGAGCGGCACACGGACCCTCACGTTCAACGACCTGCGTCGGGAACGGGACGGGTTCTTCTTCAAGGTGGCGTACTTGTTCCGTCGCTAGGACCGCGTGCCCGCGCACGGAGCCGTCCCGAACGGCGTGAGGGACCTGCTCAGCAGAGAGCAGGTCCCTCGTTCCACTCGGGACGGTCCCGATCTATGGCGATCTAGCGACTCGGATCGATCCGCTCACTCCTCAGCGTCCTGATCGTCCCCCGCCTCGACCTCGACCTCTGCGGTGCCAGAGTCATTGTAGGTGACCCGCACCTGCCACGGCCGACAGCAGACATGGCAGTCCTCGACGTACTCCTGCTCGGGACCGCCACCCGGATCGAGGGCGATCTCGACGGTCTCTCCGCAGTAAGGGCATTTCACTTCCGCCTCGGTGTCGGCCGTGCCGTCACCTTCGGGGAATTCGTCGTCGAGGGGATCGGGGGAGCTGATCATTGGCACAAACTAATGGGATGGCGAACGATATGCTGTCCTCCCGATCGCTCGCTATCTTTGACCATGCGCCGCCGCCCCCTGGTATTCGCCGCGATCCTGTCTGTCGCGATCCTCGTCCCAAGGCTCGGCTTCCCCGCCGCAGCGCTTTCCGACCCCGCCGGCAACGCGCTTCCGCCGGGGATCCAGCTGTCGTTCCCGCTCCTCAACATCCTTTTCGCTCCGCTCTTCGACGCGTGGGACGGCGTCACGCTGCTCGCGATGCCGAGGCTCCAGGCATTCCTGACCGGCGTCGGGGCGCTGTACCTGGTGTGGCGCACGTTGGGGGGGATCTTTGGCGACCAGTTCCAGTGGGGCCGGGAGGTCTGGGCGCTCGCCGCATTCGTGCTCGGGACCTCGCTCTTCCTGGTCGCCGGCGTCCGCTGGCACCGACCGATGGCGCACCTCGCCGACGTGCCCCCGGCGCTGGTGGTGGTCGACCTGCACTCCCACTCGAACGTGTCGCACGACGTGAGGGGGATCCTCCAGAAGGACTTCGATGTCGCGGCCGACCAGGCATGGCATCGACGTGGCGGATTCGACCTCTTCTTCGTGACCGACCACAACAGGATCGACGGCTGGCAGCGGACCAAGGGTGGCGAAGGACTCGGTGGCATGGCGGACGAGGGTCCCCCGGTGGCCTGCCCCGGCGAGGAACTCAGCCTCTGGGGGGCCCACATCGTGGTGCTCGGGAACCTCGACAGCGTGCCGCGCGACATGTACGCCGATTCGATGCCGGGGATCCTGCGCTTGTTAGGTGAGAGCGAATCCCGCTGGGGCGCGGTGACCCTCGCGTCCATCCCTGAATACGACGAGAACCATTTCGCCTCGCTGCCTGCCTGGATCGTCGCGGGAGTCGATGGGTTCGAGATCAGCAACGCGGCGCCGAAGGCGAATCGGCAGACCACTGCGCATCGGGACTCAGTGGTCCGTCTGGCCGCGATGAACGGCCGCTGGTTGGCCGGGGTCACCGACCAGCACGGGATGGGCGCCACGGTCCAGTCCTGGACCCTCGTGCCCCGCACCACTGCCGGGACCCACGACCGCGCGATGCCGGCGCTCTGTCAGGATGTGTTGCATGTACTGGCCACGCGCGGGCATTCGGCGACCCAGGTGATCGAGCGACACCGGCTGCGGATCGATTCGGCCTGGCCGAACTGGGCCACCGTGGTCGGCGTGGCGTGGGAAGGGTGGCGCGCGGCAGGGTGGGCGCAGGTGGTGAGCTGG
>JBDSIR010000071.1:0-21356 GCA_039917855.1 Gemmatimonadales bacterium | reverse complement strand
CGGAACGTCAGCGGCTCGCCATCCGGCCCGTGGAGGGCGGGGGCGCCGAGTACGCGGAGGGTAGGGGGTATTGGGGTCATTGCGGGGTGATTCGACACTGGCGCAGGATAACGCGCGCCATACAACGGAGCGTCAACAGGTTGCAGGACATCTGGTTAGCGCGCTAGGGGTGGGGTGCTGGGGGCACGGGCTAGGGGCTAGGGGCTAGGGGCTAAGGGCTTGGGGTCTGAAGGGTGCTGCACGCTGGCCGGGGATCCCAGGGCTCTGCATCCCGGCCCCCAGCCCCCAGCCCCCAGCCCTTAGCCCTTAGCCCTTAGCCCACCAAAGCAATCTTCATAAATCATTGCCGGGCAATGAGATAGCCCCACTTTCCGGGCCCCTCTAGCGCGTCGCCGATTCTAGAAGGACTATGTAGGGTAGAGTGTGCGCTGGCGCACACCCAGATCTTGCCAAGGCAGGAACATTTGCGGATGTCAGTCCGCCTCCCCGGCGGCGAATCGTGTCACCCCCTGAACATGGAGTCGATCGATGAAGAAACACACTTCCTCGTTCTTCGCCGCGGCGGCACTCGTCGCCCTCGCCGCGTGCGGCAGCAGCGACGGCGGACCGTCGTATTCCTCGACGATCGACGAGTCGAATATGAGTGGCGCGGCCGAGGTCACGGCCGGCTTCGTCAGCGACATCGCGAGCGGGATGCTGAGTGGTGATCCTTCCGCGGATTTCCCCCTCGCTCCTGCCTTCCAGGGTGGGTCATTCGGGGACCGGGTCATCCGCGATTTTGCAGCCAGGGCGGCCCGCCGTTCCGGCCGGAGCGGTCTCCGCGCCGCGGCCCCCCAGCTCATCAGCGCCGTCTGCACCCCGACAGAGACGGGGGTCGACGAGCTTGGTGATCCGATCGATACCGATGCCGACGGGATCCCGGACGATTACAGGCTCAACTTCGGATCGAATTGCTCGGAGGTCGAAGGGGATTGGACCTGGACCTACTCCGGCTCGTTCCGCTTCCGCGACGTGGCCGGCCTTTATGGATTCATCCTCGATGCCACCAACCTGAAGTACAGCGAGACGAACGTCGCCACAGGGGTTGCGTTCTCCTTCTCGGTGAATGGGACGGAACGGGGAACGTACGCCACGAGCGGCATCGACCACATCGCCAATGTGCATTACGCCATCACGGAGCATTACGACGACGCGGTCATCACCGCCCCGGGGTTGCAGGCCGCGGCGCCGATCGATCTCAATGTCTCATACACCTGGGTCGAGAACAGCAGCTATGATCCGGAATCGCCGCTTTCGCTCGAAGCCAACATCCCCTCCGGCGATCTGAGCGTGGATCTCGATTTCCGGATCATCGGGTCGCAGACGGGCCAGCCGAGCATCGCGTTCCGATTCCAGCTCACGACCCCGACGGTGCTGCACTATGAGAACGTGAGCTGTTACGACTTCGACAGCGGCCAGCTGAAGGGGGCGCTCAACAACAGCGCCAGCATCTACTTCCTCGTCACCTGGACCGGCTGCGGAACGGCCACGTATGAGAGCTTCGGCACCACGCAGCCTGCGGTCACGGTGAGCGCCTTCCCTTACCGGTAGTCGCGCCAGGTCACCAAGCAGCAAGCAGTGGCGGGGGGCTCCGAATCTGATCGGAACCCCCCGCTTCGTTCCAACCTTCCTGCGTACCCACCGGCCCACCGGCCCACCGGCCCACCGGCCCACCGGCCCACTGGCCCACCGGCCCACCGGCCCACTGGCCCACTGGCCGCCTACACCCGCCAGCTCTTCCCCTCCACCAGCTCCGACATCAGATCATCCGCCGTCCGCTCCGCCGCCTCGGCCGCAAAATTCGTGATCAGCCGGTGCCGCAACACCTGGCGCGCCACTGCCTTCACATCATCCAGATCGGCCATCGGGCGGCCATCCATCGCCGCACGCGCCTTGGCGCCGAGGACGAGGTACTGCGACGCGCGGGGACCGGCACCCCACTCCACGAACTCCTTGATGAACGCCGGAGCTTCGGCGTCACCCGGGCGGGTCAGACGAGCAAGCCGAACCGCAGATGCGATCAACTCGGTGCTGACCGGGATCCGGCGCACCAGCTCCTGCATCTGCACCAGCGCCGCCGCGTCGAGCACCGGCCTCACGGTACCCGGCCGGCTGCCGGTAGTGCGCTCGACGATCTGCTCCTCCTCGGTCCGCGTCGGATAGCCGACCCGGAGCTCGAGCATGAAGCGGTCGAGCTGCGCCTCTGGGAGAGGATAGGTCCCCTCCTGCTCGATCGGGTTCTGGGTCGCGAGCACGAAGAAAGGCTCGGCCAGGCGATAGGTGGTTCCGCCGACCGTTACCTGATGTTCCTGCATCGCCTGCAGCAGCGCCGCCTGAGTCTTGGGCGGCGTGCGGTTGATCTCGTCGGCCAACACCACCTGCGCGAAGACGGGCCCGTGCACAAATCGGAAGGCGCGCTTCCCGGTGGTCAGGTCCTCTTCGATGATCTCGGTCCCGGTGATGTCCGACGGCATCAGGTCGGGGGTGAACTGGATCCGGTTGAACGACAGATCCAGCGCCTCGGCCAAGGTCGAGACCATCAAGGTCTTGGCCAGGCCCGGAACGCCGACCAGAAGGGCGTGCCCGCCGGAAAGGATGGCGGTGAGCATCCCGTCCACCGTCCCGCTCTGGCCGACGATGCGCTCCGCCACCTGGGCACGGAGATCCTTCATGGCCTGATGGAGGCGGGCGAGCTGCTGAACGTCGTCGGACATGAAGTGAGCGGTAAGCGGTGAGCGGTAAGCGGGGGAACAGGGAGCCTACGCCGCGCCGGACCCGGAAGTTGCACCGAACGGGGCTCGCATGGGAGTGGGGTTCATTCACCACGGAGGATCGGAGCTACACGGAGATTCACGGAGGAAGGACTTTGTGGTCCTAAGGGGAGCTCCCATTTGAGGCCACAAAATCTCCTCTCCGTGCAGCTCCGTGCACCTCCGACCCTCCGTGGTGAATGTCCTTTGCCCCCCAGCGCCGGAGATTGCGAAATATTTCACAAGCAGGTAAATTCGCCCCCCAGATGAAGCCCGGTCCTGGCAGTCAACGGGAGGTCGGGGACGGCTATCGCTATGTCGCCCTGGGCATCACTTTTGGGCTCGGCATAGTGCTCTTCATGGGGCTCGGATTCGCCCTGGATACCTGGTTGGGGACCATCCCCTGGTTCACGATGGTGGGGACGCTGGCGGGGTCGGTGCTGAGCTTCGTGAACGTGTACGCCAAGCTCGAAGCCGAGCGGCTCCAGGCCAAGAAGGACAAAGGATGAGGCCGTTGCTGGTAGGGAATGGGCTGACGCTGCTGGTGGGGCTGGTGGTGTTCGCGATGTACGGAGCGGTGGCGGCGCAGGCGGCGGTGATGTTCGGGCTCCTGGCCACGACGATCCAGTACTTCTCCGCGCGATGGGCGGCGGCGGTACCCAAGGACGCGGAGTTCGCGACCTTCGTGAAGGGGTGGGCCCGGGGGTCGGGGTTGCGGGTGGCGGGTGTGGTGGCGTTCGCGGTGGTCTGTACGATCTGGCCGGACCAGTTCCCGGCGATCGCGGTGGCGATGGGGTATCTCGGGGTGCTGATCCCGCTGCTCTTCCTGGAGACGCGCGCGACACGATGATGTTCCTGCAAGAAGGGCACGCGGGCGGCCCGCCCGACATCGGCGAGCTGGTGCTCCACCACACGGCGGACGCCTGGACCATCGACTTGCCCTTCGGCGTCGAGTGGCACCTGCCGCGCTGGGAGCCGCTCCACCTCGGTCCGCTCACGCTCGACCTCTCGCCCACCAAGCACGTGGTGTTCCTGCTCTTCACCGCCTTCCTGGTCTTCCTGACTTTGAAGATCGCCGCGCGGGGCGTGGCCAGGGCCGAGGCGGCGGGGCGCCCGCCGCGCGGCTTCGCCAACATGATGGAGTCGCTGGTGCTGTTCGTCCGGAACGACATCGCCATCGCCAATATCGGCGAGGAGATGGGGCCGAAGTACGCACCGCTGATCCTCACCTTCTTCTTTTTCATCCTCTACGCCAACATCCTTGGCCTGATCCCCTACGGGTCATCGGTCACCGGCAACCTGGCGGTGACGGCGACGCTGGCGTTCATCACCTTCCTGACCATCGAGATCGGCGGGATGATCAAGCTCGGCGCCAAGGGCTACCTCGGCACGATCTTCATGCACGTCCCGGGGATCCACGGCATCGGCGCGGTGGCGCTGGCCATCGGGATGGCGCCGATCGAGGTGCTGGGGAAGCTGGTCAAGCCGTTCGCGCTGGCGGTCCGACTCTTCGGCAACATGACGGCAGGGCATTTCGTGATCCTGTCGCTGTTCGGCATCATCTTCCTGTTCGGCGGGTTGCCCGGCTGGAATTGGGCCATCGGCGGCGTGACGACCCTCCTGGTGGTGGGGATCCTGATGCTCGAGCTGATCGTGGCACTGCTGCAGGCGTATGTCTTCGCCCTGCTGAGCGCGGTCTTCATCGGCTTGATGCAGCACGAGCACTAGCAGCACCGGGGTCCGGGCGACGCTCCTCGCGCCGGACCCGACGTAATCGGTCGAACGACCGACGAAGTCCGTTGTGGCGGCCCTCGGGCCGCACACATTGACGGACGACGGCCTTGGACCGTGCGGGAGACGCGGATCCGGGACGTGGAGCGGACTGGCAGCCAGATGGCCGCCACAACCGAGATCTCCCCAAGCGAATGGACGGAACGATGTACCTCCTCAATCTCGTGCAGGAAGCCGCGGCCCCGACCGGCGCCGACCTGGTCGCCGCCGCCAAGAACACCAACGCGCTGCTCGGCGCCGGCCTGGCGTTCGGCCTCGCGATCATCGGCGCCGGTCTGGGCCTGGGCCGCATCGGTGGCTCGGCCGCCGAAGCGATCGCCCGTCAGCCCGAAGCGGCCGGCGAGATCCGCGGCGCCGCGCTGCTGATCGCCGTGCTCCTCGAGGGCGCCACGATCATCGCGCTGGTCTTCGCCCTGCTGTTGAAGCTCATCAAGTAATCGAAGGGGTCATTCGATGCCTACGGTTCTTCTCGGACTGATGCTCCTGTCGGAAGGTGAGACACTGGGGCCACAGTCGCCGTTCGAGGTCAACACCGGCGTGATGATCTGGACGCTGATCTCGTTCGGCCTGCTGTTCCTGCTGCTCTGGAAGTACGTGTGGCCGCAGATGCTGGCTGCCACGGAGGCGCGCGAGCAGCGGATCAAGCAGCAGCTCGAGGAGGCCGCGCGGCTCAACGCCGAGGCCAAGGCGACGGTGGCGGAGCAGAACAAGCTCCTGACCGAGGCCCGGAACCAGGCCTCGTCGATCCTGACCGAGACCAAAGCGGCGGCCGAGCGCGAGCGTGCGCTCGGTGCCGAGAAGGCCCGCGCCGAGGCGGAGGAGATGCTGACTCGGGCGCGGCGCGAGATCGGCGCCGAGAAGGACCGTGCCAGTGCCGAACTGCGGCGTGAGGCGGTGGACCTCGCTCTCGCGGCGGCGGGCAAGCTCATCGGCAAGCGGTTCGAGGCGGCGCAGGACAAGCAGCTGGTGACCGAGTACCTCGCCTCGATGGAGCCGGGCAAGTGAGCACCACAGGGGTCGCGCGGAACTACGCCGAGACGTTCCTGGTGCTTGCCGAAAAGGCGGGCGCGGTGGAGCCGTGGGCGGCACTGATCGACGCGGTGGCCGAAGGGGTGCGGTTGGCCCCCGAGGCGGAGGCGGTGCTGATGTCGCCTCGTGTCACCAAGGGGGCCAAGGCGCAGCTCATCGCGTCGGCGCTTCCCAAGGCGCCCAAAGACTTCGTGCGGTTCCTGCAGGCGGTGGTGAAGCGGGGCCGCCAGGGGCTGCTGCGGCAGATCGCCGACGAGTACCTGGTGTTGGTGGACGTGAAGATGGACCGGGTGCGGGCGCGGGTGGTGATGGCGCGCGAGGCCGACGCCGGCGAAAAGAAGGCGATCGCCGCGGCGCTCACCGAGGCGCTGGGCAAGCAGGCGATCGCGACCTGGGCAGTCGACGCGTCGCTCCTGGGTGGCGTGCTGGTGCGGGTCGGCGACCGGGTGTTCGACGGGTCGATCAAGCGGCGGATGCTGACTCTACGGCGGGCGCTGTTGGCCAGGTAGGAAGGTAGGAAGGTAGGAGGGTAGGAAGCGGGGGACCTGCTCGCCGGCGAGTGGGTCCCTCGAATCACAAGGTGTCCGATAGTCACTTCCTACCTTCCTCCCGTCCTACCTTCCTACCCCTCCTGCCCCTAAGTTCCGACCATGTTCAATGGCGGCGACCGTCGCGATCTCCTCAAGCAGGCCACCGACAAGTGGCTCGGCTCCTTGATGGAGCAGGCCGAGGAGCGGATCATCCGGCGGCGCTTCGTGCGACCGCCGGGGGCGCTCACCGAGGTGGCGTTCCTCGCCGCCTGCACCCGGTGCAACGCCTGCGTGGATGTGTGCCCGCCGAGGGCGATCCGCACGGCGTCCTCCGGGGAAGGGTTCGCGGCCGGGACCCCGTATCTCGAGGTGGAGCTCCAGCCCTGCGTCGCCTGTCCCGACATGCCGTGCGCGTCGGCCTGTCCCACCGGGGCGCTGACTCGGCCGGAAAAGATCTGGGAAGGGTACAAGCTCCACGTCCTGGAGCTGGTGCCCGAGCGATGTGTCACCTTTTCGGGAGTGACGTGCAGTGCCTGCGCCGATTCGTGTCCGGTGGGCGCGACGGCGCTCGCGATGGACCCGGAGGGCCATCCGGTGATCAAGGCCGAAGGGTGCGTGGGATGCGGCGTCTGCGTGCGCGCCTGCATCACCTCCCCCTCCTCATTCAAGCTTTACGCGGTGGAACGCTGATGCCCGACGTCCCATACAAAGTCGACAAGCCCTGGGGGTACGAGCTCATCTGGGCGCGTGCCGACCGGTATGTGGGCAAGATCCTGCACGTCAAGGCGGGACACGTCCTGAGTCTCCAGTATCACCTGAAGAAGGACGAGACCATGCACGTGCTCTCGGGAGAACTGAAGCTCCGGTGGGGCACCGAGGAACGGCTCGAGGAGCGCGCCTTCCGGGCCGGCGAATCGGTGCATATCCCCGCCGGGATGGTCCATCAGATCGAAGCGGTCGTCGACAGCGACGTGCTTGAGGCTTCCACCCCCGAACTCGACGACCTGGTCCGCCTCAAGGACCGCTACGGCCGGAGCTGATACATGCAGGTGATCATCCCGCTGGCCGGCAAGGGTACTCGCCTTCGGCCCCACACTCACCTTACCCCCAAGCCGCTGCTCAAGGTGGCGGGGCGGCCGGTGATGGACTACGTGATGGACCGGCTCGAGGGACTCCCCGTCTCCGAGCTGATCTTCATCACGGGGCACCTGAAGGAACAGGTCGAAGCCTACGCCACGAGCCGCTACTCGATCCCGTCGCGCTTCGTCGAACAGAAGATCCAGGACGGCACGGCCGGGGCGGTCGACCTGGCTCGGCCCTTCGTGAAGGAGGATGTGCTGATCGTCTTCGTCGACACCGTCTTCGAGGCCGACCTGACCCTCATCCAGCGGACAAAGGCCGACGGGATCATCTGGGCCAAGGAGGTGGAGAACTACCAGCGCTTCGGCGTGGTGGTGACCGACGCCCAGGGGTACATGACGAAGATCGTGGAAAAGCCGAAGGAGCCGATCTCCCGACTCGCCAATATCGGGCTGTACTATATGCGTGACACCGCCGCGCTCTTCGCCGGGATCGATGCGGTCAAGGCAGCCCCCAAGAACAAGGGAGAGTACTACCTGACCGACGCATTCCAGCACATGATCGACCATGGGCGGAAGATCCTCACCGCGAAGGTCGGGGGGTGGTACGACTGCGGTGAGGTGCGGACGCTGCTGGAATCGAATGAGATCCTGTTGAAAAAAGGACGGGCCCGGAGGCCCGTCGCCACACCCGGCGTGACCGTGGTGGAGCCGGTGTATGTCGAGGATGGCGTCACCCTCGAGCGCTGCACCATAGGCCCCAATGTCTCGATCGAGTCGGGTGCCCGGGTGATCGGTGGGTCGCTCGCCAACGCCATCGTGGGCCGCGACGCGGTGCTCACCGATTGCCGCATCGATGGTGCCATCCTCGGCGACGCCGTGAAGGCCACGGGGCTTGCGGGAGCCGCTTCCCTCGGTGCACACTCGGAAGTGAACGCACAGTAGCGGCGCGCCTTGGCGCGCTGATGCGCCCCGCAACTTGAACTCCCTGGCGCGCTGAGGCGCGCCGCAACGCCTCTTCGGATCCCGATGGCCGATCTCGCCCAACTCCTCGATTCCTGGCAGGACCTGCGGTGGACTTTCGACCCCGCGCAGGCGACGCGAGCGGGGGTGTCGCTCCACGACGGCCGCCTCCCGGGACTCGATGCGGAGGCGGTGAAGCTGCAGCTTGCCGCCCTCACTTCGCTGGCGGGGGCGGTGGAGCTGGCCGATCTCGCGGATGACGCGGAGGAGATCGACCGCACCGCCCTCCTCGATGTCCTCCGGGCCCAGATCTACCGGCTGGAGCAGGAGATCCCCCAGCGCCGGAATCCCGCCGCCTGGCTGGGCGCTCTCGCCGGCGCCTGGCAGGCGCTCCGGACCCACCAGCACGGGACGCCGGCGGCGCGGGCCCAGGCGGCGCTCGATCGCCTCGAAGGAACCGCAGCGCTGATCGACCGCGCCGGGCGCACGCTCAGGTCGCCGGCGGTGGTGTTCTTCGAGGAGGCGCTCGAGCTCTGCCCCGCGGTGCGCGCGGTGGCGCGCCAGCTCGCGCTCGACGCGTCGACCTGGCTCCCCGGCCTCAGCGAGAAACTCGCCGGTGCCTCGGAGCGCGCCGAGCTCACGGTGGCCGCCCTGGAATCGCGACTGCGCGAGGATATGACGCCGAGCGCCGAGCCGGCGGCGTACGCCATCGGGCGGGAGGCGTTCGATCACCGGCTCCATTTCGAGCACGCGCTGCGCCCCTCGAGTCCCGAACTCTGGCGCTGGAGCCAGCATACCATCGAAGAATCCCGCACCGCGGCCGCCCTGGCCGCGACCCAGGCGGGTCTCGGGACCGACCTGCACGCCGCGGCGCGGAATCTCCGCGCGTCGCGCCCCGCCGGTGATCCGCAGGCGGAGGTGCTGCGCGGACTGGCGCGCGCCCGGAAGTGGGTGGAGTCGAGCGGCCTGCTCGCATTGCCGCCGGCCGAACTCCGTCTGGTCGACATGCCGGAGCACCTCCAGCTCCTCGGCGGGCGGGTGCATTTCGAGGCCGAGGATGTGGTGTACATCCGCACCGCATCCGCATCCGCCCCGGAACTGCTCGTGGACGTCCTCCTCGAGCTCTGCCCCGGGCGGCTGACGCACCGGAGCATCGCGCGCGGGCTGCCCGACCCGGTGCGGCGCGTCCTCGCCACGCCGTGCGCCACCGATGGCTGGGCGCTGTACGGTCTCGATGTCGCGCTGGAGCAGGGGTTCACGACCGACCCGGTCGAGATCTTCGCCATCCGGCTGGCGCAACTGCACGCGGCGGCGCGGGCGGTGATCGACATCGGGCTGCACACCGAGGGCTTCACCCCGCTGGCGGCGACCGACCTGCTGATGCAGCTGCTGCCGCTCGAGCGCGCGGACGCGCAGGCCGATGTGCGGCGGGCGTGCGCCTGGCCGACGTATTCGCTGGCCGCCGCCGTTGGCCGCCGTGAGATCCTCGAGCTGCGGGAGGCGTGGCGGTCGGGCGGTCAGGCGGTCGGGCGGTCGTTCCATGACGCACTGCTCACCTACGGCGGGCTTCCCATCTCCCTCGCGCGCTGGGGGATGGATCTCGGCCTGGAGGAGTAGGTGAGCGAGAAACTGCCGTCGACGGTGAAGGGTCTCTCGCTGGTGTCGTTCTTCAACGACATCTCGAGCGAGATGGTCTATCCGCTCCTCCCCGCCTTCCTCACCGGTACCCTCGGCGCCGGCGCGGCGGTGCTCGGTGCGCTCGATGGCGCCGCCGAACTCACATCCGCCATCCTCAAATGGATCAGTGGCCGCCTGTCGGATCGTCCCGGCTGGCGGAAGCCCCTCATCCTCGGCGGCTACGGCACCGCAGTGCTGATCCGGCCGGTCATCGCCATCGCGAACGCCGCGTGGCAGGTGATCGGCTTCCGGGTCATCGACCGGGTCGGGAAAGGGCTCCGTACCGCCCCGCGCGACGCGATGCTGGCGGAGTCGACCCCGACCGCACTTCACGGCCGCGCCTTCGGCTTCCATCGCGCGGCCGACCACCTCGGCGCGATGCTCGGATCAGTGGTGGCGTGGTGGGCGGTGAGCCAGGGGATGGCGGTGCGGAGCGTGATCGGATGGTCGGCGGTGCCGGGGGTGGTGGCGGTGCTGGTATTGGCGGTGGTGTTGCGAGGGGCGACCAGGAGTGGAGGGTCAAGGGTGGAGGGTGTCGCGTCGCAGGGATCGCGTGACCCTCAACCCTCCACCCTGGACCGCGGTGTTCCACTCCCCGTGGCTCTGCTGGCCCTCCTCGCACTCTTCCGGCTCCCTGAGGCTCTGCTGTTGTACCGGCTCCAGCAGCTCGGCGTCCCCATCGCGACGATCCCGCTCGCCTGGGCCGGTCTGCACGTGGTGCGGAGCACCGCCAGCTATCCGGCGGGAAGGATCAATGACGCATTCGGCTCGGATCTCCTGATCGGCGCCGGGGCGGCGCTCTTCGCCTTCTGCCTGACCCTCCTCGGCAAGCCGCTGTCGGCGGAATGGGCCGTGGGCGTGTTCCTCCTCTTCGGTCTCGTCGCCGCACTCACCGAGCCCGCCGAACGGGCGCTCGTGGCGAAGCTCTCCCCGGCCACACTCGGCAAGGGGTTCGGGGTGTATCACGCGTTGACCGGAGCTGCGGCGCTACCGGCGGGGTTGGCGTTCGGCTGGATCTACCAGGCGAGCAGCGCGAGCGACGCCCTCTGGCTCTCGGCGGCGCTGGTGGGGGTGATGGGGGTGGTGTGGGTGACGACGCGGTCCCGCGGCGCCCCCTCCCTCTGACCCCCTCTCCCCCTGACCCCTCTCCCTGTCGGGAGAGGGGGGACCTGCGTGCGCTTGGCTCCCCTCCCCCGACAGGGGGAGGGGCCGGGGGAGAGGGCTAGCAGCACCTTCCTACCCCTCCCGCGTACTTCCGCTCCAACTCGCCCTTCACGAAATCCTTCTCGCTCAGCGCCGGCGTCTCCGGATGGCAGCGGTGCTGGTGCTCGAGGTAGCGGGTGTAGTCCGGCATTCCGAACACGCGCCTTAACTGCGCAGCAAGCTGCGCCACAACGGATCGCGCCACAACGGATCGCGCCACAACGGACCGCGCCACAACGGACCGCGCCGCAACGTCATTCATAGGCCGTCTCCACGAACGGGGTCTCCGTCGTCCGCATCGCGACCTTTCCGCGCATCAGGCCGATCCATTCCCGCGCAGCCGACAGCACCACCAGCGCCGTCACCAGCAGGAAGAGGGCACAGACCACGGCGTTGAGGCGGTCATTGAAGATGAGGCGGGCGCCGATGGCGACGTCCACGGTGCCGGCCGCGAGCCCATTGGCGGTCGCGGTGGCGTGGGCGAGCATGCCGAGTCGCGGGTCAGCGGCGAAGATCTTGAGCCACCCGGCGGTGAAGGTGACGATGAGGACCCAGGCGAGCGGGGCGAGGGTGACCCAGACGTAGCGCGCTTTGCCGCTCTTGATGATCAGGGTCGTGCCGACCGAGAGCGCGACGGCGGCGAGGAGCTGATTGCTGATCCCGAAGAGGGGCCAGAGCGAATTGATCCCGCCGAGGGGATCGAGCACCCCCTGGATCAGGAACCATCCCCAGCCAGCGCAGGCGAGTGCCGAGGCGATGATCGTCGCAGGGTACCAGGAGGTGCGGCCCAGCGGCTTCCACAGGTGGGAACCGAGGTCCTGGATCATGAAGCGGCCGACGCGGGTGCCGGCGTCGATGGTCGTCAGGATGAACAGCGCTTCGAAGAGGATGGCGAAGTGGTACCAGAGGGCGGTGAGGTGGGTGCCGAAGGCGCCGCCGAAGATCGTCGCCATCCCGACCGCGAGGGAGGGGGCACCGCCGGTCCGGCCGACGATCGTAGCTTCGCCCATCGAGGTGGCCAGCGTCGCGAGCTGCTCCGGGGTGACGGTGAAGCCCCAGCCCTGGACCGTCTGCGAGGCGGCGAGGAGGGTCGGGCCGAGGACCCCCTTGGGCGCGTTGATGGCGAAATAGACACCGGGGTCGAGGACCGCCGCGGCGCACATCGCCATCACCGCCACGAACGATTCCATCAGCATTCCGCCGTACCCTATGAGCTGGGCGTCGCTCTCCCGGCGGAGCATCTTGGGCGTGGTGCCCGAGGCCACGAGGGCGTGGAAGCCGCTGATGGCGCCGCAGGCGATGGTGATGAAGCAGAACGGGAAGACCTTGCCGGCGAAGACCGGTCCCGTGCCGTCGATGAAGCGGGTCAGGGGAGGGAGTTTGAGGTCGGGATGGACCAGCAGGATCCCGACCGCGAGGAGGGCCACCGTGCCGATCTTGACGAAGGTGGAGAGGTAGTCGCGGGGCGCGAGCAGGAGCCAGACCGGGAGGACCGAGGCGATGAAGCCGTAGGCGATCAGCCACCAGGCCAGGGTAAGAGAGTCGAGAGTAAAGAGTTGAGAGAGGGCCGGGTGTTCGGCGACCCATCGGCCTGCAAAGAGGGAGAAGATCAGGAGGATCACGCCGATGACCGTGGCCTCGCCGGTCTTTCCGGGGCGCCACTTCATCATCCAGAGCCCCATCAGCATCGCGATCGGAATGGTGCAGGCGATGGTGAAGACCCCCCAGGGGCTCTCGCGGAGGGCGTTGACGACCACCAGGCCGAGGACCGCGAGGAGGATCACCATGATGGCGAGGACGGCGACCATCGCGAGGAGGCCGGTGACAGGACCGATCTCTTCCTTCGCCATCTGCCCCAGGGACCGGCCGTCGCGGCGGGTGGAACCGACCAGGATCACGAAGTCCTGCACCGCCCCGGCGATGACCACGCCGAAGACGATCCAGAGGGTGCCGGGAAGCCACCCGAACTGGGCGGCGAGGACCGGCCCGACGAGCGGCCCCGCCCCCGCGATCGCGGCGAAGTGATGACCGAAGAGCACCCAGCGCCCCGTGGGCACGAAATCCCGCCCATTCTCCAGCCGCTCGGCCGGCGTCGCTCGGCGCGGGTCGAGCGCCAGGACCTTGGTCGCGAGGAATTTGGCATAGAGGCGGTAGGCGACGAGATAGGTGCCGACCGCCGCGAGAACAAGCCACGCGGCGCTGACCGACTCGCCGCGATGGAGCGCGAGCATCCCCCAGCCGGCGGCGGCGACGAGGGCGAAGAGGGCGGTGATCAATCGGGACATGCAGCCAGTATACGAGGAAGCGGGGTAGGAGGGTAGGAAGGTAGGAAGGGAGGAAGGGAGGAAGGGAGGAAGGTAGGAAGGTAGGAAGGTAGGAAGGGAAGAAGCGACGGCCCGTTGTATGTCCTGCTTCCTACCTTCTTCCCTTCTTCCCTTCCTACCTCCCTCACCTTGCCCACCCCTGCAACGCCCCGTACCTTCGCCCGATGGCATTCAATCCTCCCCGGGGTGGCGGCGCGGACGACGAGGACGACGCTCCGGCCTGGAAGCCCCAGCGGCGGAGCTCTGGCGCGGCCCTGGTCCAGCCGGAGGCGGAGCTCGACCCGATCCCGCCTGGGCTCAAGGGGAAGACGGTCGTGGTGACCGGCGGGGCGACGGGTTTGGGGCGGGGGATCTGCATGGAGTTCGCCAGGCGGAAGGTGAATGTCGCCTTCTGCTTCAAGGAACTCCCGGGGCGGGATATTTCGGAGATGGCGCTGCTGACGGAGACGAGCCTCCTCGCGATGGGGGTCAAGGTCTTCGCCAGCCGCTGTGACGTGCGCGACCGCGCCGGCGTCGAGTCCTTCCTCGCGCGCACCAAGTCCCACCTCGGCGGTATCCATTTCCTGGTCAACAACGCCGGGATCGGGGTCGACGGGGCGCTCTGGCGCCTGAGCGACGAGGCGTGGAAGGATGTCCTCGACACCAACGTCACCGGCGCGTTCAACTGCATCCGCGCCGCGGCCCCCACCTTCCGCGACCAGAAGTTCGGCAAGATCGTCAACATCTCCGCGCACCAGGCGAGCCGCCCCGGCTTCGGCGTGAGCAACTACGCCGCCAGCAAGGCGGCGCTCGAAGGACTCACCCGCGCGGCGGCGGTCGAGTTGGGGCCGGCGGGGGTGAACGTCAACGCGGTGGCACCGGGGTTCATCCGCACGGAGCGGATGATGATGCTACCCAAGGACGTGGTGGAGCGGGCTCGACGGAAGGCGGTGCTGGGGCGGCTGGCGGAGCCGGAGGACGTGGCGCGGGTGGTGGCGTTCCTCTGCAGTGACGATGCGAGGCACATCACCGGGCAGACGATCGTGGTGGACGGGGGGCTGTCGCTCGAGTAGTTGCGGGGATCCGTTCGGTGGGGGCTGCTGGCTGCTGGCTACTGGCTGCTCCCTGCTGATAGACAGCTCATCCGCTTGTGACCTATCAGGCAGAACAGAAAGAGCCCGCCGTTCGCACGGCGGGCTCCTCTGTTACCGACTGCCGGAGTTACGGATTCGTGACGGTGGTCGCTTTCAGGGTGACCGCGGTCTGCGCGAGCGCCCGGCCCAGGAGGGAGGCGCCGGTGTTCATCGAGATCAGGGTCTTCGAGAGGATGATCCCCTTGAAGTTCGCGGTCGTTCCAAGAGTCGCCTGCCCGGCCACCTGCCAGAAGACGTTCTTGGCCTGGGCGCCGCCGGTCAGGGTCACAATGGACCCGTTGCCGACCGTGAGGTTCTGCGCGATCTGGAAGATCCAGACGTCATTCGCGCCACCCGACAGGGTCACGGCGCTGGGAATGGAGAGGCCGGTGCCCCACTTGTAGAGACCGGGGACCAGGGTCATCCCCTGGATGTTGCCGGCGCCCAGCTCCTTGAAGTCGGGCAGGGTCCGCCCGGCAGCGTTGGTGTACGCGGTCTGCATATCGAGCACGGCGGTGGTCATGGTGGCCGGGGTCGGCGGAGCATAGTTGGCCGCGCGGATCTGGCCGGTCACGAGCGAGGAGGTGGAGAAAGTGTTGCTCGCGTCGGCGATCAGCGCAAAGCCGGTCAGATACGACGCAGCCGCAGGGCTGATCCCGATGTTCCCGACGACGGAAGTCGTCCCGGTGGTCGAGACCCCGGACTTGGCCAGGATGACGAAGTTGATCGCCGTCCCGAGATTCACCGCGGCTGGGCCGCTCAGCGACGACGCGACCGTGCGGAAGGACCAGCTCTTCGCGAGGACGAGGGAATCGCCTCCGACATCCGTGGCGCCGGTCGAGATCGTGGCGGTGTACACGGTGTTCGCGGCGAGGGTGCTCGAGGGGATCAGGGTCGCGGTGGTCCCGGCGTAGGAGACCGTGGCCGGTACCGCGACCAGCCCGTTCATGAGCACGAACGAAGTGGCGTTGAGAGAGGCGGGGGCCATCGGTTCGCTGAACTGCGCGGTGACCGCCGTGTTGCGTACCACGTTGATCGCGGCATTGGCGGGGCCGGTCGACCGGACCGATGGCGCCGAGCTGCTGGGACCAGTGGAGTCGCCGCCGCACGCCGCGGAAACCAGGGCGACAGAGGCGAGGAAGGTCATGAGATGATTCATCGTATATCTCCTGGATGTTCCCGGCGAAGCGATCACGCTGGGGAGTAATTGCTGCAATGCACTGCGGCCGCGTCGATCCACGGGGACAGCCAGCCGTTGAGCTGGCGGGCTGCCCTGGTGATCGTTCGACTGCTGCTTACGGACGCGTGAGGGTGACTGCGTTCAAGTTGACCGCGGTCTGCCCATAGGCCCGGCCGACCATGATGGCGCCGGTGTTGATCGTCACTGCCGTCTGCGACAGGATGATCCCCTTGAACTGTGAGGTCGTGCCCAGCGTCGCCGCGCCGCCGACCTGCCAGAAGACGTTCTTGGCCTGCGCGCCGCCCGCGAGGGTGACGATGGCGGCGTTCCCAACGCTCAGGTTCTGTGCGATCTGGAAGATCCAGACGTCATTGGCGCCGCCCGAAAGGGTGACGGCCGACGGGATCGAGAGCCCGGTGCCCCACTTGTAAAGCCCCGGGGCGATGGTCATGCCATTGATGTTGCCGGCGCCCATCTCGGTGGAGTCGGGGTTGGTACGGCCGGCCGCGTTGGTGTAGGCGGCCTGCATGGCGAGCACGGCCGCGGTCAGGTTGGCCGGGGTGGGGACGGCGTAGTTGGAGGCCCGGATCCGCCCGGTGACCAGCGCCGAGGTCGAGAAGGTGTTGCTGGCGTCGGCGATGAGCGAGAAGCCGGTAATGAATGACGCGGCGGCCGGGCTCAGGCCGATATCGCCGGTGACGTCGGTGGCGCCGGTGGTCGAGACCCCGGACTTGGCCAGGATGACGTAGGAGCCGGCGGAACCGAGGTTCACCGGGGCGGGGCCGGCGCCAGAGGGGCCGGTGGAATCACTGCAGGCGGCGGCGATGACCACGGCCGACACGAGCAAGGTTGCGAGGCGTTTCATTACAGGTCCTCCTGAAGAGAATGATCTGGTCTACTTTCAGACTCAGGGCCCCGGTGGACGGGATCGTGAGTTAACTACTATGGTTCACCTGCGGGGATATCTAGTCGAGTGTACTATACTTGTCAAGTACAGTGAAGTAATATATAATGTGGTATCGAAAGTTGGCTGTCGATAGTTAACCCATATGTGCTAGGTTGCTGGCTCGAAGTAGCTAGCCCCAGTCGGAGGAGACCGGACCGTGGACGTTTCCCTGGCGATCAAGCAGCGGTTGGATGAGCTGGGCCTGGAACAGCGCGAGCTGGCACGCGCCGCGCAGGTCACCGAGTCGTACATCTCCCAGCTGCTGACCCGGCGGCGGGTTCCCCCGGCGCCCAACCGCACCGACATCTACGACAAGATGGACAAGGTCCTCAAGCTCCCTCAGGGGGAGCTTGCCCGGCTGGCGACCCACCAGCGCAAGGAGAAGATCAAGCGCGAACTGGGGGAGAAGGCGACCCCCCTCTTCGGCGAGGTCCGCGAGCTCCTGCTCCGGAAGTGCCACCCGGCCCGGGTACGGGCCACCCGGGCCATCTTCGAGAAGGAGCCCTTCGGCGAGCTCGAACGCCTGGTCACCAAGACGATCCTGGATCTGGTCAAGGGGATCACCAAGCAGCAGCTCGAAAACGAGCTGTGGCTCCGTACGGTGGCCAAGCTCGCCGGCCGGAGCTATGAGGAGATGCGGGTGGTGGCGCTGGACTTCCTCGACGCCGACATCCTCGACCTCTCCCACGAGAACTGCGTGGTATTCCTGGAACCCCTCATTGCTTCCTGGGACATCCACTTGGCCAGTTTCGAGCTCGAGATCGTGCTGCACCCCAAGGTGAGCAGCGGTTCCGCCCGGCGCTTCCAGTTCATCGAGCGCCCCTCGGCCGAGTCCGAGACCAGGGAACCGGGGCTGGTCGCGTTCCTGGCGGACCGCGCCTTGAGCAACTCCGCCACCCCCACCGAGCTGGTCTTCCTCGAAGGGCTCCGGTTCACTACTGGCCAGCCGACGGCGCTGTACTACTACCGGGAGCTGCAGAACCTGCGCGATCCCCTCCACATGAAGCCTCGTACGGTCGTGGCCGGATGACCCTCTCCTTGGCCCTCTCGATCATCGGTCCCGCCTTCACCACCTTTGGGGCGGCTCTGCTCACCTACGACGTGCTGCGCGGACCCGCGCGCTTCCTGCTCGAGGTCCAGCACACCGAGCGGCTGGACGCGGCGGAGCACGACCGGAAGCACGTAGCGCGCTCCCTCAAGGCGACCGTGGACCAACGGACCACCGGCGAGCAGCGGGTCGAGGTGGCGGGGAACGCCGCCCACCACGCCGAGGTGGTGCGGGATGAGGAGACGACCCACGCCGATGCCGGCGCCAGCGAACGGGCGCGAACCTTCCGCCTCGGCGTCTGGGGGCTGGTGCTTGTCGGGGTCGGCGGGATCGCCCAGACCATCGCGGCCGTCCTGGTCGCGGTGGACAAGCTGCACTAGCCGCGACACCCGCCGTTAGCCCTCTCCTGAGGGGCGGAAAGCCCCGTTGGCCGGGCGTTCCGACCGCGCGCACAGTGCGCGGGGCGTTGGCACGCCCAGGAGCCAGCTAGCTCGGGGTTCACCCCCCTCCGAACGGTCTAATCCATTCGACCGAGTCGACTCATCCTCGGCCCATACCCACAAGTTCACCCCCTCGGGCGATGGTCGCTGGGGCCCCTAACGGCGACTTTTGCAGACGAGATCATCCTTCACGCAGTTCACACGCAAGACCTTCAGGAGAGCAAGATGAGAACCCATACGACGAGCCACACGCTGCGAGTACAGTCTCCGCCGGGTCTTGTGCGGTTGTTCCTCGCGGTCGCCCTTATCGCAGGCTTTAGCGCCTCGTGCGACCCACACGAGCCGACCGCCGCGGGTTCCATCGCCTCGCTGACGGTCACCCCTGACACGACCTTGGCTCTCGGCGACGCCGCGCAGTTCATCGCCGTGGCCAGGGATGCGGACGGCGTGGTCCTCGCGATCGCCCCCACCTGGTCGGTCGTGGCCGGTGGCGGCACCATCAACGCCGGCAGCGGATTCTTCACCGCGGGCACCATCGGGGTGTTCCCCAATACAGTGCGGGCGACCTTCGGCGGGCTCAGCGACTCCGCGTCGGTCACCGTCAACGCTGGTGTGCTGGCGTCGATCACCGTCACGCCGGATCCGCAGACCTTGGTGATCAGCACCACCCAGACGTTCACCGCCGTGTACCGCAACACCCAGAACGCCGTCATCCCCAGCTTGCCGGCGCCGGTCTGGTCGGTCGTGTCGGGCGGCGGGACCGTCAACGCCGGTAGCGGCCTCTTTACTGCCGGGACGGTCCCTGGGACCTACACCAACACCGTCCGCGCTACCAGCGGCGCCATCTTCGGCGACGCCACGGTCCTCGTGACCGCGGGCGCCTTGGCGAGCCTCACGGTCACCCCGGATCCAGACACCCTCTTCGCCGGCGCCAGCGGGACATTCACCGCCGTGGGCCGTGACGCCTCGAACAACATCGTTCCGGTCACGGTGACCTGGTCGGTGGTCAACGGCGGCGGCACCATCAACAGCGGCACCGGGCGCTTTACCGCCGGCGGGGTCGCTGGCACGTTCACCAACACGGTCCGCGCGGTCAGCGGGATCAGGGCCGATACCGCCACGGTGGTCGTCCTCGCTGTCGGTGGTCCAGTCATCCCGATGGGCCTCACCGCGCCGTACGGCATCATGGCCGGGCTGTCGTTCACCTGCATCACCAATGGGCTCATCCAGGCCGATATCGCCATCAGCCCCGGGAGCACGGTCACCGGCTTCCCACCGTGCATCATCACCGGCACGCAGCAGCTGGCGAATGCCGTCGCGCTGAACGCGCAGAACGACCTGACCACGCTCTATAACACGCTGTTCGGGCTCCCGTGCCCGCCGGCCAACGCGATCGTGGCCGACCTCGGCGGCACCACCAAGCCCGCCGGCGTCTACTGCACCGCCAGCAGCATCGCGGTCTCCGGAACGCTGACCCTCGATGGCGGCGGCGATGCCAACGCGCTCTTCGTCTTCCAGGCGGGAACTTCGCTGGTCACCGCGGGCGACATCGTCCTGATCAACGGTGCGCAGGCCAAGAACGTGTACTGGCAGGTGGGCAGCTCGGCCACCCTCGGCACCGCATCGCAGTTCAAGGGCAACATCGTCGCCCTGACCAGCATCACCCTTGTGGATACGGCCAACCTGATCGGGCGCGCCTTGGCCCGGAACGGCTCCGTCTCGCTGGGCAACAACAACGTCATCACCCTGCCGTAAGGCCGGGGGGTCGCGGCCGGACGAATGTCCGGCCCCGGCCCGCACCAGCAGGCGATCACCGCGGTCCCGGGACCAAGTTCCGCCGGACGCCGCACCAGGTGGGAAGCTCCACCGTCATCGGCAGCTCTCAAGGAGAATCAAATATGTGGGTCAAGGCCATTACGGTCGGAGTCGCGGTCGCAGCACTGGCCGCTCCGGCCTCGGCGCAACATCGAGGGACGGTCGAATTCGGCGCCTTCGTCAATCGCGCGATGTTCGATGAAAGTGCCAACGTGAACAACGGATGGGGCGGCGGCGTCCGGATCGGCGCCTTCCTCTTCCCGAAGCTCTCCATCGAAGGTGAATGGGGCAGAGGCAGCACCACCCGCCCGCTGGGCCTCGCGGATGTGAACTTCGAGAACGTCACTGCGCGGCTGACGCTGGTCCCCCTGACCTTGGGCCACGACCGGGTGAACTTCCTGCTCGGGGCCGGCGTCACCCATAGCGACTGGCACGCCAACGAATCCGACGGAATGCAGCTGTTGCTGGGTGCCAAGGTGGGCCTCGGGAAGCGCGCCGCCTTCCGATTCGACTATGTGATCGACTGGAATAACCACCCCGAGTCCACGCGGAACTCGGCCCTGCACTTCGGGCTGAGCTTCTACCGTCGTCCGGCCACGATCATCCGGACCGAGACCACGATGTCAGCGCCGACCCGCCAGGGTCCCGATTCGGTCAGTGCCACCGAGACCGGGAGGCTTCGCGAGATCGAAGTCGAGTACCGGGAACTGCGCGATTCACTCGGGCGGCCGATCCCCGTCATCGTCGTCCCCGTCACCTCGGCCGCGGCCCTCGCGACCATGCAGACGAAGATCCACTTCCTCCATGATCAGTACAACCTCAGCGATTCGGCGCGGGCGATCCTGGATGACAAGCTCGTCGTCTTCCGAGCCAACCCGGCGATGCGCATCGTCATCACGGGCCACGCCAGCATGCCCGGCACGGAGGGGTACAACCTGGCGCTCGGCCTCCGCCGCGCCCAGGCCGCCAAGGATTATCTCGTCTCGCGCGGTATCGATCCGATCCGGATCGAGATCGGCACCCGAGGCGAGGGCCAGTTGCTGGTCGAAGGTGACAGCTACTACGCGGACGGGCAGAACCGCCGTGGAGCGTTCCGGCTCCTGATCGCCGACCCGTACCTCGAGGCACCAAAGCCTTAGGGCCGGCCCGCCGGAAATGCGCATCGGGCGCGGAGTTTCCGCGCCCTTTGCTTTTCGGGTAGTTGATGCGAAGAATCTCATTGCTTGAACGGAGTTCCCATGTTCACACATAGCATGCCCAGGTCCTTTGCGGTCTTGGCGGCCGTCGCGATGCTCGCCACCGCCTGCGATCGCGGCGGCCCGACGGATCCCCAGGCGACCGACCTCAGCGGCGCCGACCTCTCCTCCCCCTCCTTCACCAGCCCCAATGCCGGGTCGTCCGCCGTCCTGGGCAGTGCTGCGAGCTTCGGC
>JBDSIR010000070.1:0-2830 GCA_039917855.1 Gemmatimonadales bacterium | reverse complement strand
CGCGTTGAGCTCCTGTCAGGGGTGGATGTCCCCGGCGCCGATCCCGATCGCCAGGTCATCCGGGTCTACTATGAGGAGCCCGACCTTGGCCTGGTGACCCTGGACCAGCAGCGTCCGGGACCCTCCTACGCCGCCCGGGAGGACCGCGAGCGGCGGTTCGAATCGGCGGTCCCGATCATCACCGTCAACCCCGCCCCGACGTCGCGCGCGCCACGGGTGGTGGCGCGAGCACCCCTCCTCACCTCGACCCTGGCGTGGCGCAGCGACGGCACCTGGCTCGCCCTCACCAGCCGCCTCTCGGGAGCCCGGATGACGGAGCTCCAGGCCCGGGTGAAATAGGGCCGGCTCGCTTGACAGGGAGGAGATGACGCCGTAAGTAAATGGATGGTCGGTCCCCTTCTCCTTCGCTCCGAGGCGCACATGCCGCAGATCCGGTACTCCCTCGCTCTGGTGGGCGTGGCGCTGTTCGCCACTCCAGCGGTCGCCAGGGCACAGAAACTCGAGATCACCCCGTTCTTTGCCAGTCACTACTCGCTCTCGCCCTACTTCGACGAGAAGCTCGACTTCGGCGGCGGGCTGGAACGGGTGACGGAGGGAACGGGGAACGGTCCCGCGTTCGGAGTGCGAGCGACCTACTGGCTCTCCTCCACACTCGGGATCGAAGTTGAGGGGGCCTTTTCCGAGGCCGATCAGATCAACCAGTTCCCCGATCGCGATGCGTCGGTCGGGGACGCGACCGGGGCCATCTATGACGCCACGGTCACGATGGTGAGCGGACGGATCGCCTACCGCCCGCGGCGAAGCAACCTGCGCGTGTTCGCCGGCGTGAGCCAGCTCACCTTCGGCGGCGACGTCTACGACTATGCTCCGTACAACTACACCGAGCTCAGCACCATCGGGGGCGTGATCGGCTTCGGCGTCCGCGCCCAGGCCACCCGGTCGCTCTCGCTCGACATCGCGGTCGAGGCGTACATCCACAGCCTGGATCGTGGCGACGGGCCGTACACTGGGTTTGGGGCGCCGCTCACCGCGAAGGCGCAGCAGGAAGTGCTCGTGACCGTCGGCGTGCCGATCAAGCTGCTGAACTGACTCCGGCGGCATCCTGAGCAAGACGAGGGCCCGGTCGCACGCAGACCGGGCCCCGTTCCTTTCTCGTCGTCCTTCAGCCTCGGGTGACCGGACCCGGTTCGGGCCTTGCCGCGGCGCCGCCGTCACCGAGCTGGCCCTGGCGACCATCCCCCCAGCAGAAGGCTCCTCCCGCCCCGGTCGCGCAGCTGTGTGCCGAACCGGCACCGACCGACGTGAAGGTCCCCGACAGGGGGATCAGCACCGGACGGGTCCGGTTGACGCGCGAGCCATCGCCCAATTGTCCGCTGGCGTTGCCGCCCCAGCAGAAGACCTGCCCTCCTCGCGTCACCCCGCAGCTGTGCGTGCCACCCGCGGTGATATCCGCCAGCGGCTCGGAGACGCGGACCTGCACCGGCGCGGACCGGTCGTTGGTCGCGCCCTCCCCCAGCTGGCCGAACCGACCTTCACCCCAACACCATCCCTGCCCTGCGGCGGTCACTCCACACGAGTGCGAGTCGCCCAGGTCGAGGCGGACAAAGGTCGCCCGCCCGGCCACCTCGGTCGGCTCCGATGAGATCTGGGTCAGGCCGGTCCCCAGCTGCCCGGCAAAGCCGTCGCCCCAGCACCACGCCTTGCCACCGGTGGTCAGGGCGCAGGTATGCCCCTTGCCGGCGGCCACCTGGATGAATGCCGTGGAACCGGTGCCGGAGATGGCGGTCGGGGTCCGTCGATCAGTGGTCGTGCCGTCGCCGAGTTGCCCGCTCTTGTTCTCGCCCCAGCAGAGCACCTTGCCGCCCGCGGTCACCCCGCACGAGTGGGTCCCGCCCGCTGCGATCGAGCGCCACGCGTTGCCCCCACCGACCTCGGTCGGCGTACCGCTCACGATGGTGCTGTTGTTGCCGAGTTGGCCCTTGGCGTTGGCACCCCAGCAATAGGCCTTCCCGTCGCTGATGCCGCAGCTGTGAGCGGCGCCTACACTCACCTCGGCGAATCGCATCGCGCCTACCCGTGAGGGCGCCCCCGAGCGACCGGCCCCCCAGCACCACAGCTCTCCACCCAACAGGGCGCAGCTCTGACCGCCGCCCAGTTGGACTTCCCCTGGTGCGAATGCGTTCGCGGCGGTAGCGGCAGGCGCGATCGGCGTCGTGGCGGTCGGTACCGGGGTCGGCGTCGGGACCGACGCCGGTGGCGCCGCACCTTCCGCGCCCGGTGTGGGGGTCGCGGCGGCACCCGGTCGGGGCGCGGTCGCGACCGGCATCTCTTTCAGGCCCGATGGGACGGTGACCACTACCTCGGCCCGCTTCCCGTCGACTTCCGCAGATACCCGGGCGGTACCCGCCCCTTCCGCCTTGATGAGGCCGCTCGATCCGACACTCGCCACCGTCGCCGCGCTCGAACTCCAGGTGACCGCGCGTTCCAGCGTCCGGCCGCGGGGATCGGTCACCTTGGCCTTGACCGCGTGCGTCTGGCCGGAGGTCACGGTCAGCGTGGCCGCGTCGAGCGTCACCGCGCCGACCGGGATCGAGGTCACCGTGACCGTGGTGGTCCCCCGCTTCCCGTCGGATGTCGCGGTGAGCGTGGCGCGCCCGGGAGCGACCGCGGTCAAGCGCCCGGCGGCATCCACGCGGGCGATGCGTGGATCGCTCGAGGCCCAGATCACGACCCGCCCGCCCAGGACCGCCCCCGACGGATCCTTCGCTTCCGCGGTGAGGGTCGTGGTGTCGCCGATCCAGAGGGCCGCGCTCGGAGCCTGAGGGACGAC
>JBDSIR010000069.1:0-3020 GCA_039917855.1 Gemmatimonadales bacterium | reverse complement strand
TCATCAAAGATCCGGTTTGTGCGTTAGGCAAAAGAATCCTGAAGACTTCGCGAACGACGTTGAGTCGATCTTCTGGAGTGGGTGCATCTTTCAACTTCTGGAAGAAGTCGATAGTACCACATTGGATGCCCAATGGAGGATAACTCATAGGAGAAATCGATGGAGCAGGGTTTTTCACATTAGTAGGATCAACAATATGTTGACGTTCAACAATCAGCTTATAAAGCGTGTTATTGAATTGAGCAAATGCTAACATGTTATGCACAAGTTCGGTCAAAAGACCTTCGGATGGGAATCCAGCACGATACCAATGATAAGCAATGCAACTAGTATCATTAGCATCAATGGCCTTCTGAACTAAAGTTGTGAGATATTCGCGAACGGGACCAGAAAGTTCATAACCTCTCATGACAAGTTTCTCGTCTGCAATAGCTGCTTTACCCAAGAGATCCATAAAACCATTAAAATACTCACGAACATAGTCGGGGTATTTATCGCGACCCACGTGAATATCGAGGAAGAACTCGACAAGTGAATCCTTGAATACAGTAAGGACTGATTTGTTGGTGGTGGTGATGTCAGCATAAATTTTCTTGACATAAGTATCTACTTTGTCAGCATAATATTCAAGGTGGTCAGTGGTAAGTGCACTCATGTAAGCCTTCTTAAGATAATTGGCCTTACCACGATGTTCGAATGCTTTTGTGAAAATGGTACTTCTAGGATCAGCTGGATCGAGAGTGAACATATCAAGACCAACATAGAGCTGGATTGATTTTGGAACAGCATCGAACTTTGAGTATATGAAAGTATTAGGGAAAGGACATGTTCCAGCAGGATGTTGTTGTGCTGGCCTCCAAGGCAAGACATTAGATTCCCAAGGAATGTAGTCAAGACCGGGGGGATATTGTTGGTTAAAAGGGAAGGGAAATCCGTCTGGGAGAAAAGGAACATTGTGATGTGTTCGAACAAAGATGTCGTGTTGCAATGATGATCCAAAAAGAATCGAATTGTCATACTTTGATTGATCATGAGAAGCTTCCCCACTGAGTTCAATCCTAGCATTGCCACCTTCTATTTCCATCTTAATTCCCAGGTCAGTGTTGGCGGTCAACTTGCCTTCAAATTTCAACTTGCCAAGCATACCACTCTGAGAGATAGTTTCTGATAGGACTGTCATGTTGTTTGAGCGATTAATGAGACGGACGGTAGCATTACCGCCTTGAGAATTCAAGGAGAAAGCGCGAAATTCGACATTAATCGTGTAATGGTTAGATTCCTTTGCAAGAATGGTTGCATTGGTTACATCAATCAAAAAGGAGTCGTCAACGACATCGTCGAAGACAACAAACTTTTGGTCGTTGATGATGCCATTACCGCGATTTTTGAATTTCACGCTCATAGTCTCTTTTACTAGGTACGGATAAAAATAATATGGAGTAACAATTTTTAGTATTATTTTTTGCAATTGTGCTAAATTATCGTTAAGATAACAAAAAAGAGAAGCAAGTGGATGTTGGTGGAACAGTGGGTATATTTAAAAGAGTGAGATAAGAATAATATTTTAAGGGGTAAGATGGGGTAGGGGAGAATGGAGACAGAGATGTATACCCATCTACTCAAAATATCATTGAGTAACTTAGGGAGTTTATCGTGGTAGTATGAATTAGATAATATTGTAGAGATAAGTAAGACCAATATGAAACAAACATATTGTGTATTTATATTGCAATTAATAATCAACCTATTATGGGAGATATTTAGTTCATATACAATCTGTATAATAATTAGGCATTATTATAGGAAAATAATAAATATTACATGATTGATAACATATAATATTTGGGAGTTGGTTATAAATTGGTAAATGCAAAGAAGAACAATATTTGTAAATAGTAAATGAGATTAACATCTCATTTAATAAGGGAATTAGAACAGAAGTAAGAATTAAGTAGTATTCTACTATCATTATGAGAAAGATGTCACGAGCTGGTTGGTATCGTTAATAGAGAAATCATGATAAAGTAAGGAAGTTTATCAAAATAATATAAACTGGATAATCTGGCAGGACTGTAGGGGAATAATATGAATAATATATGGCATTGTTGGATCCAACAATAGGGATGGGTCAACAAAGGGACCTCCGGGTGTAACTGTTGACCCAACAATTACATCCTTTGTTGGGTTTAAAGCATACATCCCTGGTATTAAACTACCTCAACTATGGCTAAAAGAATCCGTGCATACTGCAGAGTCAGTACCGACCTTCAATACGACGGTGGTGTCAGTTTAGATGTACAAGAAACGCGTATATCTGCTCTTTGCGTCGCTCAAGGACATACTTTAGTTAAGATATACAAAGATGTAGGCAGTGGGAAAAATATGGAAAGACCTCAACTAAAGATTTTACTGGAAGAAATACAACCTGGGGAAACTATTTGCATTCTAGACCTTTCGCGTCTCTCAAGATCCGCAAAAGACACTTTGAACATGGTTGATGACTTGGACAAACGCGGCATCGGTATCATTAGTGTAACTGAAAATATCGATACTACCTCTCCTCAAGGCAGATTTATGATGACCATGGTTTCAGCCCTGAATCAGATGGAGCGTGAAAGCACGGCGCTGAAGGTCAAACAGACAATGGCGGTTTTATCTGACCAAGGCAAGCTAAGAGGGAAACCACCCTTTGGGTGGAGGTTCGCCGGAAAGGATAAGGACTTTGAGCCCGTTCCTCAACAACAACTTGTTCTAGACAAAATTAAGAAATTATACACTGAAGGTGTAAAGATGAATGGAATCGCAACAATTCTTAATAACGATGGAGATAACAGATGTTTATGTGAGAACAAGAAACATCCTGAAAAATTTAGGAATTCCGTATTTCATCAAACTACTGTTAAAAGAATCTTGGTTGAACATAATCTTATTGAAGGGACAAATTCAAATCATAAATCGATAGAAGAAAAGATTGCTAGCCATCACAAACCAATCGTTGATGCCAATTCCGATATTAAACC
>JBDSIR010000068.1:0-3429 GCA_039917855.1 Gemmatimonadales bacterium | reverse complement strand
GCCGCTGCCGCGTCGTCGTACACCTGCGAGAACCCGCAGCCGGTGACGATGCCGTCTGAGCCAGAGACGAGGTATCGCGCCCCGGCCTCGAAGCCGACGCCACCCTCGAGGGTGACCGCACCGCTGCCCAGCCCGTACTCGGTGAGCGTGATCGAATCACCCGAGCCGCGATACCAGTGACCGACAACGAAGGTCACTGCATCGCCGTCGATGGCCGTCACGGTACCGTCAAAGGCGACCTCGGCCAGTGCGAGGGTCTCGAGGTCGAACTGGATGCACATCGCCATCCCGCCGCCCCCGCCATCGGGTGGAGTCACGCCCGGCGCACCGCGTGATCCGAAGGAAAAGAACACCACTGCCGCGAGGGCGGTCAGGCTCACGAGCCCCGCGGTCAGCCTGCGCCGGCGCGGGCTCAACTCGCGATCCATGTCGTGCTGGGTATCGGTCATCACCATCTCCTGGACTCTCGCGCGGATGCGGGCGAGATTCGCGGGGGGCAGCCGGTCGGCGTCAGCAGGATTGGACTGGCGAAGGAGGTCCATCGGTTCTGGATCGTTTGATCGGGTCATTCCACACGCTCCTGCAGCGCACCATTGATGGTGCCCTTCGATTCGGTTGATGTCCGGCTCCCGGCAGGATCTTTCAGCAGTTCGGCTTTGAGGCGCCCACGGGCCCGATGCAGCCGGATGGCGACCGCGTTGGCACTGATCCCCAGGCTCAGCCCGATAGTCCGCTGGTCGAGTTCGTCCCAGGCCACCAGCCTGAGGAGCTCCTGGTCGTCGGGGCGCAGGCGCGCCAGAGCCACCAGCGCGGGTCCCTCGCCGGGATCGATGGCGCCGGGCAAGATCGGCTCGCTCGCAACCTGGCGGCCGAGCTTCTCGAAGAGCCAGGACCGGCGTTGGCTCCCCCGTCGCTGATTGGCGATCACCCGGCGGGCGACCCCCAGCAGCCAGGGCAGCGCGTCGTCGGGAACCTGGTCGATCTTCCGCCAGGCGATGGTGAATGTCTCCGCCGCGGCATCCTCCGCATCGGCGGGAGTCGGGGTGCGGCGCAGGGCGTACGCCAAGACCCGGCGCTCATGCGCTTCGAACAACTCGTTCAGGCGCGAGACAGCACCGTCCCGCGCGAGTCGCTTGGCTCCCACAGGGACGGAGACGCACCGAAGGGAGATTTGGTTCCCCGAGAGGCGCCGCGTTAGAGTTGCGCGATGCTGCGCGACCTTGGCGACGGTTACGAACTGGATGACGATCCGGCGCGGATCGACCACGAGGCGGTCCACCAATTCCTGAGCGGTGAGGCCTACTGGGCGATCGGACGCTCCCGCGACGTGGTGGACGCAACCATCGCCGATGCAGCGCGGGTGGTCGGCCTGTACCACGATGGGAGGCAGATCGGCTTCGTGCGCATCGTCTCGGACCGGCACACCATCGCCTACGTCGCCGACGTGTATGTCCTGGCGGAGCACCGCGGACGCGGGCTCGGGGTGGCCATGATGGAGTTCGCCCTTACCGAAGGTCCGCTCGCGCACATCCGCAAGTGGGGGCTCCACACGCGCGACGCGCATGGCCTCTATCGGCGCGTGGGCTTTGGCGACCCCGACGGCCGATACATGGAGCGGTGGAACCTGCCGCCGTCAACCCAGGACTGACGGATCCCCTGGTGCAGCAGCCAAAGGTCTGAGCCTGAACTCAGACCTTTGGCTTCTTTGGCTTCTTGGGCTTGGGTGGTCGCTTCGGAGTCTTGTCGCCCACGGGTCACCTCCTGCGCGGAGTGTAGAACGTGGAGGTGACCCGCGATGCGTCATGCCGACCGCGCTACTCGGCGCCCTCCAACGGACCGCTGCCTGCCGGACGCTCGACGGACGAAGACCCGGAGAGCCCCGCAGCGGCAGCCCCAGCCGAAGCAGCATCCGCTCCCTCCTGGGCTCCACTCCGCCACGGCTTCCCGGTGACCGGGTCGATCCCCGTCGCCGACGCGGCGGCCGCACTGCTGCCCGCGGCCGCGCCGGCAGCACCCGCCTGGAAGTCGACCCCCTCCTGGACTCCACTCCGCCACGGCTTGCCGGTGGCAGGGTTGATCCCGGTGGCGATGGTGGCCGATGCGGCACTTGCACTGCTGCCGGCGGCCAGATCCCCGATGCCGGTGCCACTCACCGGCTGGTTGATTGCCGGCCGCTCGATCGGGGCGCTCACGCCCGGCGCCGCGGGGTTGTTGCCGATGGCCATGGCGCCAGCCGAGCCAACGATCATCGCGCCAACGAGGACGCCGGCGGCAAGCAGGTTGCGGCGGAAGTTGTCCGCATCCTGGGCAGTCGGGAAGCGCACGCTGATGGCGTGCCCCTCGGTGTCGTCTCCGTCGAGCTCGACCTTGAGCCAGACCGATTTCAGGCTGGCGTCAAACGCGTGACCCTGAACATCGGACTCCAGAGCGGGTGTGATGCGCACGGAAAGGGCCTTGCGGGCGTTGTTGTTCAACGCCGCGCGGAACCGCTCCTCGGCCTTCCGATCGGAAAACGTCATCGGCACGTTCTGTTGCTGGTCGCCAATGGTGAGAGCCAGGCTCTCCTGTGATGCGTTCATGGCTTTTCGACCTCCTCATCGTGACCGCCCCACGGCCGGCCTTGCGATCACCCGAGTCTGGACCACGGGCCGCCGCCATGGCTAGCGGTCGGCGGACAGCGTGCCAGTCATGTAGCCGACACCGCCCAATGCAGGCGAATCGACATTCACGGGGGATATGCGAAAGCGCCGGCCTCGACTACGATATCGACCCTACCCGCAATCTCGACTGCGCCTGAGGAGATCGCATGGACCTTGAGAAGACCCTCGCCGCGGCTCCCCTGCTCCACGATCTTGATGCCAAGATCATCAAGCGCCTGTCCGAGCAGGGCGTTCGTCGCACCTACCCGGCCGGAGAGTGGATCATTCGGCAGGATTCTCCCGCCTCGGCGCTGTACGTGATCCTGCGCGGCAGGGCACGGGCCCAGAAGGACGGCGAAGAGGATCGGACGCCGACCGAGATGTACCCCGGCGACTTCTTCGGGGAGCTGGCGCTGATCGAGGACCACCTGCGCACGGCGAGCGTCCTCGCGGTCGAAGAGACGGAGTGCATCCTGTTCGTGGCCTGGGAGTTCACCGCGCTACTCAAGGAGTATCCGGTGATGGCTGTGCCGATCATGAATGCGCTGATCAAGCGCCTCCACCGACGCGAGCACAAGCCGGACTAAGCGCCCTTTCTGCCGCGGCGACGCACCGTTCTCGGGTTGTCCGCGATCGAAGCGAGGACCGCTTTCACCTCGAACGGCGTCAGCCCCGGGTGCTTCGACAGGATGAGCGCCACCATCCCGGCGACGTGGGGTGCGGCAAAACTGTTCCCGGTGGCGACCGTTGAGCCGCCGTCCTTCCAGGCGATCGGCACATCGACCCCCCA
>JBDSIR010000067.1:0-19593 GCA_039917855.1 Gemmatimonadales bacterium | reverse complement strand
CCCGCCCAGATCCGGGCGGCCTCCCGCGGCGCGTCCTCCACCCCCACCTCGCGGAGACGGGCGCGCGCCTCGGTCAGGAGGCCGCCGACCGTGATGCGCAGCTCAGGCAACGGCCGCCGACTCCTCACGGCTCGCCGCGCGCAGCGCGTCGACCAGCGGTTCGATATGGCCGTCCATCACGTCGTCCAGGTTGTGGAGCGAGAGCTCGATGCGGTGGTCGGTCACCCGGTTCTGCGGGAAGTTGTAGGTCCGGATCTTGGCGGAGCGGTCGCCGGTGCCGACCATCGCCTTGCGATCCCGGGCGCGCGCGGCCTCCACCTCCGAGATCATCCGGTCCAGGAGCCGGGCCCGCAGGACCTCGAGCGCCTTGAGCTTGTTCTGCAGCTGGGACTTCTGGTCCTGCTGCGAGACCACCAAGCCGGTCGGCAAGTGGGTGATGCGCACCGCGGAGTCGGTGGTGTTGACGCTCTGCCCACCCGGCCCCGACGAGCGGAACACGTCGATGCGGAGCTCCTGCGGGTTGATCTGCACGTCGACCTCTTCCGCTTCGGGAAGCACGGCCACGCTCGCGGCGGAGGTGTGGATCCGCCCCTGCGTCTCGGTGGAGGGGACCCGCTGCACCCGGTGGACCCCCGCCTCGCGGCGGAAGAGCCCGAAGGCATCCGCGCCCCGGACCGCGAAGACCACTTCGCGGTATCCGCCCAGTTCGCTCTCGCTCATCGAGATCCCTTCGAGCCGAAGCCCTTTCCGCTCGGCGAACCGCCGGTACATCCGCTCGAGGTCGGCTGCGAAGAGCGCGGCCTCGTCCCCTCCCGTGCCCGCCCGGATCTCGACGATGGCATCGCGGTCATCGAGCGGATCGCGCGGCAGCAGGAGCGCGTGCAATTCGGCCTCGAGCTTCATGCTGTCGGCCTCCAGCCGCGGAAGGTCGGCGCGCGCCAACGCCACAAGCTCGGGATCGGCCTCCTGGGCCATCTCCCGAGCTTGCGCCAGCTCGTCACGCAGCCGGACCAGCCGGCCTGCGGTCCTTACGATCGGCTCGAGCCGGGAATGCTCCCGGCCCAAGGCCCGGAACGCCGAAGGATCCTTGGCGGCCGAGGGGTCGGCCAGCCGCTGGGCGACCTCCTCCGCCCGGGCCAGCGCCTGGCGGAGTCGGGCGTCCATGGATCAGGCCTTGGGAGCCTCGGCGGCGGCGTTGCCGGCATACTTCCGGCGGAAACGGTCCACGCGACCGGCCGTATCCATCAGGCGCTGCTTGCCGGTGAAATACGGGTGGCAAAGCGCGCAGACTTCGACGTGGAGACTGTCGGAGGTCGACCGCGTGTCGAACTTGTTGCCACACTGGCAAACAACGGTGACCGCCTTGTACTGCGGATGGATATTCGGCTTCATGTCCTGCTCCTGGGTCGTCCGTCGGCCCTCTCCCCCCTCTGGGGCGGGGTATCCGGCGGGGCTGTAGAGTCGGGTATGATAACGACTTAGAGGGCCTGTGGGCAAGTCGGCCAGTGGGCCAGAACTGCGCCCGGCACACTTTCCGGCTGGCCCACCGGCCCACCGGCCCACTTGCCGGACCGCCTTGCCCCCCCGCCGTGGGCTAAGTAACGTATTCTCCGTCACTTCCACCCTCCCGACGAGGTGTTTTTGCCGGTCCCCCCACTGGCGGTGCTCCTGAAGGTCCCCCTCTTCGCCAGCCTCCCCGATACGGAGGTCGTGCCGTTCGGCGAACTGATGCGGGAACGGAGCTACCCCAAGGGAAGCGTCATCCTCTTTGAGGACGACCCCGGGGATGCGCTGTACCTTGTGGTGAGCGGCCAGGTGAAGGTGGTCCTGATCGGTGAGGATGGCCGGGAGGTGATCCTCTCGGTCCTGGGCGAAGGATCGTTCTTCGGGGAGATGTCGCTGCTCGACGACGAGCCTCGCTCCGCCCACGTCATCGCGATGGAGGACAGCGTGGTGCTCGCGCTCCGGCGCGAAGATTTCCGCGCCCGGCTCCGCAGTTCCCCGGAGGTCGCCATCGCGCTGCTGAAGGAACTGTCCCGTCGGCTTCGCCGCGCCGACGATCAGATCGGCTCGCTGGTCCTCCTCGACGTGAACGGACGCGTGGCCGAGCTGCTGGCGCGCCTGGGGACCGAGGAAGGGGGCGACCGCATCACCCGGAAGCTCACCCACGCCACCATCGCCCAGATGATCGGGTCGAGCCGCGAGACCGTGTCGCGCACGATGCGCGAACTGCAGGACCGCGGCCTGATCGCGGTGACCCGTCAGGAGATCACCCTCACCGACCGAGCGGGGCTGCAGGCCTTGTCGCGCCGGTCGTGAGGACGGTCACCCTCCTCCCGTGATTCTGCACCCGGCGCCGAACGCGCTCGTTAGAGATCTTGCTGGTTTGCCCCTGCCCCGGATCCTGTGTCCTATACCGTGACTTTCTGGGGGACCCGCGGGTCCATCCCGACCCCGGGCCCGCACACCGCGCGCTACGGCGGCAATACGTCGTGCGTGAGCGTCGCCGCCGGTGGCGACCGACTGGTCGTGTTCGATGCCGGCACCGGCATCCGGCCGTTGGGACTCGCCGTCGATGGGGCGTCACGGGGACCACTCACACTCGAGATCCTGCTCACCCACACCCACTGGGACCACATCCAGGGGATGCCCTTCTTCAAGCCGCTCTTCCGCGCGGGGAACAAGGTCCGGATCTTCGGCACCTCGCAGGAAGATGTCTCCCTGGAGACCATCCTCGAGCGGCAGACCCACCCGGCGGTCTTCCCGATCCCGCTCCGGGCGCTGTCGGCGGAGATCAAGGTCGCCGAGATCCGGCCGGGGGTGAAATTCGAGGTCGATGGGTTTCATGTTGAAACATTGCAGCTTCGGCACCCCGGTACGACCCTTGCTTACCGTATCACGCCTACCGAGGGTGGGGCCAGTATGGCCTATGTCACAGACAACGAACTGGGGTCGGGTGGATCTTATGACGTGCCCGCGGACTGGCGCGCCCGGTTGGTCGCCTTCCTGGGTGGGGTGGATCTGCTGATCCACGATGCGATGTACTCGGATGAACTGCTGCGGGCCCGCGCGGGGTGGGGCCATTCGAGCCCGGCCGAAGCGGTGGCCCTGGCGGCGGAATGCAAGGCAAAACGGCTGGTGCTCTTCCACCACGAGCCGGACCACGATGATGCCGCGATCGACCGCCTGCTGAGCGGTGCACGCGCCGCCGCGATGCGGAGTGCGCCGACCCTGGTGGTCGACGCGGCGATGGAAGGCCTGACCTTTACTCTCTGACAGGGAGCGACCATGAAGCGCATGCTCACCGTTCTGCTGGCCCTCGCCGCGGCGACCCCCGCCATGGCGCAACAGGGCGCGCAGGACACCCGGCCCGGGATGGCGGTGCTGCCATTCGAGAACGGCGGTTCCTTCGGGCGCGATCGCGAGGACTTCGACGCACTCCGTGGCGGCATCGCGGCGGTGTTGATCGAGGAGCTGGCCCAGAACCCGGCCGTCCGGGTGGTGGACCGCGCGGTCACGAACCAGATCATCAACGAACAGAACCTGGCCCGTGACGGCCGGGTGGACGCGGCCACCGCGGCCCGCATCGGCAAGCTGGTCGGCGCGCGCTACATGGTCACCGGCTCGTTCATCGACGCCTACGGCGACTTCCGCGTCACCGCGCGCATCATCGACGTGGAGACCAGCGTGATCGTGAAGGTCGTCAGCAATGATGAGTCGATGCGCGACCGGCGCCAGATGTACAAGATCTTCCAGAACGTGGCGACCAAGTTGATGGCCGGGATCAACCTTCCCACCCTGCCGCGCCAGGTGGCGCAGGCCGCGGAGCGTCGCAACGTCCCGACCGACGCCCTGACGTTCTACAGCCGCGCCCTGCTGTACGAGGATCGCGGGGACAAGCCCAAGGCCGCGGAGTACTACCGCCGCGCCACCGACGCATTCCCCGGCTACGCCGCCGCACAGGAAGGACTCCGCCGGGTCGGGGGCTCACCCGTCACCCCCGCACCTCAGGGCTCCTGACGGCCCGAGTGTTCGAGGCCTTCGCCGCCATCGGTCGCGGCACGACGCGCCGGTTCTCCGCTCTCGGAGGGCCGGCGCGCTTCGCGTTCGAGGCGCTCGCGGCCCTCCCCTCCCTCCCCGGTGCCGGGCGCCGCGTGGCGGTGCGGGTCCTGCTCAACCAGCTCCGTTTCACCGCGCTCCAGGCGGTGCCGCTGGTGATCCTGCTCAGCGGTGTGCTTTCCTTCGTCGTCATCCAGACCACGATGCAGACCTTCAGCGGCCTGAACGACTTCGTCGGGACGGTGATGGTGGTCACCATCGTCCGGCTGCTCGGGCCCCTGCTCACCGCCCTCGCGGTGATCGGACGTTCCGGCACGGCGATCACGGCGGAGCTCGCCACCAACACGGTCATGGGCGAGATCCGCGCCCTCGAGGCGATCGGGATCGACCCGTACCATTACCTCGTGCTCCCCCGGCTGGCCGGTTCGGTCCTGTCAGTGACGGTCCTCATCGTCCTGTTCGATGTGGTGGCGCTCACCGGGGGATGGCTCGCCACCAGCGTCAACCAGGCCAGCGGCGGCCGCTACGTCGCCAACGTCCTCGCGGCGCTCGATACCAGCGATATCGTGCTCACGGTCGTGAAGGGGATCCTCTTCGGCGCTATCATCGGGCTCCTGCCGAGCTACCACGGCCTCAAAGTGTCCCGCGGCCCGACCGAGATCCCCCAGGCGGTGACGCGGGGCACGGTCGCGTCGATCGGCTCGATCTTCGTCATCACTGCGATCCTGATGCTCCTGTTTCGCGCGTGACCAGCGAACCCCTCCCCCTGGCCTTCGAGGGGATCCCCCTCGGGCTCCTCCCCGGCGCGGGCCGGCGGGGCTCCGATCCGAACGCGGTCTTCTCCCTCGAGGTCCGCCCCCACGAAACGGTGGTGGTACTGGGGGATGAGACGAGCGGCGTCGACCGCCTGGCCGCGCTCGCCCTGGGACTCGACCCCGCACCGGCCGGGCGGGCGATGGTATGGGGGACCGAGATCGCCCTCCTCTCACGCGTCCGCCAACTCGCCTTCCGGCGGCGCGTCGGCTACCTTCCGGCCGGAGACGGGCTGCTGCAGAATCTTTCGCTCCGCGACAATATCCGCCTGCCGCTCCGCTTCGGAAGCGACTTTCAACCCGACGATATCGAGGGACGCGTCAACGTGATCCTCGCGCAACTGCGCCTGAAGGCCGTGGCGCACTTCCGCCCCGCCGCGGCGACCGAGGAGGAGCGCCGCCGCGCCGCCCTCGGCCGGGCCCTCGCGTTCGATCCCGAGCTCGTGATCCTCGACCAGCCCTTCGATGGCCTCGGCGAGCGGGTCGCCGCCGAACTGCTCGAGGTGGCGCGCGGCGGTGACGTGGCCGAAGGAGGACATCGGACGGTCTTCATCACCGGGCAGGACCTCCCCGCCAAGCTGCGGCCCCGCGTCGAACGGCTCATCCGGCTCGGCGCCGTTCCCGCAGGAGTGCACGCGTGAATCTCGCTGAACGCACTTCCGACGCGCTCATCGGCGTCTTCGTCGCGGGGACCCTGCTGATCCTCCTGACCGCGATCTATTTCACCCAGGGCTGGAACCGGCGATCCTGGCAGGTCTACATCACCGCCGCCAGTGCCGAGGGACTCAACTCCGACACCAAGGTGTACCTGCAGGGACTCGAGATCGGCCGGGTCAACTCGGTGAGTCCCCGCATCGGCGGCACCGGCCCCCTCACCTTCCTGGTCCAGCTCACGCTCGACCAGCGCTTCGCCAACGACTCCCAGGTCCAGATCCCTCTTGGCACCCGCGCGTTGATCGCCGAGGCGAGCTTCGTGGGCGGGGCGTCCATCTCGCTGGAGACGCCGTCGGTCGGAGGTGGCGCGATGGTCCAGCCCGACGACACCCTCGACGGGATCCCCCGCCCCTCACCCCTCGGCCAGATCGCCCAGGTGGCGGACTCGCTGGCGCGCCAGGTCTCCCTCGTGCTGGCCGACACCCGCCACCTCCTCGCCGACGTCGACGGCACCGTGCGCGAGGTGCGCGGACAGGTGGGGGCCGCGGGTCCCCGCGTCCAGAGCTCCCTCGCCTCGGTCGATGCCGGGCTCAAACATCTCGAACCGACCCTGCGCCACGCCGCCGCGCTCGCCGCCGCCGCCGACAGCGGTTTCGGGCCGCTGCAGGATTCGCTTTCCCGCACCCTCGCCGCGGCACGCCAGCTCCTGCTTCGGCTCGACACGCTGACCGGCACTACGCAACAGATGGCCTCCGACAACCGCGCCGACATCCGCACCACGGTGGCCCAGATGAAGGTCGTGGGGCTGCAGCTCGAATACTTCCTCGAACAGGTGAGTCGGCGCCCGCTTCGGATGATCACCGGCATCAAGCCGGTGAACGCCGATTCGCTCCGTGCCATGACCACCGACAGCGCCGGACGGCCGCTCCCCTGAAATTCCTCCTCCTCCACACCGCCGGGTGGGATCCCTCGCCCTGGGCCGATGCGTTCGCCGCCGAGGACGTGACCTGTCGCGTCGTGTCGAACCCGTCCGAGGTGCGGTTCGATGAGAAGCCGATGGTGCTGGTGATCGACGCCTCGGCCCGGCCCGTCTGGCCGGCCCCAGCGCTGCTGGCCCTTTCCGATTCCGGTGTGGCGATCCTGGGACTGGGTGCCGCCGGAGAGGCCGACCTGCCAGAGGGGATGCCCGCCGACGCCCTCGCCAGCTTCATTCTGCACCCCGTGGGCCAGCGACAGATGCTGATGGCGCTCCGATCCGGGTGGCGCGCGGTCGCCGCACGGCGGGAGGTCACCCGCATCCGCGCCGAAAGCGCCCAGCGCGGCAATGAGGTGACCGAGCTGACCGACATCGGCGTCAAGCTCAGCACCGAGCGGAACTACAACACCCTCCTGGAGCTCATCCTCTCCCAGGCCCGCCGCATCACCCAGAGCGATGCCGGCAGCCTCTATGTCGTGGAGACGGACGATCACGGGGTGCGCCGCCTCCGGTTCAAGCTGGCCCAGAACCAGAGCCGCCCCGACATCCCCTTCGTCGAGTTCACGATCCCGATCGACCATTCTTCCCTGGCCGGCTATGCCGCCGCCGAGGGGGAGCCCCTGGTCATCGACGACGTCTACATGCTCCCGCCGGACGTGGAGTACTCGTTCAATCGTTCATTCGACGAACGCTACGGCTACCGCACCCGCTCGGTGCTCAGCATCCCGATGACCAGCCACAAGGGCGAGGTCCTCGGCGTGCTCCAGCTGATCAACCGCAAGCGCAATGCCGACGCCATCCTCAGCTCCCCGGCCGAGGCGGAACGGGAGGCACTGGCCTATTCGCCGCATACGGTCAAGCTGGTGAAGTCCTTGGCCGGACAGGCCGGGGTGGCCATCGAGAACAGCGCCCTCTACGAGTCGATCGAGCGGCTCTTCGACGGGTTCGTGAAGGCCTCCGTCACCGCGATCGAGTCCCGCGACCCCACCACCTCGGGACACTCGGTCCGGGTCGCGACGATGACGGTGGGATTGGCCCGAGCGGTCGACGCGGTGGGCGCTGGGACCTATCGTCACGTCCGCTTCAGCAAGGAGCAGATCCGCGAGATCCGCTACGCCGGCCTGCTGCACGACTTCGGCAAGGTCGGGGTCCGCGAGCAGGTGCTGGTCAAGGCGAAGAAGCTCTACCCGGCCGACCTGAGCCTCATCCACCAGCGGCAGGCCTTCCTGTACCGTACGGCGCAGTGGGCGTACGAGAAGACCCGGGCCGACTTCCTCGAGCGCCACGGCAAGGACGGGTACGATCCCTTCCTGCGCGAGATCCAGCGCAAGTTCGAGGAGGAGCGCCAGCTCCTCGACCGGTTCATCGGCACCGTGCTCGAATCGAACGAGCCGACCGTCCTGGCCGAGGGGAGTTTCGCCGCGCTGCAGGAATTCGCCGAGCGCACCTACGAGAGCCTCGATGCGACGGTGATGCCGTGGCTCAACGACGACGAGGTCCGCTACCTCAGCATCCGGAAGGGAAGCCTCGACGAGGTGGAACGGCTCGAGATCGAGAGCCACGTGACGCACACCTACGGATTCCTCCGCAACATCCCGTGGACCAAGGAACTGCAGGGGATCCCTGACATCGCCCATGGGCACCATGAGAAGCTCAACGGCACCGGGTATCCGCGCCGGGTGACCGCCGCCCAGATCCCGATCCAAGCGCGGATGATGACCATTGCGGACATCTTCGACGCCCTGACCGCCAGCGACCGCCCCTACAAACGCGCGCTGCCGCTCGCCAAGGCGCTCGACATCATCGGCGACGAAGTGAAGAACGGACAGCTCGACTCCGACCTGTTCAAGGTTTTCGTCGAGGCGAAGGCGTTCGAACACAAAGAGTGAGGAGTGGGGAGTTGGGAGGGTTGAAATACAAGGGCCCGTGCTGGTACGCACGGGCCTTTGCCTTACACCGCTCCCAACTCTTCACTCTCAACTCTCGACTCGCGGCGGCCGCCACCTTGCTCCACCGATCGCGAACCAGGTCCCCAGCGCGAGGCCCAGGTCGATCGGGAGGAAGAGGGCGGTCGTCTCCCGAAGATCCTGACCGGCAGCGGAGAAAACGCCGGTGAGGAGCGCGGACACCGCGAGGACCCCCACTGTCCCCGCCCAGACGAATGCCGGCCGCCGTGCCCACCGGCTCCCGGCCAGCGCGGGACCAAGCGTGAAGGCCAGCAACAGCGCGGCGGGATCGACCAGCAGCACATTCAGGTTGCCGTAGGTCACGGCGTGGTCGGTGACGAGCATAAGGAACGCCAGCAGGGAGCCGCCGAGCCCGATCAGGAGGGCGACCAGTCCGGCGACCAGCATGAAGGCCTTCCGCCGCTCGCCCCATCCCAGGCCCAGCAGCAGGGCCCCGATGGTCGAACCGATCGCCAGGTAGAGCGGGACCCTCCGCGCCGGCTCCGTCGGCTCGGTGAAACCGCTGCTCGCATAGAGCGTGTCCTCCGACGCCACCAGCGGCACCGGCGTGCCGTCCGGTCCGACGACGGTGATGAGCCGCAACTGCTCCATCGTCCTCAGCGGCAGGAACATCGCCTCCCACTGACTGATGGGGCGGTCGGTGGCGGGGCCCAGTCCGAGCATCAGACCGGTATAGAGCAGGACGTCGGCGGAGGAGAGCCGGCGGGTCTCGCGACGGAAGGTGGTGCCGGCCGGCACGGTATCCGTCGCGGCTCGGAGCGCCCCACCGAGGGTGCGATCCAGCGCATCGCGAAGCCGGGTCGAGCAATTATCGAGGTAGTAGTCGTATCGGTAGTACCGATTCTCCTCGCGGGCATTCCAGGTCAGGAATTCGACGAGGGATCTCCGCTCTGCGGGCGAGAGCGTGAGGTGCTGTTCGATCATGGTCCGATCCCGCGCGCGATAGAGCCGCGCGGTCGCAATACTGCCATCCGCCGCCATCCAGTAGTGCATCCGTCCCATCAGGAAGCGGCGGACGAACCCTTCCTGGCTGAACGAGAACATCCCCCAGTTGTACGCAAGGTCCTCACCGGTGGCGGTATTCCGCACCCGGATCATGTTGTGTCCCCACCGCTCCCAGACTTCCGCCCCGACCCCGGCCGTGAGGACCGAGATCTCGTACTCCGACCCCGGTGCCACCGCGACCGGCGCGTCCCCGCCAGACTGGCCCGCACCCGGCGTGGTGGAAAGGCACACCAAGACAGCTCCCAGTCCCCAACGCCGCAAGGTCACAGCATGATCTCCTTCCCTTCGGCCGCGGACCGATAGATCGCGTCCATGACCCGATGGAGCCGTACCTGAGCTTCGAGCGACGGCGACTTGGATCGATCCGCGATGGCGGTCAGGAAATGCGCCCATTCGGCGCGCACGGCCGAGGTGAACTGGTTCTCGCTCGCCTCGGCGGTGGTCGGCGCCGCGTCGGTCGGAGTTCCGTTCCGGTCCAACCAGGCCCGGAGCGGGTTGATTGACGCCGTCCCCTTGGTCCCCCGAAGTCCCACATCGAAGCGTTCCCCCGGGCCCACGTGGCGCCAGTTGACGTCGATCCCGATCGCGGCCCCGCCCTCGCAGACCACATAGGCGCTGCCGGCCTGTTCCACGCCCCGATCATCGACCGGCCGGTCGAGGCTCGCGCTGACACGCGTCGGCGTCGGGTTGCCAAGGAGCCAGAGCGAAAGGTCGAGCACCGTAAGGCCGAGATCGAGCATCGCGCCCCCTCCCGCCTCTGCCCGCCGCTCCCGCCACCCCAGCACCGCCCGGCTCGGCCGGAAGGTGTGCCACACCGCCTGGACGCTCTCCACCTTCCCCATCGCCCCCTTTTCGACGAATCCCCGCACCGTCTGCACATCGTTCCGATACCGATGACTCATCCCGACCATCACGAGCTTGCCGGCGCGGGCCGCGGCCTGCTGGATCCGCCTCGCTCCATCGACCGAGGTGGCCAGCGGCTTTTCGACCAGGACATGGAGTCCGGCGGAGAGACCCTCCAGGACGTGACTCTCGTGCAGGTGATTCGGGGTGCACACCAGCAACGCGTCGAGCGGGGTGTTGTCGAGCATCTCTTCGAGGTCCTCGAAGGCGCTCCGGACCCCGAATCGGGCCGCCAACGCGGTCGCCTTGGAGAGGTCCCCATCGGCCAGGGCAGCGACCTGCACTCCCTTGAGCTTCTTGAGCACGGGGAGATGGGCGACCTGGGTGACGGCGCCGGCACCCACGATGCCGAGGCGAAGGGTGTTACTCATCGATGTGACTCCAGAAGGGGGGTGTCACCAACGACGTGCAAGCCGCGTGCCCGGATAGTAAACGGCAAGGATCTCGGTGTAGGTCTGCCCGGCACGCGCGCGCCCGACGGCGCCCCATTGGCACAACCCGACCCCGTGCCCGGATCCCTGCCCCGCCGCATCGAGTTGGACGATACGGTCGCCATCGCTCCGAAAGGTGAGCGCGAACGTGGCGCTCCTGAGGAGGTCGAGATCGGGAGGGGGGAGCGCCCGACGCAACGCGTTGCTGCCGTCTACGACGACGTCGCGCCCCCGCAGGCGCACACGCAGCTGGGTGACGCGACCCGAACCGCCGCGGGTGGTGGCCTCGATCGAGCGGACCCCTGCCGCCTCGTCGGCCGCGAGCCGGAGCCCGCGCCGGAGCGCGGCACTCAGCGCCTCGGCGTTCCAGCGCTGCTCCCACCGGAACCGCGGCGAGGCACGGCACCAGGCCTGCCCCGAGGGATCGAGATCACTGACCGAGCGGAGGTAGGGGCGTTCGGCGTTGGCGAAGACCTCCGCTCCCGCTGCCGTCCGGCCACCGCAGGTGGAATGGAAGAAGGCGTCGATCGGTGCCCCCTGCCAGGTCGCCACCTCCCCCTTGGTGTCCGCCAAGGCCTGCCACGCCGCCGGTGTCTCGCCCCCGACCCCGTCATACCGCTGGTCGCTCACGGTCGCGCTGAGATCGAATCCCCGCCGCTGGTTCCGCCGGAGATTGCGGACCGCGTAGGTCCGGGCGATCACGGCCTGCGCCTTGAGCGCCTCGACGGCCGCCGCATCCTGCACGCCGAGCTCTGCCGCCACGACGCCACCCAGATAGGTCTCGAGAGTGAGCCGCACGATGACGACGAGGCCACCCGCCCCACCGCGCACCTCCAGGGTGCCCCGATGATCCTTCCCACCGGCCCGCACGAAGCCCCCGGGCTCCGCGGGGGTGACGGTGAGCGGCGCGGCCAAGGTGCGAGGACGATCGATCCCTTCGAGGATGATCGATCCGCCCACGAGGGAGAGCGCCGCGGCGCGCCCGGCCGGGATGATGACGCTCTGGCTCCCTCCGGCCGAGCGCACGACGAGCGCCCCTCCGCCACCCAGCGTGGCATTGGGGACATCGACGAAGAGCCCTATCCGCACCTCGGGGCCCGCCGCGAAGGGCACGCCGACCGGAGCTCGGCTGGGAGCGGTGGGGACGGCGGGGCGATCGGTCGGACGGGTGACGGGGGCGGGGCGCGGGGCCGGGGCCGGGGCCGGAACTTCGGGTGGCTCCCGATGACCGCACCCCGCCGAGAGCAGGAGCGCGACCATAAGGAAGCGGCGCACCAGGCTCAGCTCCGGAAGTTGCCGAACTTGAGCACCACGCCGACGTCGGCGGTGCGAAGGAACGTCATCACCCCCTGGAGTTCGTCCTTCGACGGACTGGAGACGCGCACTTCGTCACCCTGGATGGAGGCCTGCACCTTCTTGAATCCCTGGTCCTTGATCGCCTTGACGATCTTCTTGGAGGTCTCGCTGTCGAGGGCCTGCTTCAGGACCACCGTCCGCCGGACGCTCATACCCGTGGAGCCTACGTCCTCGCCCCAATCGACGTTCTGGAGCGGGACCCCCCGCTTGGAGAACTTGCCCGAGACCACATCGACTACCTGCGACATCCGGAACCCATCGTCCGCCGCCAGCTGCAGCTCCGCTTTGGTGCGGTCGAACTCGATGGTGACGTTGGTGCCCTTGAAGTCGTAGCGCTGCCCGATCTCCTTCACGGCCTGATTGACGGCATTGTCGACCTCCTGCAGGTCGGCGCCGGTGGAAACATCGAACGAGGGGTTGGAGGCCATGGCGTGGGGTCGAAGGTGCGAAGTGCGAAGTGCGAAGTGCGAAGTGCGAAGTGCGCCCGAATCTAGGCGAGGAAGCTCTCCAGCGCCTTGGCCCGGCTCGCGTGGCGCAGCCGCGTGAGCGCCTTCTCCTTGATCTGGCGGACCCGCTCGCGGGTGATGCCGAGCAGGGCGCCGATCTCTTCGAGCGTCTTGGGCTCCGGATCGTCCAGACCGAAGTAGAGCCGCAGGATCTTGCGCTCGCGATCCTTGAGCTGCCCGAGGACCTCCTCGATCGACTCGCTGAGGGCGTGCTCGAACGTCTCGTGGTCCGGACCCGGGTTGGTGGTATCCGGCAGGTAGTCGAGGAGACGGTTGTCCTCGCCGGGCGTTACCGGCGCATCGAGCGACAGGTGGCCCTGGCTGATGGACAAGGTCTTGGTGACCTCATCCATGGTCAGGTCCATCCCCTCGGCGATCTCGGCGGGGGTGGGTTCCCGCCCGAGCTCCTGCAGCAGCGCCGAGGAGCGCTTGCCGATCCGGTGCAGCGTCCCGGCCCGATTGAGGGGCACGCGGACGATCCGGCTCTGCTCGGCGAGCGCCTGGAGGATCGCCTGCCGGATCCACCACACGGCATAGGAGATGAACTTGATCCCCTTGGTCTCGTCGAATTTGTGGGCCGCGCGGATGAGGCCGAGGTTGCCCTCGTTGATCAGGTCGGAGAGGGAGACGCCCTGATTCTGGTATTTCTTGGCCACCGACACCACGAACCGCAGGTTGGAGCGCACCAGCTTGTCGAGCGCTTCCTCTTCGCCGGTGCGGATGCGCTGGGCAAGGCGGACCTCTTCCTCCTGGTTGATCAGCGGATAGCGGCTGATCTCCCGGAGGTACTGGTCGAGCGACCCCTCGTCGTTGGACGAAGTGCCGCCGCGCTTGCCGGAGCCGACCTGCATCGGACGCATGTGAGTCTTGAGACCTCGCGCAGGGCGAGAAGGTGGGACCCCGGAACCTTAGCCGGGGCCCGTACCGTCCGCAACCGGGGTGGAGCCCCGGTCAGTCGTCGTAGTTGTCGATCTGGGCGCGCTGCAGCGTTCCCGAGTAGTCGACATAGCAGACCTTGGTCTCGGAGTAGAACTCGTAGACCTCCCAACCGCCTTCGCGGTGCCCATTTCCGGTCTGTTTCACGCCGCCGAAAGGCAGATGGGCCTCCGCGCCGATGGTCGGCGCGTTGATGTAGCTGATCCCGTTGTCCAGGTCCTGCATCGCACGGAAGGCGCTGTTCACATTCCGGGTGTAGAGCGAGCTCGACAGCCCGTACTTCACCGAATTGTTGGCCTTGATCGCGTCCTGGAGGGAATTCACCTGGAGCACGGTGAGGACCGGACCAAAGACCTCCTCCTGCGCCAGCCGATGGGTCGGCTTCGCGCCCGCCAGAATGGTCGGACGGTAGAAGAACCCGCGCGCGGTCCGCGCCCCGCCCGGCCGCTTCCCTCCGGTCACGACCTCGAGCCCCTCTTCGCGGCCGATCGCCACGTACTGCTCCACCTTGGCGCGCGAACGCTCGTGGATCAGCGGACCGACGTCGGTGCCGGCCGCGCGCCCATCGCCCAGCGTGAGCTTTTCGGCGGCCTCGGCCACGCGGGCGACGAACTTGTCATGGATCTTCTTGTGGAGAATGAGCCGGCTGGTGGCAGTGCACCGCTGCCCCGTGGTGCCGAACGCGCCCCAGAGTACGCCCTCGAGCGCCAGATCGAGGTCGGCGTCGTCCATCACGATCATGGCGTTCTTGCCGCCCATCTCGAGCGAGAGCCGCTTATGCATCCGGCCACAGATCTCGCCGATCCGGCTGCCGGTGGCGGTCGAACCCGTGAATGAGATCACCGGCACATCAGGATGCTCCACCAGCGCCTGCCCCGCCGTGGCCCCGCGTCCGTGGACCAGCTGGATCACCTCGGGCGGAAGCCCCGCCTCGAGCAACAGCTCGACCAGCCGGTGGGTGGTGTGCGGCACATCCTCGCTCGGCTTGATCACGACGCTGTTCCCGCACAGGAGCGCGGGGAACATCTTCCAGGTCGGGATCGCCAAGGGGAAGTTGAACGGAGTGATGAGTCCCGCCACGCCGATCGGTCGGCGGAAGGTCATCGCCCACTTGTCGCGGAGCTCCGAGGGCACCACGTGCCCGAAGAGGCGGCGCCCCTCGGTGGCGGCGTAGTACGCGGTGTCGATCCCCTCCTGCACATCTCCGCGCGTCTCGGCCAGCACCTTCCCCATCTCCCGGGTCATCCCGTCGGCCAGCTCCTCCTTGTGGGACACCAGGAGGTCACCGAGCCGCCGGAGCACGTCCCCGCGGGCCGGGGCCGGGACCCGCCGCCAGAGCTCGAAGCCGCGCTTGGCGCTCTTCACCGCCTCGGCGATGTCCCGGGGTCCCGAATCGGGGAACCGCCCGATCAGATCGTCGGTGTCGGCAGGATTCCGGTTCTCGAAGTGCTTGCCGGTGGAGGGGGCCACCCACTGCCCGTTGATGAAGTTCTTGTAGGTCTTTGCCATATGCCCGTCGGTGGTCGGTGGTCGGTAGCTGCTGGCTATTGGCTGTCGGCTGTTGGCTGTTGGCTACTGGCTACTGGCTGGTGGCGGCGGCGTCGGGCAGCTCCAGGTCCTCACGACCTTGGCGTAGCCGGTGCGCGGAAGGATCTCGCTCGCGCCGAGCCATACGGCGTAGGCGAGGATCAGGAAGCCGAGGAGATGGGAGAGTCCGGAGCGGCGGCGCCAGCTCACCAGCATCACCCAGAGGGCGGCGAGCGCGAGGAGCCCCACCGCCCCGAGGTACCAGTAGAGTCGCAGGCCGCAGTACCGGCTCCAGGGCCAGGCATACAGCCCGGCCGCGAGCCCGAGAGCGAGCAGGGTGCGGGCCCACATGCCGAGCCACGCCCGCCCTCCCATCGGCGGAGGCAGCGCGGCAGGTGTCGGCGCCCCTACGCCTCCGCCGGTCGTGGCGACCGGCGCGGCCCCGCTGGGCGCGACGTACCCTCCCTTTGCGATCACGTGGTCGATCGCGGCCATCTCCTTGTCCCAGTCCCGCCTCTGATCCGCCATCACTGCTCCCGCGTCAGGCCGTAGCGTTCGATCTTCTTGTACAGGTTCGAGCGGGGCATCTGGATCGCCCGCGCGGTCTCGGAGACGTTCCACCCGTGCTCGCGGAGCTTCTGGGCCAGGAACTGCCGCTCCGCGTCGTCGCGGAACGCCTCGAACGACCCCGCGCCACCGCCATACCCTTCCCCACTCCCGTTCTCCTCCTCCATCGCCGCCGTGCCTGCGGATCCGGCCTCCCCCGCGAGCGGCAGGACCCGGGTCACGTCCGCAGCGGTCACGGTCGTGCCATTGGCCAGGATGAGCAGCCGCTCGACGCCGTTCCGGAGTTCCCGGATGTTGCCCGGCCACGGCCGACGGGTGAGCGCCTCGACCGCGCCGGGTTCGAACCGTTTCGGCGCGAGCCCGCTCGTGGTCGCCAGCGTCGCGGCGAAATGCTCCACCAGGGCCGGGATGTCCTCGCGGCGCTCCCGGAGCGCCGGCACGTGCACTGGGACCACGTTGAGCCGGTAGAACAGATCTTCGCGGAATCGTCCTTCGGCGATCTCCACGTCCACCAGCTTGTTGGTGGCGGCGAGCACGCGCACATCGACCTGCACCGACTTCTGCGCGCCGATCCGGCTGACGATCCCTTCCTGCAGCGCCCGCAGCACCTTCGCCTGCGCCGCCAGCGCCATGTCGCCGATCTCGTCGAGGAAGAGGGTGCCGCCATCGGCCTGTTCGAATTTCCCTGCCCGGTCCGCGACGGCGCCCGTGAACGAGCCCTTCACGTGCCCGAACAGCTCGCTCTCGATGAGCTCCGAGGGGATGGCGGCGCAGTTCACTTCAACGAACGGTCCATCGCGGCGGGGCGAAGAGGCGTGCAGCGCGCGCGCGACGAGCTCCTTGCCCGTCCCGTTCTCGCCGGTGATGAGCACCCGCGCCGGCGTGGGGCCCACCTTCGCCACGAGTTCACGGACACCGCGGAGCCCGGCGCTCGTCCCCACCATGCCGTAGGCATCGTCGGCCGCGCCGCGGAGTTTGGCATTCTCGACCCGGAGCGCACTCTGCGCCAGGGCGTTGCGCAGGGTCACCAGCAGCCGGTCGCTGTCGAGGGGCTTTTCGAGGAAATCGAAGGCGCCGCGACGTACCGCCTCGAGCGCCGTCTGGATGGTCCCGTGGCCCGAGATCATCACCACCTGCGCCGGGGGCTCGAGTGCCTTCAGGCGCGCGAGCGTGTCCAGGCCGTCGAGGCCCGCCATTTTCACGTCGAGGAAGATGACCTGGGGCTTGAACTCGGGGTGGAGCGTGATCGCCGCACCACCCGAGGCCACGGTCTTCACGCTCAGCCCTTCATACTCGAGGATCTGCCGGATCGCTTCCCGGATCCCGGCCTCGTCGTCGACCACGAGCACCCGCTCGCCGTTCATCGTGCCCCTCCATACAGCACCACCCCGCTCGGCCGCACCCGGACGTCGCGGATGCCGCTCGGCAGCGTGAACTGGACCGTCCCATCCTCCGACGCGCCGAGGCTGGCCGACATGAATCGGCCGATCATGGCGCTCGGGAACGGGATCCCGCGCAATTTTACAGCGTCCACCCGGAGCGCCCCCACCTTCGGGCCGAGGACCACCAGTAGGCCGCCGACGGCGACCCGCTCACGGGGACCCACCAGGCGCCGAAAAGGGCCGAGCGCATTCCGCGGGATGGCCTCGGTGGCGAGCAGCGCGGTCACGGTGATGTGGTCGGTGCCGAGGGTGACCTCGACCGAATCGAGGTACCGCGCCGCCGACCCGCCGAGTCCCGCCTGCAACAGGCTCGCCAGCTCCTCCGCATCGAGTATGATCGAGTCGGCACGCCAGCCGTTGAGCGAATCGACCAGATCGGTCGCCGCGGCGAGTCCGCGGGCGGAGGCGCGACCGGTCACCGGAGTTGCTTCCACGGTCCCGCTCCGCCAGAAACGCCACATCCCGGCCAGTTCCCGCCGATACGCCCAGGTCCCGCCCACCACGAGCAGGAGCAGGAGCACGACGGCGAGCCGGAGCGGCCAAAGCAGGCATCCCTTCACCCGCGGAGCATCGCGGAATGGAGCGGCGCGTACGTGGCCCCACCGGACTCCAGCGTGCTCTGATAAAGCACCACGCAGTCGGCGGTGAAGGCGGCCTCGAGCGTCGCGGCGCAGAACCGTTCCACCTCGCTCTGCGGCAGGCGCGCTCCTTCGCGGACCCGGCCGATCGTGACGTGGGGCCGAAAGACCCCTCCCTCACCCGGGAACCCGAGGCCGTCAGCGCGCGTCTCGATCCGGTCCTGCAGCAACTCGAGGTCGGGCGGAGCGTCGATCCCGGCCCAGAGCACGCGGGCCCGCTCCTGTGTCGGGAAGGCTCCGAACCCCGCCAGCGCGAGCGACAGCGGACCGATTCCCGCCACCGCGAACTCGAGCGATTCCGCGATGGCGTCGGCGCGCTCCCGCGGCACGTCACCGAAGAATTTCAGGGTGACGTGCACCCCGTCGGCACGCACCCAGCGCACCGGCCAGCCCAGCTCCTGAAAGGGCGCGGACGCGCGCTCGAGCGCTTCCCGCGATCCCGCCGGGATCGGCAACGCCGCGAAGCAGCGTACCGTCACGTCCGGTTCCGGGGGTGGCGTGGCGTCATCGCGGAAACGTATTGGGCGGGTCCCCCTAAAGGAAGGCGACTTCACCCCTCGCGGCCATCCGGTTAGCATCTGTCCATGGCTCCCCACGCCCCTCCCCCGGACAGCGATCACGCCACGATCCCGATCCGCTCCGGCGTCGCGGTGCCCCGACGCGAACTGACCTTCCGCGCCACCCGCAGCGGCGGTCCGGGGGGCCAGCATGTGAATACCTCCTCGACCCGGGTCGAGTTGACCTGGTCGCCGGGGTCCAGCCGGGCCCTCTCGCCTGAGCTCCGGGCCCGCGCCGTGGCGCGGCTGGCCGCCCGGCTCGATGGCCGCGGGGTGCTCCGGCTGGTGAGCGAGCGTACCCGGAGCCAGCTCCAGAACAAAGCGGACGTCACCGAGCGCTTCGTCGAAGTGCTCCGCAGCGCCCTCACCCTCCCCAAGGCACGGCGCGCCACGAAGGTCTCCAAGGGGATCAAGGCACGACGCCTCGACGCGAAGAAGCGCCACGGCGCCAAGAAGGCCGACCGCCGCCGCCGAGACGACTGATGTGCATGCCTGGCTCCCTGGCGCATCTCCTCCCACGATGACCACCCCCACCGTCGAAGAACTCTTCGCGGAGTACCACCCGGGGATCCTGCGGATGCTCATCCGCCGGACCGGAGACCCCGATCGCGCGGAGGACCTCGCGGCCGAGGTCTTCGCGCGGGCGCTCGCCGCCCCACCATACAACCCCCGACCCTGGCTCTTCGCCGTGGCCCTGAACCTGGTCCGGGAGGATGGTCGTCGCGCCGTGCGTCAGGGGCGCCGCCTCGAGCTGCTCAGGGCCGAGTCGCCCCAGCACACCGAGGCCCCGGACGAGGTCTTTGACCGGAACGAGCGCGCCGCGCTGGTGCGCCGAGCGCTCGACCAGCTCACGGAGCGGGATCGAGAAGTGTTGCTGCTGAAGGCCGAGGGATTCGACTATGACGAGATCGCCGCGACCGCCGGGCTCGCCAAGGGCGCGATCGGGACGACCCTGGCCCGCGCCCGGCGGCGACTGGTCGAGGCTTATCGGGCCCTGGACGCTGAGGAGGGAGATTGTGCGGCACGCTGACGAAGGGACCCTGCATTCCTTCCTCGACCGGGAGCTCTCTCCCGTCGAGGTCGAGGAGTTGGAACGCCACCTGTCGGTCTGCGTGCCCTGTCGCGCGCTGTTGGCGGAGGCCCGGACCTTCATGGCCGACGCGGATGAACTGGTCGTGGCGCTCGACGTCCACCCTCCCAGGGCATCCGTGCCGACCGTCGCCATTCCTGCCCGCGGCTGGCGCCCCCGTCCGGCGA
>JBDSIR010000066.1:0-28081 GCA_039917855.1 Gemmatimonadales bacterium | reverse complement strand
GTTGGGCCTCCTCTGCCCGGCGGGCGGGTCCTGCTGGGACCCGCCCCGCCTCCTTTACTTCGTGCTCCGTCACCCGGGCGTAGCGGCCCAGGCGACGGAGGTATTCATCGCACATCTCGCGGAAGCCGGGGCGGAGCGCCCCGACGGCCACGAGGCAGAGCTGCATCAGGCGTACATCCCGCGGAGCTTGTGGACCGCGGCCACCCGGTCCATCGCCAGCATGTAGGCGGCGATCCGGTTGTCGACGTTCTGCCGGTCGGCCATGCCGACGACCTCGTCGAACGCCCGGACCATGATCCGCTCCAGGCGCTGATTGACGGTGTCTTCGTCCCAGAAATACCCGCCGCGGTCCTGCACCCACTCGAAGTAGCTCACCGTCACCCCGCCGGCGTTGGCGAGGATGTCGGGGATGACGAAGATCCCCTTGTCGCGCAGGATCGCGTCGGCGGCCGGTGTAGTGGGTCCATTGGCGCCTTCGCAGATCACCTTCGCCTTGACGTTCGCGGCGTTGTCGTTGGTGATCACGTTCTCCATCGCGGCCGGCACCAGCACGTCGCACTCGAGCCCCAGGAGCTGTTCGTTGGTGATGCTCTCCGTCTTGGGGAGGCCGGCCAGCGACTTCTTCTCCCGGACCCAGGCCAGGGCCGCTTCGATGTCGATCCCCTTGGCGTTGTAGACCCCGCCATGCTTGTCGCTGACGGCCACGATCGTCGCGCCCTCGTTGTGCATCAGGTTGGCCGAGATCGAGCCGACGTTCCCGAAGCCCTGCACTGCGATCTTGGCGTCCTTCATCGGCATCCGGAGGCGCTTCAGCGCTTCGCGGGTCACGAACATGCAGCCACGGCCGGTCGCCTCGCGGCGGCCGAGCGAGCCGCCCATCTCCACCGGCTTCCCGGTGACGACGGCGGTCACGGTATGGCGCTTGTGCATGGAGTACGTGTCCATGATCCACGCCATGACACGCTCGTTGGTGTTCACGTCCGGCGCCGGGACGTCGCTGTCGGGGCCGAGGGTATCGATGATCGCGGAGGTATAGCGGCGGGTGACGCGCTCGAGCTCGCCATTGGACATCGTCGACGGGTCGCAGACGACGCCGCCCTTGGATCCGCCGAACGGGACGTTCACCACGGCGCACTTCCAGGTCATCCACGCGGCGAGGGCCTTCACCTCGTCCAGGGTGACCTGCATGTCGAACCGGATGCCGCCTTTGGCGGGGCCGCGCGATGTGTTGTGGAGGACCCGGTAGCCGGTGTAGACCTCCACCTCGCCGGTATCGCGCCGGACCGGCACCGCGACGATGATCTGCTTCTCGGGGTGCGTCAGCACCTTGTAGAGGCCCGGATCGAGATCGAGCTTCTTGGCGGCGACGTCGAATCGCGCGATCATCGCCTCATAGGGGTTCTCCTCGGTGCCGGAGAGAAAGGTGTCCCTCTCCTTCCGCATCACGTTCTGCTGGGTCGGCTTGGTGGATGTCATACGGGTCGCGTTCGGCTCTCCTGCGCGGTCAACGGGTCAACGGCTGGGTCGGCGTCACGACGGCGTCGAGCGCTCCCACGAATCGCTCCCCGCCCTGTTCCCAGGCGAGGTCCAACTGGGCCACGAGGGGTTCCTGCACCCCCGCCGGCCAACGGTCCCGCAACTTCACGGCGTCCTTCTCTGTGATCACCAGATGATCGGATTTGCGCGAGGCTTTCGCGAGCCAAGCCAGGTCCTCCGGTCCATACTGGTGATGGTCGCGCCACGTGGCCACCTGCACCGCCGCTCCGGCCGCCTTGAGCTGGCCCACGAAGCTGTCGGGGTCCCCGATCGCCGCGGCGGCAATCACCCGCTTCCCCTGCAGCACGGAGGCGGGATACCGTGTGCCGCTCACCATTCCCTCGAGGCCGTTGAGGCCGAGGTGGGCCACCGCGATAGGGCCGGCAAATCGGATCGCGATCTCGGCCGCGAGGGCGGCAGCGGCATCGGCGGGAGCGCGTTTACGGGTCACCACGACCGCATCGGCCCGCTGGAGCGCCGCCACGCCCTCTCGCCACGGACCCGCGGGGAGGCTCCAAGGTACGGCCCGGGTCGTTTCCGCGCTCACCACGCAAATATTCAGGTCGCGCCGGACGTCGAGCCGCTGGAACGCGTCGTCCAGCACGAGGATCTGCGCTCCTGCCGCGCGAGCCCGTTCGGCGCCCGCGCGGCGATCCGGATCGACCACCACCACCCCCTTCGGGAGGGCCCGTTCGTGGACCCGGGCCTCGTCCCCACCCGCGTACCCGCGAAGGAGGACCCCGGGTACCAGCCCCTTGCTCGCGGCATAGCGCGCCACCCAGATCGCGATCGGCGTCTTGCCCGATCCGCCGACCGTCAAGTTCCCCACGGCGATGCTCGGAAGCGGGAGGGCGTAGCTCGCGAACCACCCACGGGCGTACGCCGCCGCGCGGGCGCGCATCACTGCACCGTATCCCGCCGCCACCGGCAAGAGCGCCAGCCGCACCAGCCGGGCGTCCAACCGCTCGCTGGTCCAGAGCCAGCGCACCACCCGGTGCCCGTCCCCCCGTCGTCCGGTCACGCGCCGTCCTCCCGTGTGAGCTCCGCCAGCGCGCTGGCCAGCTGCGCGGTCCCCGCTTCCAGCCCTGCATCGCCAGACTCGACCGAGAATGGCACGGCGTAACGCACCGTGACCTGGGCGAAAGGCTTCGGCACCAGGAACCGATCCCACGAATCGAACCGCCAGCCGCGGTCAGTGGTGGCGTGGAGCGGTAACACCAGGGCCTCCGCGCGTTGTGCGGCCATCAACGTCCCCGGTTTGAGCACCCGCCGCGGCCCGAGCGGCCCATCGGGGGCGATCGCCACCGGACGCCCGGCCCGGAGGATCCCGGTGACCTCCCTGAGCGCCTGGAGTCCCCCCTGTCCCGTCGCACCGCGCACCGCCCGGTACCCGAGCGCTCCGCCGAAGGCCATCAGGTAATCGCCATCGAGGGTGGAGCTGACCAGCATGGTGATGTCGCGGCGTCGACGGTGGTGCCAGATGAGCGGGAGGAGCGTCTCGTGCCAGATGACATAAATGAAGCCACGTCCGCTGGCGCGCGCCGCCCGTTCGTGTTCCCCCCCGGCCACCCTGACCAGCCAGGTCGCAGCCAAGGCCGAGACCGCCGGCACCCCGACCCATTGGGCGGCGTTCGCCGGCAGCTTCAAGCGCCGACGAGCTCCATGGCCAGCGCCGCCGCCCGTCCCGCGGCGCCAGGTCCTCCGACCCGCTCCCGTACCGCTGCCAGCGCCACCCGCTGCTCCTTGGAGACCACCGACCGGTGGTCAAAGAGCGGATCGGCCCGGATCTCGAGCGTCAGCGCCGTGCAGGCGTCCTGGAGGAGTTCAGGGAAGGCGGCGTAACCGAGGATCAGGTTGGGCAACGAGGCGAAGCGCACCCGGGCGATCCGCTGGACCAGCCAGTAGCTGAACCAGTGTGCCTTGTACGCCACCACCATCGGGAGGTCGGCCAGTGCGCATTCGAGGGTCGTGGTCCCCGACTTGGCCAGCGCGACATCGGCGGCGACGAAGACATCCATCGGATCTCCCCGGTGGATCAGTGCGTCGCCCGGATCGGGGTACTCACCCGCCGGTGTCGCGGCCACGACCACTCGGTCGACCCGGTCCCGCGCCAGGAGCGCCCACGCTGCATCTCGCATCGGCCCCCACAGCCTTCGCACTTCCTGTCCCCGGCTTCCGGGAAAGATACCCAGCACCCGCTCCCCTGCCGCCAAGCCGAGTCGGGCACGAGCGTCGGCCCGCAGGGGCCAGGAGCGATCCACCAGCGGGTTGCCGACGTAGGTGGCGGCGATCCCCTCCGCCCGGTAGAACTCTTCCTCGAACGGGAGGATCACCGCGAGTCGATCGCAGTCGCGCCGGAGTCGTTCGATCCGCGACCGATGCCACGCCCACACCTGGGGTGGAATGAAGTAGAGCACCTTGGCCCCCCGGCGCTTGGCCCGCTCGGCCAGACGCAGGTTGAATCCGGGGTAGTCGATCGGGATCACGAGGTCGACGGGGCGTCGATCCAGCTCGCGCTCCATCTCCTGCATCAGCCGGAAATGCCGGGGCACGCTGGCGACCACTTCGGCGAAACCGAAGGCCGAATAGTCCTCCATCCGCCAGCGGACCTCGGCGCCGGCGGCGGCCATCCTGGGTCCGCCGAAGGCGATGATCTCGGCGTCGGGCCAGCGCTCACGGAGCGCGGCCACCAGCGGACCGCCGTGCAGGTCGCCGCTGGGCTCTCCGGCGGAGAGCAGGATGCGCGGAGCCCGCCCTGCCGCGATCGTCATCGCCCTGGCAGCAGGGGATGCTGGTCCACCGCGTCGGCCACAGCGAGCGCGAGGGCGAGGGCCGCGCGCCCCTCCGCGCCGGTGACGCCCGCATTCGCCTCGCCCCGGAGCGCGGCCACGAAGGCCTGGGTCTCCAGCCCGAGCGCATCGGCCTCGGGGGCGGTCAGGGGGATCCGCTCGACCACCTCCTCGAGGGCAGTCCCTTCCGGCCGATCGGGGGCCCAGCCCCCCTTCATCTTGACGAACTCCCCGGTGCCGGCATGGAGATCGAGCGAGAGATACCCATTCCTCTGGAACACCCGTGCGCGCCGCACCCGCCCCGGTGAGAGCCGTGATGTGGTGAGACTCGCCACCTGTCCGCCCGCAAGCTCGAGCCGGGCATTGCAGAGGTCCACGTGGGAGGAGAGGAGACGGGTCCCGACCGCGCGGATCTCGGTGGCACTCCGCTCGCCGGTGAGGTGGAGCACGAGGTCGATGTCATGCACCATCAGGTCAAGGATGACGGAGACATCCGATCCGCGGGTGGCGAAGGGCGCCAGGCGCTGGCATTCGATGTACCGGGGATCGTCGATGTGGGGGGCCGCGGCGCGGACGGCGCGATTGAAGCGCTCGATCTGCCCCACATGCAGGGGCACCTTCGCCTTGTCAGCGGCCGCGAGCAGGTCATCGGCCTGGGCGGCGGTGGCGGCGATCGGCTTTTCCATAAGGATCGCGACGCCACGCCCCAGGATGTGCAGGCCGACTTCGTGGTGCGCCGAGGTGATGACGGCGCAGGAGACCCCTTTCACTTTGGTGAGCAGGGCGTCGAGATCGGTGAAGGCGGTCGAGCCGACCTCCTCGGCCACCTGCTTGGCGCGGCCGGGATCGCGATCGAAGACTCCCACCAGCTCGGCGGCCGGATTCTGTGCCAGGTGCCTGGCGTGGTGCCGGCCGAGCGCACCGACACCGACCACGCCGACGGGGATCCGTGAGGTCACGCCGGCACGCCCCGTTGCGAGTTCTCGACAAACTCGATGAACTGCTCGACCTCCGGGGAGGGCGGCAGGTCGGCGCGGGCGCGCTCGGTGGCCTGCGACAGGGTAAGGTCGGAGTTGAAGTAGAGGCGGTAGGCACGCTTCAGCGCCTGGATGGTCTCGGCGGCGAAGCCGGCGCGCTGGAGCCCCACCGAATTGAGCCCGAAGAGCTCCATCGGGTTGCCGACCGCTTTCACGTAGGGGGGGATGTCCTGATTGACCCGGGTGCAGCCACCCACGAAGGCGAAGGCGCCGATGGTGACGAACTGGTGCACCGCGACCAGCCCGGAGAGCCCGGCGCGATCGTGCACGGTGACGTGACCCGCCAGCTGGGTCCCGTTCGCGATGGTGACCCCATTCCCGATGTGGCAGTCGTGCGCGAGGTGCACGTAGCTCATGATGAAGCACTTCTCGCCCACGGTGGTCTTGAAGCTCTGGGCCGTGCCGCGGTTGAAAGTGCAGTACTCGCGGATGGTCGTCCCGGCGCCCACCTCGACCCAGGTCTCCTCACCCTTGAACTTGAGGTCTTGCGGCAGGCCGCCGAGCACCGACCCGTCGCCGATGTGGACGTCCACCCCGGTGCGCACGTAGCGGTGGAGCGTGACCCGTGGTCCCAGGACCGTCCGGTCGCCCAGGATGACATCGGGGCCCACAATGCAGAAAGGGCCGATCTCGACGTCGCCGCCGAGCTGGGCCTTCGGGTCCACCAGGGCGGTCGGGTGGACGCGGGCGCTCACCGATCCACCACTCGGGCCATCATCTCGGCCTCGCAGACCAGATTCCCGTCGACATACGCCTTGCCGGCCATCTTGCAGGTCTTCCCGCGGAACTGCACCAGCTCGAGCTCGCAGCGCAGCTGGTCGCCGGGCAGCACCGGGCGGCGGAACTTCACCTTGTCGAGCGACATGAAGTAGACCACGGTCTGACGCCGCTTTTCCTCGGGCACGAGGTCCATCAGCAGCATCCCGCCGACCTGGGCCATCGACTCGATGATGAGCACCCCCGGCATGACCGGGTGTCCCGGGAAATGCCCGGCGAAGAACGGCTCGTTGATGGTGACGTTCTTCAGGCCGACGATCCGTTTCCCGACTTCCTTCTCGATGATGCGGTCGACGAGCAGGAAGGGGTAGCGGTGCGGCAGGTTGTGCATGATCGACGCGATATCCATAGCGATCCTCCCGGTGCGGCGCGCAGTGCGCCAGAGTTGACGCGCGAGCGCGGCATTGCCATGGTGACTGGGACGGTGGGCTTCGACGTGGGCCAGGAGCCGGCCTCCAAGCAGGGCCAGATCGCCCACCAAGTCGCCCGCCTTGTGGCGGACGAACTCGTCCGGCCAGCGGAGCGTGGTGCCCATCACCCCGGTGTCATCGAGGGCGATGGCGTTCTCGGTGGAGGCGCCGAGGGCGAGCCCTTTGGCGCGGAGCGCCTCCACCTCCCGGATGAGTCCGAAGGTCCTGGCCCCCGCCAGCTCGGCGGCGAACCCTTCGGGGCTCACGGTCCACGACCCAGCTTGCTTCCCGACCGCCGGGTGCGGAAAGTCGATCGAGACCGAGACCGCGAACTCCCCGGCCGGGCGGACGGCGTAGTGCGAATCGCCGACATCGAGGGTGAAGGGGCGCTCGACCCGGTAGGTCACCGCCTCGCCGGCCTGTTCCGTCACCCCGGCGCCCACGAGGGCTTCCAGGAAGGGGCGGAACGAACCATCGACGATCGGGGGCTCCGGGCCATCCAGCGCGATCTCGATGTCGTCGAGCTGCAGCGCCGAGACTGCGGCGAGGAGGTGTTCGACGGTGTGGATGGTGACCGGCGCGACGCCGATGGCGGTCCGGCGCTCGGTCCCCTCCACGTTCGGGAGGGTGGCCGGGATCGGCGGGGTACCCGGCAGGTCGGTGCGACGGAACCGGATGCCGATCCCGGCCTCGGCCGGGGTGAAGCGGACCACCGTGTGCGCCCCGGTGTGGAGCCCGATGCCGGCGACCGTCGCGGAAGCCGCCAAGGTACGGCGGCTCACCCCTCCCCCGCGCGTTCCACGAGCTTCTCGAGCTGTACCGCCACCGCGGCGAGCCGCTGCAACGCCGCCTGAGTGCGGAGCGCCTCCCGGTGCGGGCGGGCGGGGAGCCCGCTCCACGCCTCACCGGGCGGGACATCATTGGTCACCCCGGACCCCCCGGCGATCCGCGCACCATCTCCGAGCGTGGTGTGGCCCAGGATCAGGGTGGCGCCGCCCACCATCACCCCTTGCCCGGCCCGCGCACTCCCGGCGAATCCGGCCTGCCCCGCGATGAGGCAGCGCGGGCCGATCCGGACATTGTGTGCTATCTGCACGAGATTGTCGATCTTGGTCCCCTGCCCCACCACGGTGTCGCCGAGGCTGCCGCGGTCGACGCAGGTATGGGAACCGATCTCGACATCGTCCTCGAGGATCACGCCGCCGACATGCAGCAGGCGACTGTGCCCCTCGTCTCCTTCGGTGTAGCCGAATCCCGGCCCTCCGACCACGGCACCCGATTTGAGCAGCACCCGCGCGCCCAACGTGCACCCGGCGTAGACCGTGACGTGGGCATCGAGTACCCCGTCCTCGCCGATGGATACATCATCGCCGACGATGCATCCGGGGCCGATCATCGCCCGCGCGCCCAGCCGCACGCGGCGCCCGAGCACCGCGTACGGTCCGATGCTCACCGCATGACCGAGCACCACTCCCTCGCCCAGGACAGCGGAAGGGTGGATCCCGGGGGCATGGTCTTCCTGCGGGTAGAGGCGGGACGCGATAAGGTGGATCGCCCGGTGCGGTTCGGCGACCACGATGCGCGTGGCCGGACCCGCCGCCTCGGCGGCGTGTTCCTCGCGCACGAGCACCGCGCCCGCGGTGGAGGCCCTGAACGCCTTCAGGTAGCGGCCCGCGGCCAGGAAGGAAAGCGTATGGCCGTCGGCCCTGTCGAGCGGACCGACGGCGTTGAGGGTCACCGCACCCTCGCCCACGAGCCGGCCCCCGACGAGGTCGGCGACTTCCTGTGCCGTGAGCGCGGGCTCGTGCACGGTCAGCGTCCGGGGGCGGCCTGCAGGCGCTGGATGACGAGCGGCGTGATGTCGAGCGCGCGGTCGGCTGCGACCATCGCTCCGCCCATCGCGGCGACGTCGAAGATCATCGCATAGCTCATCTCAGCACGGATCCCTTCGACGATGGCCTGGACCCGCTGCTGCAGGGGATCGAGGAGCTCGCGTTCCCGCTGCTCCATCCGGCCCTGGAGCTCCTGCTGGCGTTGCTGGACCGCCTGCTGCTGGGCCACCAGCTGACGCTGACGCTCCTGCTTGACGGTCGGCGAAAGGAGGACCGACGAGGCTTCGAAGTTGCTCGCGGCCGAATCGAGCGAGGCCTGCAGCCGGGCCACCTCTTCCCGGCTGGCGGCGAGTTCCCGCGCAAAGAGCGACTCGGCCGCCGCGTATCCGGGCGTCTGCGCGAGGATCGCGCGGCTGTTGAGATAGGCGAGCTTGGCCCCCGGGGCCTGCGCGGTGGCGGCCGGGCGCGCCCCAGCGGGACGGGGCTGCTGGGCGGCCGCGGGAGCCGTGGCGGCGCCGAGCAAGGTGAGAGCGAAGATTGCGGTCCGGGTCATCATGGTGCGTACCTGCCGTTCAGGTGAGGGTCGAGATCGGCCTAGAAGAAGTTGCCGAGCCGGAAGTGAAGTTTCCACCCCGGATTGGGGCGGCCATCGACGCCGACCCGGTCGAAACCATAGGCCAGGTCGAGGCCGAGGGGGCCAAGGGGGGAGACGAAAGAAGCGCCGAAGCCCGCGCCCCGGTACAGACGGGTGGGGTCATACTGCCGCGGTTCCCGGTACAGGTTGGCGGCATCGAGGAAGGTGTTGACGTACACCGACTGGCTGATGCGGGCGCCGGCCTCGAGCGTGAACGCGGCATAGGACCGGCCGAACGAGTTGGCCGTCGCGCTGGTCGAACCGGACCGGGCATTGAATCCGTCGGGAGTGATCGAGAACTCCTCATAGCCGCGCAGCGGGATGCCGAACTGCACGCCTCCCACCGAATAGAGGTCGGTCGGGAACTGGCTCGCGTCCCCGAAGACGAATCCTGACTTGGCGATCAGTCCTAGCACGAAGGCGATACCGCCTCCGAAGGGACCGCCCTGCCCGCCGGCGACGCCGAGGGGGGTGAACCACTTCCCTTCCAGGTCGAGCTTCTGGTAGTCACCCGTGCCCTGCAGGAATCCGCCATTCTGTTCGGCACCGATGCTCAGGTACGTCCCTTCGGTCGGGAACGGGAGCCCGATGCGCGTGTCGCGCACGAGGGTGGCGCCGAGGGTGGATCGGGTGCAGTTGCTGCAATTGAACCGGGCCTGGAGGTCGGTGGAGCCGCCGCTGAAGCTCTGCTCCTGCAGTCCGTACGAGAAGAAGAGGCGGGTATACCGGGACCCCATGAACGGGAAGCCGAATTGGAGGCTGCCGCCGCGCTGGCGCCGCCGGCCGAGGTCGCCGACAGTGAAGCGCTGGCGCGAGTTATAGAGGGTCACCGTGGCGGACACCCGGGTGTCGCGGAAGGCGGGATCGGTGAAACTCAGGGTGAAGTCATTGACGTTCCGCCCGAACTGCCACTGGAACCGACCCCGCTTGGCGCGGCCGAAGAGGTTCGGTTCCTCGAGCCCGAGGAAGCCGCCGATGCCGGTCCCCTGCCCGATGGAGGCGCCGAAGTTGATGTTGCCGGTGCGGCGCTCGGTGACATGGAAGATGAGGTTCACATCAGGCCCCCCGTCGGCGGGCTCGACGACCGGTTCCGGCATCGGCTGCTCGAAGAAGCCGAGGTTGGCGATGTTCTGGTAGGAGCGGACGAAGCGTTCCTGGTTGAACAGTTCGCCCGGCACGAGCAGGATCGCTTCGCGGATCACCCGCTCGTGGGTGACGTCATTGCCGAGGATGTCGATCCGATGGATCAGCGCGGGCTGCCCTTCGGTGATCTGCCAGGTGAGATCGAGGAGGTGGGTGCCGTCGGGGAGGGTGCGGCGCCCTTCCACGGTCTCGACATGGGCGTAGATATACCCGCTGTTGCCGTACAGGGTGCGGACCTTGCTGGTCGCGGCATCCCATTGGGTCCGATCGAAGGCGCGCGGCGCGGCGTTCGGGGCCAGCGAATCGACCCGGAACGGGTAATACTCGGTCAATTCCCCGATCGAGAAGCGCCGGTTGCCGAGGATCTCGAACTTGCCGACCCGATACAGTTGCCCCTCGTCCACCTCGAGGTGCAGCGCGGCCTTGCCGGTGACGCTGTCGACGGCGAGGGAATCGTGGGTCACCTGGGCGTCGATGTAGCCCCGCTCGGCGTAGTACTGCGGCAGGCGTTCACGCAGATCGCGCTGCACCTCGTCATCGTCGATCTCGCCGGTGCGGTACCAGAGAAAGGCCTCGGGGCGCGTGTGCATCTGACCCAGGAGCCGGTCGTCGGGGACCTGCGCGTTCCCCGTGACGTCGACCTGGCTCAGCGCCACGCGGTTCCCCTCCTCGACGTCGAAGACCACTCGGACCTTGCCGTCGGCCTGGGGAAGTTCGAGGGTCCGGATCCGGGCGCGGTAGTAGCCCTTTTCGCGGTAGAGCGAATCGATGGAGGAGAGCGAGAGCGCCACCGCGGCCCGGTCGATCGCCCGGCCGGTGGGGAGCTGCACCCGATCCTTCACGATCCGTTCCCCGATCTTGTCGACCCCGCGCACGGTCCAGCGCTCGAGGATCGGGCGCTCACGCACCACGATGGCGATGACCAGCTCGCCGTTGGGGCCTTCGCGCTGCTGTATCTGCACGTCGTCGAACTGACCGGTGCGGAACAGCGCCCCGATGGCCCGCTGGACGTCGCGATAGCCCACGGTCTGGCCGACGACCAGTCCAGCGGTACCGAGGATCTGGGTGGCGGTGAGGCGCTGCTGTCCCTCGACCACGAGGGAATCGAGCGGAGGCACCGGCTGGGCGCCCTCCGGCTGCTGGGCACGCAGGGAGGCCGGCCCGGCGCACAGCAGGGCGGCGAGGACGAATCGGCGGAGCGGTCGCGGAGGCATGCGGCCGGGGAGGCGGAGGATCCTCGCCCGCATTTCGCGGGCGAGGTCGGTGGGCGCCGTCAGGCCTTGGAGCCGGTCAGGGCGCGGAAGGCGAGGCGGTCGCCCTCCGGGGCGACGTCGACCTCGATCTCATCGCCCCGACCGAACTCCCCGGCCAGGATCCGCTCGGAGAGCGGGTCCTCGACATACCGTTGGATGGCCCGCTTCAGAGGGCGGGCGCCATATTGTGCATCGAACCCGTGGTCGGCCAGGAAGGTCACCGCGGCAGGCGAGAGGCGGACCTCGTCGCCCAGGCGGCGCTGCACTTCGCGCAGCAGGATCGTGACGATCTGCGCGATGTGTGCCTTGTCGAGCGGGTGAAAGACGATCACGTCATCGAGCCGGTTCAGGAACTCCGGGTTGAACACCTTCTGGATCTCCTCCTTGACCTTGCGTGCCATTTCCTCGTAGCTCGACTTGAACGACTGGTCGTGGAAGCCGAGGCTCTTGTTGCCGCCCAGGATGTCCCGGGCACCGACGTTCGAGGTCATGATCACGACGGTGTTCTTGAAGTCGATCATCCGGCCGTAGTTGTCGGTGAGGTGACCCTCGTCGAGCACCTGCAGCAGGATGTTGAAGACGTCGGGGTGGGCCTTCTCGATCTCGTCGAGGAGGATCACCGAGTACGGCTTCCGGCGCACCGCCTTGGTCAGGGTGCCGGAATCCTCGTAGCCGACGTACCCCGGGGGCGCACCGATCAGGCGCGACACCGAGAACTTCTCCATGTACTCCGACATGTCCACCCGGATGAGCGCGGCCGGATCGGCGAACAGGAACTTGGCGAGCGCCCGGGCCAATTCGGTCTTGCCGACGCCGGTGGGGCCGCAGAAGATGAACGAACCGATCGGCCGGTTGGGGTCCTTGAGGCCGGCGCGCGAGCGCCGGATGGCGCGCGCTGCGGCCTTGATGGCCTCGTCCTGCCCGACCACCGCGGCGTGCAGCTCCTCTTCCATCCGCAGCAGCCGCGCGGCCTCGGCCTCCTGGATCCGGGTCACCGGGATCCCCGTCCAGCGCGACACGATGAAGGCCACCGCCTCCTCGTCGATGACCGGACGGCGGGTCTGGCGCTCCTTTTCCCACTCTTCCTGGCGGGTACGGATCTGCTGCTGCACGTCGCGCTCGCGATCGCGGAGTGCGGCGGCCTTCTCGAAATTCTGGTCGCGGACCGCGTTCTCCTTTTCGACGTTGACCTGCTCGAGCTGGGCCTTGAGTTCCGCGACCTCGGCGGGGGGCACCTGCGCTGCGAGCCGCGCCCGGGCGCCGGCCTCGTCGATGACGTCGATGGCCTTATCCGGAAGGAACCGGTCGGTGATGTAGCGCTCGGAGAGCTGGGCCGCCGCCTTGAGCGTCGGGTCGGGGATGCTCACGCGGTGGTGATCCTCGTACTTCTTGCGGAGCCCCTTGAGGATCTCGATCGTCTCGTCGATCGTAGGCGGTTCCACCATGACAGTCTGGAACCGGCGTTCGAGCGCGCCGTCCTTCTCGATGTACTTGCGGTACTCGTTGAGGGTCGAGGCACCGACGCACTGCAACTCACCCCGGGCCAGCGCGGGCTTGAGCATGTTCGAGGCGTCGATGGCCCCTTCGGCGGCGCCGGCACCCACCAGCGTGTGCAGCTCGTCGATGAAGAGCACGACCTGCTTGTTGGCGACGATCTCGTTCATCACCGCCTTGAGACGCTCCTCGAACTGGCCGCGGTACTTGGTGCCCGCGATGACGGCCGCCATGTCGAGCGCCAGCACCCGGTGGTCGCGGAGCACGTCGGGGCACCCGCCGCTCGCGATCATCAGGGCCAGTCCCTCGACGATCGCGGTCTTGCCGACCCCCGGTTCGCCGATGAGGACCGGATTGTTCTTCTTGCGGCGCGCCAGGATCTCCATGACCCGCTCGATCTCCTTGGCCCGCCCGATGGTCGGATCGAGCTGACCCTCGGCGGCGAGCTGGGTGAGATCGCGGCAGAAATGATCGAGCGCGGGCGTCTTCGACTTCTTCTCGGTCTTGGGGCTCGGCGCGGCAGCGGGCGGCGGACTCCCGGTCGTCCCAGACGCCGTCTGCGGCGGGAGATCGCTGCCGAGCAGCCGGAGCGTCTCCGCGCGCGAGGCCTCGAGGCTCACCCCAGCGTCGGTGAGCACCTGGGCCGCGATCCCCTTCTCTTCACGCAGCAGGCCGAGCAGCAGGTGCTCGGTGCCCACATAGCTGTGGTTGAGCTCCCGAGCCTCGGCCATGGCCAGCTCGAGCACCTTCTTGGCGCGCGAGGTGTAGGGCAGGTCGGGACCGGTGGCGGCCGCGGCCTTCCCCTTCTTGACCGTCTCTTCGATCCGCTGGGCGATCTCGTCGAGGTCGACGTTGAGGTTCTGGAGGACCGCCGCGGCCACGCCCTCACCCTCGCGGATGAGACCGAGCAGGATATGCTCCGTGCCGACGTACTCATGATGCAGCCGGGCCGCTTCTTCGCGGGCCATCTGCAACACCTTGCGCACGCGGTCCGTGAAATTGTAGCCGTTCATCGGTGGTCTCCTGCCGAAGTGCCGCCGCGGTGCGCGGCGTCCTCGTCCAACAGCGTCCGTACGTAGCGGGCTCGGCGCACCGGCAAAGCCGGATCGTCCAGCGGGATCCCTTCCGCCGCCGCCAGGTGGGCCGACTGCGTGTGGACCAGCAGCTTGTTGAGCGTGTACAGCCCCACCCCACCCACCAGCCCCACCCCGACCCCGAGCCGGACCCCCGACAGGAGATTCATCGTCTCCTCGAACGAGAGCGTCCGCGCATACCGGAGCAGGCCATACGCCCGCCACACTTTGTCCTCGATGATCGCGGGGGCCTCACGCAGGAGGACCTCCCGCGCCTGCTCTTCGTAGGTGATGACCTCGCGGACCATCGAACCGAGATGTTCGAGCAGGTCTCGTTCCGTCTGGCCGAGGGTGGTCTGGTTGGACAACTGGAAGAAGTTGCCGACCACTTCGCTCCCCTCGCCGTACAGTCCGCGGAAGGTCAGCCCGACCTGGCCGAGCCCCTGGAGGACCCGCCCGATCTCCTTGGTCAGTACGAGCCCCGGGAGATGGATCAACACCGACGCTCGAAGACCCGTTCCGACGTTGGTCGGACAACTCGTAAGATAACCGAACTCCGAATGGAAGGCGAACGCAAGTCGTTGTCCCAGTTCACCGTCCACGCGGTCCACCGCTGCGTACGCGGCCTCCAGATCGAAGCCGGAACGAAGGGCCTGCAGCCGGAGGTGGTCCTCCTCGTTGACCATCACCCCAGCCCCCTCCTGCCAGAGGCAGGCGGCCCCCGTCCGGACCCGTCCCCCCACCTCCAACCCGGCCAATTCCTTGCTCACAAGGTGCCGTTCGTGCAGGACCTGGCGGTCCAGGCGTTCGACTTGGTCCAGGCGGAAGAGATGCGCCTTCCCGAGGGAGACGGTGTCGACCGCCGCCGCACGCACGTCCGAGAGGATCACCTCGCGCTCGATGGCGGTGTTGCGGACCCCGAACACCCGACCGGCGAGGTTACGCGCCAGCCGCACCCGGGTGGACAACACCAGGTGGCTCTGCGGCCCGCTCCCATCGAGCCAGCCCAGTCCGCCGTCGGCGAGGAGCGAGAGATCCATCACGGCCGGGTCCTGAGCGCGTCCCGAAGGCGGGCGGCCCGTTCGAAATCCTCGGCTGCCACCGCGTCACGCAGTTCGGCCCGCAACTGCTCGTCCGCGACGGAGGGGTGGCCCGGCTCCTCGGGGGTGCCGGGCGGCGCGTAGCGTTCCCCGACGTGGTGCGTGGCCCCGTGCAATCGACGCACCAGGTCGTTGAGCGGGCCGGCGAAGATCTCCCAGCACTCCGGACAGCCGAGACGGCCGGCCTCCCGGAAATCGGCGAGGCCCGCGCCGCAACGCGGACAGCGCAGGTCGTTCGCCGGCGCGTCGACGCCGCCCGCGGGGGAGAGCTGGGCTAGGAAACCGCCGAGCGGACTCTTCACCAGCGCGGTGGCGGACTCCACCCCCTTCTCGGCGGCGCACTTCTCGCAGAGATGCACCTGCGCCGACTTGTCGTCGGCGATCTGGGTGAGGTGGATGACCGCCTCGCGCTCGTGGCAGTGGTCGCAACGCATGTCAGACGGCCAGTGGGCCGGTGGGCAGGTGGGCCGGCGCGAGATGGCCGTCGACGAGCGTCAGGATCCGGGATGCCCGCCGGGCGAGTTCGGGATTGTGCGTCACCACGATGACAGCGGTGCCGAAGCGCTCTCCCAGCGTGGCGAACAGGTCGTGCAGGCGTTCCGCATTGTGGGCATCGAGGTTGCCCGACGGTTCGTCGGCCAGCACGACGCTGGGCTCGATCACGACGGCGCGGGCCACCGCTACCCGCTGCTGCTCGCCGCCGCTCAGCTTGGCGGGGCGATGCGACACCCGGTGATCGAGGCCCATCGCGCTGAGCGCCGCGGCGGCCCGATCCTCCGCCTCCGCCTCGGGACGCCCGGCGATGAGGAGCGGCATCATCACGTTCTCGAGCGCGCTGAACTCGCGCAGGAGGTGATGGAACTGGAAGATGAATCCGATCCGGCGGTTCCGGAGCGACGACATCGCGCTCGGCGCCAGGGCGGCGTAGTCGATCCCATCGAGGCGCACGCTGCCGCGCGTGGGCCGGTCGAGCGCGCCGAGACAGTGCAGCAGGGTGCTCTTCCCTACCCCGCTGGCGCCGGTGATGGCGACGAATTCACCCTTGGCCACCGTCAGGTCGAGCCCGGCCAGCACCTCGATGGTGCCGCCGTCCTCTCCCTGATACAACTTGGCCAGGCCCGCGGCCTCGAGTACGGTGCTCATTCGTGCCGGATCGCGTCGACGGGAGTGAGACTGGCGGCTTGGCGTGAGGGATAGATCGTGGCCGCCACGGCCAGCGCGAGACCGACGGCGACCACGATGAGCACGTCGCGCGGTTCGACCCGCACCGGGAGGTGGTCGATGAAGTACACCGCCGGGTTGATCGGGATCAACCGCCACCGATCGAACGCCGCCGCCACCACGAGGCCGAGCACGAGGCCGCTCCCCACACCGATGCCACCGATCACCGTCCCCTGGGCCACGAAGATCCGGCGGATCGACGCCGCCGGGAGCCCCATCGCCTGGAGGATCCCGATCTCCCGGGTCTTGTCGGTGACCACCATCGTAAGGACCCCGACGATGTTGAACGCGGCCACCAGCATGATGAAGAAGATCACCAGCCCCATCCCGAGCTTCTCGAGCTGGAGCGCGCCGAACAGATTGGCGTTCTGGGCCTGCCAGTCGAGCGAACGGTAGGGGTAGCCGAGGGCCTCTTCGAGCCGCCGGCCGACCGCGGGCGCCTCGTCGGCATCATGCACGCGGACCTGGATGGCCGAGACGGCGGAACCGAGGCCCGCGAACTGCTGGGCCACCGGGAGCCCCATGACGACGAACTGGTCATCGTACTGGAACATCCCCGTGTCGAAGAGCCCGGTGACTTCGAAGCGCCACATCCGCGGCACCGCGATCCCCAGTGCGGGATTCACCTTGGCGGCGGTCGGCGGGATCAGCAGCACCACGTCGCCCACCCGGGCGTTGAGCTTGGCCGCGAGCCGCCGACCGATGAGGATCCCTCCCTCCACCCCATCGGCCCCCTCGCGTGGGCGCCGGGGCTCGAAGTGCAGGTCCCCTTCGACCACCGCCTGGGGCAGCGTGGTGACCGAAGCCGTGCCGGTGTCGGGATCGAGCCCGATGATGTTCACGGCCACGACATAGTCCGCCCCGGTGGTGAGGATGCTCTGGGTGAGCACCTCGGGGGCGGCGGCCACCACGGCGGAGTCGGAGCGGATCGTTGCGAGCGGGGTGCGCCAGTCGTCGATCCGGAGGCCTTCGCCGTACGTCAGGATCCGCAGGTGCGGGCTGCCGACCAGGATCCGGGCGCGGAGCTCGTCGCGGATGCCATTCATGACGCCCAGCACCACGACAAGCGCCATCGTACCGACGGCGACTCCCCCGGTGGCGATGATGGCCTGCAGCGAAGCTCCGCGCCGCTTCCGGCCCCCCTGCAGGTAGCGCCGGGCGATCCGACGTTCGAGCGCGGAGGGCCAGGAGAGCATCAGCTCCGGCCTTCTTCGGGCCGCATCGCCGGGAAGAGGATCACGTCGCGGATCGAGGCGGACCCGCTCAGAAGCATCAGGAGCCGGTCGATCCCGATCCCGATCCCGCCGGCGGGCGGCATCCCGTATTCGAGCGCCCGGAGGAAGTCGGCATCGTGCAGCTGGGCCTCCTCGTTCCCGGCGGCACGCTGGGCCACCTGGTCCTCGAAGCGCGCACGCTGGTCGTCGGGGTCGTTGAGTTCGCTGAACGCATTGGCCAGCTCGCGACCCTGGACGAAGAGCTCGAATCGCTCGACCAGCCGGGGATCGTCCCGGTGCTTCTTGGCCAGGGGCGAGAGGGTCAGCGGAAAATCGAGCACGAAGGTCGGCTGGATGAGGGTCGGCTCCAGGAAGGTGCGGAACACCTCGTCGAGGAGCTTCCCGCCCGCCCACTTGGCGCTCTCCTCGGCCGGCACTCCCTTGGTCTTGAGGGCAACGCGCATCTCCGCCTCGCTCGCGGTGAGCACGTTCGGTCCGCCGGCGGCGACGATCCCTTCCACGAACCGGACGGTGGCGAAGGTCGAGCCGAACTGCAGCGTGACGCCGTCTCGCTCCAAGGTCAGCGCGCCGCCGGTCGTCTCGACCACCAGACCCTGGATGAGTTCCTCGCACATCTTCCGGACGTCGTGGTAGTCGGCATAGGCCTGGTACCACTCGAGCATCGTGAATTCGGGATTGTGGGTCCGGTCGAGCCCCTCGTTCCGGAAGTCGTGCCCGATCTCGTAGACCCGCTCGAGCCCCCCGACCAGCAGCCGCTTGAGGTAGAGCTCGTCGGCGATCCTGAGATAGAGAGGCATGTCGAGGGCGTGATGGTGGGTCACGAAGGGCCGCGCCGCCGCGCCCCCGTAGAGCGGCTGCAATACGGGGGTCTCGACCTCGAGGAACCCGCGCTCATCGAGAAAGCGCCGGATGGCACTCACCACTCGACTCCGGAGCTTGAAGACCTCTCGCACCTCCGGATGCACGGCCAGATCGGCGTAGCGCTGGCGGTACCGGACCTCGGGATCAGTGAGCCCGCCGTGGGCCACGCCGTCGTCGGTGGTCTTGGCCAGCGGCAACGGGCGCATGCTTTTCGCGAGCAGCTCCACCTGCTGCACCTTGACCGTCACTTCGCCGCTCCGGGTGCGGAAGAGGGTGCCCCGGATCCCGACGTGGTCGCCCAGGTCGAGGAGCTTCACCAGCTCGAAGGCCGCTCCGAGCGCGTCGGCGCGGAAGTAGCCCTGGATGCGCCCGGTAGGATCCTCGAGGTGGCCGAACGCGGTCTTCCCCTGGCTGCGGAAGGAGACGACGCGCCCGGCCACCGCTACCTCGGGCCCCGCCTCGCCCATCGCATCCTGGTACAGCGCCATCGCGTCGGCGGCGTGGTGGCTGCGATCGAACCGGTAAGCGAAGGGTCGGACGCCGAGGGCTTCGATCTTCTCCCGGGTCTCGCGGCGGTGCGACTCGACGAAGGAGCGATCCTCGCTCATGCGTTCTCCCCCCCGAACTTCTTGAGGTAGGCCTGGATGAAGGGATCAAGGTCACCGTCCATCACCTTCTGGACGTCGGTGAGCTTGAGCTCGGTGCGGTGGTCGTTGACCATCGTGTAGGGCTGGAAGACGTAACTCCGCATCGCGTGCCCGAAGGAGTTGTCGGTCTTGGTGGCCTCGACCAGCGCCTTGGCGGCGTTCTGCTCGTCGAGCTTCATCTGGTAGATCGCGGCTCGGAGCATCTTCATCGCGGTCGCCTTGTTCTTCCCCTGGCTCCGTTCCTGCTGGCAGGACACCACGAGTCCCGTCGGGATGTGCGTCAGGCGCACCGCCGAGGAGGTCTTGTTGACGTGCTGGCCACCGGCACCCGAAGCGCGGAAGACGTCCATCCTGATGTCCTCGTCGCGGAGGTCCACCACGATCGTGTCGTCGATGTCCGGATAGACGAACAGCGACGCGAACGAGGTGTGGCGCCGCGACTGGGAGTCGAACGGACTGATCCGCACCAGCCGGTGCACCCCCTTCTCCGCCTTCAAGAAGCCGTAGGCGTACTGCCCCTTGATCTCGATCGAGGCCGACTTGATCCCTGCCTCTTCGCCGGGCTGCAGGTCGAGGATCGACACGGTGAACCCGTGCCGTTCGGCCCAGCGGACGTACATCCGCATGAGCATCTCGGCCCAGTCCTGCGACTCGGTGCCACCGGCGCCGGGATGGATGGTGATCAGGGCATCGCCGGCGTCGTCGGGACCGCGGAGCATCGCCTTGAGCTCGTAGTCCTCGAGCGCATTGGCCAGCGCGTCGGCCTCGCGCTCCAGCTCCCCCTGCAACCCCTCATCGGGCTCAGCGGTGAGCATATCGGCCATCTCCCGGGTGGCCACCAGGCGCCCCTGGATGTCGGCGTAGGGCCCCAGCCATCCCTTGAGCTGCTTGACCTCCTGCACCGCCGTCCGGGCGGAGTTCTGATCGTTCCAGAACGCCGGATCGGACTGGCGGGCCTCGAGCTCGGTCAGCCGGCGCTGTTTGGTGTCGAGGTCAAAGGAACCTCCGGAGCTCCGCCACGCGGTGCTCGAGGTCATTGAGAGAGTCGGTGAGGGCGGGCATGGTGGAAATCTAATGGATTCAAGGGCTTAGAGTCTAGAGTTGAGAGTCGAGAATCGAGAGTTTAGAGGGGTGCATCCAGGGAGGATCCCGAGAATGCACCCCGCTAAACTCTCAACTCTCGACTCTCAACTCTCACCTCAGTAGATCTTCTGCCCGCCCGCCAGGATCTCGTTCAGCGCGTCGTTGAAGTAGGTCGTCGAGCTGGCGAGTTCCTTCCCGATCTGCAGTTCATACTCTTCGAAGCTCTTCTTGATCTCTTCGGCGAATTCTTCCTTGAGCGTGCCGCCCTTGAGCGCCGTGTCACGCCGCGCCGTGTTGTAGACGACCAGGTCGGAGACCAGAGCCCGCGCCAGACGCCGCGCCCGGGTGGCGGGATCGTTGGCCAGGAAGGGGTTGAGCGGCCGACCCGCGGGAGCGGCAGGCTTGGGAGCCGGTACCGGTGCCGGAGCTGCCACCGGGGCCGGAGCGGGCGCAGGTGCTATCGGAGGCTTCGGGGCCGCAGGCGGAGCCACCGGGGCGGCGACCGGAGGCGCCGTGGGGCGAGGAGGCGCGGCCGGTGCTGCGGGCGGGGCTGGCGGCATCGCCGGCGCGGCCATCGTGCCGGAAGGGCGGAGCCCTGTCGGGATCGCGGGACGTTGGACCGGGGCAGCCAGCGAGGGCCGTGGCGCGGTCCCATTGGCCGAGATCGGGAAGACCGCGGCGCAGACCTGGCAGCGGGCGCGGACCCCGGCGCCGGGGATCTTGGCAGGATCGACCCGGTACGTGGTCGCGCAGGTCGGGCAGGCAACGTTCATCGCTCGGTCCCTTCAGCGGTCGCGTGCGGCGCCGGCACCTGCTCCTCCGGCTCCCCGGGCTGACGGCGGTCGACGACGAAGACCGATCCCGGCAGCGTCTTGGCGTAACTTTTCATCTCAGTGGCCAGCTCGCTCAGTTGCGCCGGGTGGGAGATCTTGCGGTGCTTGTTGGTGACGATCCCGATCGAGAGCGTCATCAACGGCACCCGGTGCAGTTGGCCCCGGCGGTCCTTCCCGAAAAAATAACCCGATCGGCGATCCTGCTCGTTGTACTGCATCGTCACCAGCGAATCGAAGACGTGGAGGATCTCGGTGCAGACCTCGTGGATGAACGACTGCGGCAGGACGAAGATGAAATCGTCGCCCCCGATGTGCCCCACGAACCCGCGTGCGCCGGCCAGACCCTTCACCACGTCGTGCAGGATCCGGGAGAGCATCAGGATCACCCGGTCGCCGTCGTAATAGCTGTAGCGGTCGTTGAACTCCTTGAAGTGATCGAGGTCGGCGTAGCAGACCGCGAACTCGTCCGTCCCCATCATGTGGCGGCGGATGGCGCGCTCGATCTCGGTCGTCCCGGGCAGCCGCGTCGAGGGATGCACCGCCACCGATCGTTCGGAACGGACCACCATCGCGTCGAGCCGCGCGCGCTGTTCCGCGAGATCGAGGAGCGGGGTCAGCACCTCATCGGCACCCGCATCGAAGAAGCCGGCGATCTCGGCGGTCTCGTGGCGCGGGAGCAGGAGCACGAGGGGTGCGACGGCGGTATACGGATCGGCCTTGAGACGTCGGATGACCTCGGCGACCACGGTGGTCCCCGCCGACCCGTCCAGGACCACGTAGGCACGGGCGCCGCGCAGCAGCTGCTGGTCCACGTCGCGGTCGTTCGCCAGCGCCAGAATGGGGTAGCTCCGACTCTCCCCCCACGTTGAGAGAAAGGCCGGCGCCGTGCGTCCATCGGGCGCGTAGTACAGGATGACGGTGCGGTTCAGCACCCGGAGAGCCTCGTAACCTGCTGCATCATAGCAACTTACGGGGCTTCCCCGGGGAAGTCAAACCGGTCAGCATCAGACGAAGAAGGCCGCGATCGCGATCATCAGGTAGACGGCCAGGAGCTGGACACCTTCGAACCAGTTCGACTCGCCATCCTGCACCGAGATCGCCACCACCAGGGTCGCCAGGGCCAGTGCGGCGACTTCGAAGGTGCTGAAGGCGAAATTCATCGGTCGCCCGAGGAACAGCCCGATGAACACCAGCAAGGGGGCGATGAGGAGCGCCACCTGGGTGCTCGAACCGAGCGCGATCTGCAGCGCCAGGTCGGTCTGCCCCTTCCGGGCCACCACCACCGCGGTGGCGTGTTCCGCCGCGTTCCCGATGAACGGGATGATGATCAGCCCGAGGAAGGTCTCGGACCAGCCGAGGGTGGTCGTCACCGCCTCGACGGAATGCACCAGCACCTCCGCCTCGAAGGCCACCCCGATCGTGGCACCCCCGAGCACCAGCACCGCCTTCCGGACCGGCCACGGTTCCGCATCGAGCGGATGCGGGTCGCCGCCGAAGAGGCGCCGATGGGTCTTGAGCGAGAAGACCAGGGAGGCGGCATAGGTGGCGAGGAGGATGAGCGCCACCCCTTCGGCCATGAGCAGTTCGGTGGCCTCGCTCCCGACCGGATGGAGGTGGTGGAACAGCGCGGGAAAGACGAGCCCCACCACCGCGAGGGCCAGCATCCCGGCGCTCATGCTGGCGGCGGTCCGATTGAAGGTCAGGGTCTCGCGCCTGGTCCCGCCAGCGACGAGGGAGAGCCCGAGGATGAGGAGGAGGTTGCCGAGGATCGATCCGGTGATCGAGGCCTTGACCAGCTGGACCAGACCGGCGCGGAGCGCCACGATCGCGATGATCAGTTCGGCCGCGTTCCCGAACGTCGCGTTGAGGAAGCCCCCCATGGTGGGGCCGGTGCGCGCCGCGAGGTGCTCGGTGGCGTCGCCCATGATGCCGGCGAGCGGGAGTACCGCGATGCAGGCGAGGACGAAGACCAGGAGCGGCGGTGCGTGCAGCCACGCCGCGGCGAAGCTCGCGGGGACCGCGAGCAGGAGCCCGTACCGGAGCCTCACAGCGGCCGGGCCTCGTCGATCAGCAGGATCGGGATCCCGTCCTCGACCGGGTATTCGAGGCGGCAGAGGAGGCAGACCAGACGTTCCGCCGGGGTCTGGCGGTACTCGAGGTCGCCCTTGCACTTGGGGCAGACGATGATCTCGAGCAGTTCGGGAGCGAGGGTCACGCAGGTTCCTCGGGGGATCGGGGGAAGCCGAATCGGGCCAGGGCGTCGGCGTTCTTGCGCCACTTCGGCAGGACTTTGACCCAGGTCTCCAGGTAGACCGGGCGCCCCAGCAGGTGTTCGAGCCGGGCGCGGGCACGGACCCCGATCGCTTTCAGGGTGCGGCCCTTGTCACCGATCAGGATCCCCTTCTGGGACGGGGTCTCGACGAAGAGGGTCGTCCGAATGTACACCGGGGTCCGTTCCTCGCGGAATTCCTCGACCTCGGCCTGGAAGACATAGGGCAACTCGTCCTCGAGGAGCTCGAAGGCCGCTTCGCGGAGATACTCGACGACAAAGAAGCGCACCGGCTGGACGCCGAGGTCATCGGCATCATACTGGAACGGGCCTTCGGGGAGGCAGGCCGCGACCGCGGTGAGGAGTCCGGGGATCCCCTCTCCGGTCTCAACGGAGACCCACAGGCCCGCGGGACCTTTCTCCCGCCGATCCTGCGCCACCAGATCCGACTTGGTGTACACCGTGATCACGGGGACCGTGGGAGTTTGATCGAGCTTGGCCATCTCGACGAAGGGGGGGGCGGGCGCATCGGGGCCGGGGTGCAGGTAGACCACGACGTCGCACTTGGCCAGGCTCTCGAGGGCCAGCGCGCGCATCCGCTTGTGCAGGAGGTAGCGGGGCTCGAGGAGGCCGGGGAGATCGTGGAAGACATACTGGATCTCTCCCTCGGTCCGCAGGCCCACCACGGGGACGCGGGTAGCCTGGGCCTTGGGGGAGACCATCGCGAGGGGCTCCCCGACGAGGGCGTTCATCAGGGAGCTCTTGCCGACGTTGGGGAGGCCGGCGAGCGCGACGTGGCCGCAGCGAGTCATTGCGCAAAGATAGCTGGGGGGCGGGCCGCGTCCCACGTGTCTGCCCTCTCCCCCGACCCCTCTCCCTGTCGGGAGAGGGGAGCGCGTGAGTCTCCCTCCCCCGACAGGGGGAGGGCTGGGGAGGGGGTTAAAGCGAGACCCCGGCATCCAAGATTGGACACCGGGGTCTGGCGAAGAGGCGCTGACGACGGCCTACTCTCCCACGACCTCACAGTCGTAGTACCATCGGCGCTACAGGGCTTAACGGCCGTGTTCGGAATGGGAACGGGTGTGGCCCCTGCGCGCTAGTCGTCAGCAAAGCTGGTGCCTGCAGCAGGTGCAGGCGACGACCTAAGGAGCATGGATGGGGGGATCGCGAAACCAAGAAAAATTGGGAGAGATCAAACTTCACGGGCGATTAGTACCGCTCGGCTGAAGCGCTCGCGCGCCGTACACCTGCGGCCTATCAACCTGGTAGTCTCCCAGGGCCCTTCAGGGAGCTTAAGCTCCAGGAACGTTCATCTTGGGACGGGTTTCCCACTTAGATGCTTTCAGCGGTTATCCCTGCGTGACATCGCTACCGGGCGCTGCCCCTGGCGGAACAGCCCGTACACGGGAGGTCACTACGACTCGGTCCTCTCGTACTAGAGTCCTGATCCCTCAACGTTCCCACGCCCACGACGGATACAGACCGAACTGTCTCACGACGTTCTGAACCCAGCTCATGTGCCACTTTAACCGGCGAACAGCCGGACCCTTGGGACCTTCTCCAGCCCCAGGATGTGACAAGCCGACATCGAGGTGCCAAACCGCGCCGTCGATGTGAACTCTCGGGCGCGATAAGCCTGTTATCCCCAGCGTACCTTTTATCCGATGAGCGATGACCCATCCATACGGGATCACCGGATCACTTACGCCGACTTTCGTCCCTGCTCGCGCCGTCGCGCTCGCAGTCAGGCGGGCTTTTGCGTATACACTCAACGTGCGATTACCGACCGCACTGAGCCCACCATCGCGCGCCTCCGGTACTTTTTGGGAGGCGACCGCCCCAGTCAAACTACCCACCAGCCACGGTCCCCGACGGTGTTGCCGTCCGGGTGAGATCGTTAATAAACGCAGGGTGGTATTTCACTGTTGCCTCCACCTGGGCCAAAACCCAAGTCTCAACGGCTCCCACCTATGCTACGCAGTGTATATCGACGATCAATGACAGGTTGTAGTAAAGGTGCATGGGGTCTTTTTGTCCTGTCGCGGGTAATCGGAATCCTCACCGATGCTGCTATTTCGCCGAGCTTACGGAGGAGACAGCTCCCAAGTCGTTACGCCATTCATGCAGGTCGGAACTTACCCGACAAGGAATTTCGCTACCTTAGGACCGTTATAGTTACGGCCGCCGTTTACCGGGGCTTCGGTTCGCAGCTTTGCCTTGCGGCTAACCGCTCGCCTTAACCTTCCGGCACCGGGCAGGCGTCAGTGTCTATACGTCGGCTTGGAAAACGCCTTTGCAGACACCTGTGTTTTTGCTAAACAGTCGCTTGGGACGATTCTCTGCGGCCGTCTTCGGCTTGGCCTGTGCGGCCTCACCTGGTGACGGCACCCCTTCTCCCGAAGTTACGGGGTCATTTTGCCGAGTTCCTTCTCCGTAAATCACTCGAGCCCCTGAGGCTACTCGCCTCGCCTACCTGTGTCGGATTACGGTACGGTCAGCAATAGTCGTGGTCTGCGAAGCTTTTCTCGGCAGTGTGCTACGCCCACCCTTTGCGAGGGCTTGCGCCCTCTTCGGCATCGGTTCTCGGCTACCCCAGGCGGATTTGCCTACCCGGGAACACCTACCACCTTGCATCGCCATCCATCAGGCGACGGTAAGTTCGCTCCTGCGTCCCTCCTCAGACTCGTAACCTTCCATTGCTGGTACAGGAATGTTGACCTGTTTCCCATCACCTACGCCTCTCGGCCTCGGCTTAGGGACCGACTGACCCTGAGCTGATCGACATGGCTCAGGAACCCTTAGGCTTACGGGGACAGTGGTTTTCACACTGTTTCTCGCGTACTTAATCCGGCATTCTCACTTCCCACCGCTCCACCAGAACGCTTCCGCGCCGGCTTCATAGCTATGGGAACGCTCCCCTACCCCTTGTCCTTGCGGACAAAGACCTAGCTTCGGCGGTTGGCTTAAGTCCCGACCATTATCGGCGCGACCTCGCTGGACTGGTGAGCTATTACGCACTCTTTAAAGGAATGGCTGCTTCTAAGCCAACCTCCCAGTTGTCAGGGCAAGATCACATCCTTTGCTACACTGAGCCAACACTCCGGGGCCTTAGCTGAGGCTCTGGGTTCTTTCCCTCTCGCCGCAGTACATTAGCGCACCGCGACTGCCTCCCGGGCAGCATTCAACAGGTATTCGGAGTTTGGTTGGGGGAGGTAAGCCTATTCGGCTCCCGGACCCATCCAGTGCTCTACCCCCTGTGAACTCATTTCCCGAGGCTATACCAAAATATATTTCGGGGAGAACCAGCTATCTCCGAGCTTGATTGGCCTTTCACCCCTACCGACAGGTCATCCGAGCGGTTTTCAACCCACACCGGTTCGGTCCTCCACCGCCTGTTACGGCGGCTTCAACCTGCCCATCGGTAGATCGCCACGGCTTCGGGTCTACGACCACGTACGAGACGCCCTTATCAGACTCGCTTTCGCTTCGGCTCCGGCCCAGAGGGCCTTAACCTGCACGTGATCAGTAACTCGCCGGATCATAATGCAAAAGGCACGCCGTCAGGCCATCCGAAGACGACCCTCCGACTGCTTGTCAGCACACGGTTTCAGGATCTATTTCACTCGCCACCTGGCGTGCTTTTCACCTTTCCCTCACGGTACTCGTGCACTATCGGTCACCAAGGAGTATTTAGGCTTGGAGGATGGTCCCCCCAGTTTCGCGCAGGATTCCACGTGGCCCGCGCTACTCGGGATACCGCTAGGGCTCGTAAGCATTCGATTACCGGGCTGTCACCGTCTATGGCGGACCATTCCAGGTCGCTTCATCTCTGCCTCGTAGTCCCACGTTGCGGTCCCACAACCCCGCTGGAGCAAGCTCCGACGGTTTGGCCTCTTCCCCGTTCGCTCACCGCTACTCAGGGAATCTCGGTTGATTTCTCTTCCTCCAGGTACTGAGATGTTTCAGTTCCCCGGGTTGGCTTGAGACGCTTGCGCGTCCATGACAGACCTCACGGCCTGCCGGGTTTCCCCATTCGGGCATCCTGGGATCACAGCCTATGTGCGACTCCCCCAGGCTTTTCGCAGCTTATCGCGCCCTTCATCGCCTCTTGGTGCCAAGGCATCCGCCGTGTGCCTTATTGCGTTTGACCTCAATTTCGATTGGTTCTTTACTACTCAACTGATGCATCGTTGAGTGATTCCGCGATCTATGAATCGTGACCTTGCGGCCACGATCCCCATCCATGTCCTTCGGTTGTCAAAGAGCTAACCGAGCGTACGTATTTGAGAGAGTGGGGTGCGGAGCGACTCTAGAGAACTTTCGTTGTACACCCGCGATGAATCGCGGGCCCACAGCTACTCGTTGCTCCAGAAAGGAGGTGATCCAGCCGCAGGTTCCCCTACGGCTACCTTGTTACGACTTCGCCCCAGTCACTGGATTGACCTTTGACGGCTGCCTCCCTTGCGGGTTAGCCCACCGGCTTCAGGTCCCCCCAGCTTCCATGGCGTGACGGGCGGTGTGTACAAGGCCCGGGAACGTATTCACCGCGGCGTGGCTGATCCGCGATTACTAGCGATTCCAGCTTCATGTGGGCGAGTTGCAGCCCACAATCCGAACTTAGACCGGCTTTTAGCGATTAGCGTGCTCTTGCGAGTTAGCGACGCCCTGTACCGGCCATTGTAGCACGTGTGTCGCCCTGGACGTAAGGGCCATGATGACTTGACGTCGTCCCCACCTTCCTCCGGTTTGACACCGGCAGTCTCCCTAGAGTTCCCGGCTTTACCCGCTGGTAACTAGGGACGAGGGTTGCGCTCGTTGCGGGACTTAACCCAACATCTCACGACACGAGCTGAC